>DATJBO010000127.1:0-16881 GCA_035515315.1 Solirubrobacteraceae bacterium
CCCGGCCAGGAAGGCGTCGCCGGAGCCGATCTTGCCGACCGCTTCGCGGGGCTCCAGACGGGCGCGCTTGACCAGGCGCTGCCCGTCGAACGTCAGCTGCGCCACGCACCCGTCGGGGAGCGTCATGATCGCCTCCCGCGACCCCAGGGCCGAGATCTCGGCGACGGCCTGGGAGCGCTCCTCCTCGCTGGCGAACTCGTGGCCGACCAGCTCCTCCGCCTCGAGCACGTTGGGCGAGACGAGGTCCGGCTCGGCGCGCATCGCTTGGCGCAGCGGTTCGCCGTCGGTGTCCACCACCGTCGTCACGTCGAGCCGCTCGAGCTCCCTGACGAGCGTGGCGTACAGGTCGGGCTCGACTCCGCGCGGCAGCGACCCCGCGAACACCACGATCGCGGCCCCCCGGGCGAGGTACACGAGCTTGTCCCTGAACAGTTCCACCTCGCTCTCGGATACCTCCGGGCCGCGTTCGTTGATCTCGGTCTGCTCTCCCGAGGTGGGATCGAGCACGGAGGTGTTCGTACGCGACTCGTCGCGGATCCGGACGAAGTCGTTGAGGATCGACTCCTCGGTCAGCTGCTCGACGATGTGGGTCCCGGTCGCCCCGCCGGCGAATCCGGTGGCGATCACGGGCTCCCCCAGCGCCTTCAGCGTGCGGGCGATGTTGACGCCCTTGCCGCCCGCGGCGGTCCGCTGTTCCACGGTCCGATGGCGCCGCCCCAGTCTGAAGTTCGGCACCGCCAGCGACTTGTCGATCGCCGCGTTGAGCGTGACGGTGATGATCATCGTTGCGTCGCTACCCACCCGCGCGAGCGCCCATTCGGCTTGGTCGGGAGGCGCGAGACAACAGGCTAGCGGACCCGGTGGGCGGTCCTCAGCATCTCTCGGACAGCGTCCAGGCCTGCTCACGCAGGCTCTCGGCGGCCGCCCTCGCCGCCCCCGCCGGCTCGCCCCCCAGCTCGCGGAAGGCGCCGGCGATGCTCCGCGAGGCACTCACCAGGCCGCCAGCCCGCCCCGGCTCGAACGCGGCCGCGAGCAGCGACACCTCACCGCCCTGGGCTCCCACGCCCGGCAGCAGGAACGGAGCGGCCGGCATCAGTTCGCGTGCGCGCGGCAGGTGCCCGGGCTGGCTGGCGCCGATCACCGCTCCCACGTCGCTGAGCCCGCTGGTCCCGCGGCCCTCGGCCCCGAGCCGATCGACGATCCCGGCCAGCCGCTCCCACAGGGGCCGGCCGTCCGCCATCGGCAGGTCCTCCACGTCCCGGGCCCCGGGGTTGGAGGTGCGGACGAGCAGCAACACCCCGGCGCCGGTGCGGCGGGCCGCCGCCACGAACGGCTCCACGGCGTCCAGGCCCATCAGCGGGTTGACCGTCGCGAGGTCGGCGCGCAGGCCCTGGAGAGGTCCGAACGGCGTCTGCATGCCGTCGAACAGCGCGGCGGCGTAGGCGGCGGCCGTGACGTCGATGTCTCCGCGCTTGCCGTCGGCGATCACGAGCAGCCCCTGCTCGCGGGCCGCCGCCACGAGCTCTGCGAGCAGCTCGCGCCCCTCGGCCCCCAGCACCTCGAAGCGGGCGAGCTGGAGCTTGACGGCCACGCACGCTGGCCCGGCGGCCGTCAGCAGCGCCAGGCACTGCTCCCGGACCGCGCCGGCGACGGCGTGCTCTGCCGACCCGCCGACGGCGGCCGCGAGGCCCGGCCACAGGTCGAGCGGATCGGGATCGAGCCCCAGGACGATCTGGGACTCGCGCTCGGCGACACGCCGGGCGAGTGTGTCGCCGAAGCTGCGAACCTCTGTCAGTGGGTCTTCACAGCGCTCTTCAGGGCGCTGCCCGCGGTGAAGCGCGGCACCCTCGATGCGGCGATCTGGATGCGTTCGCCGGTGCGCGGGTTGACCCCGGCACGCGCGGCGCGCTGGCTCACGTGGAACTTCCCGAAGCCCGAGACGGTCACGTCGCTCCCGCGCCGCAGGGCGTCCTCGACGGTTGAAAGCATCGCGTCAACGGCCTTCGAGGCGTCGCTGCGTGTCAGCTCGGCGCGATCGGCGACCTGTTCGACCAACTCGGACTTCGTCACTTCCGCCCTCCTCGTTCGTACAGCAGGTGAAATGGGCACACAAACAGCCGCTCGAAGCTAGCAACGTCCACGGACGGCACCCGCCGGTGCGCCGCCCCCGCCGCGGGATCGGGGACAATCGCGAGCGATGGCCATCAACCGGATCGCGTGGCTGGTCACCGTGTTCGTGGCGCTCCTGACGGCGCTCCTGCTGCTGATCTCCGGCTACACCGGCTACGCCGGCCTGGGCCTCGCCGTCGCGATCGCCGCCGCGATCAACCTCCTGTAAGGGGCTACGCGTTCGCCCCATCGGCCTGCTCGCCCGCCAGCCAGGCTGCGAGCGCCCTTGCGGCCCGCCCGCGGTGGCTGATCGCGTCCTTGGCGGCGTCGCTGAGCTCGGCCATCGTGGTGCCGGGCGGGCCGTCGTCGGGCTCGAAGGCGGGGTCGTAGCCGAAGCCCCCGCTCCCGCGCGGCGTGGCGGCCAGCCGCCCCCGGCAGCGACCCTCGAAGCACCGCTCCACGCCGGCGGCCGGATCGACGTAGGCGATCACGCACACGTACTCGAGCACGCTGCCCGTGGGGGCCTCGCGGAGCAGCTTGCGGAGGTTCTCCTCGTCGCTCGCGTGCTCCCCGGCGAAGCGGGCCGACCGCACCCCCGGGGCCCCGCCGAGTGCCTGCGCGCAGATGCCGGAGTCGTCGGCGATCGCGGCCGCGCCGGCCTGCGCGGCAGCGGCGCGCGCCTTCCCGAGCGCGTTACCGGCGAAGCTGTCGGCATCCTCGGGCGGCAGCTGCGCCTCGTCCGGCAGCGCCCGCACCGCGACCGACACCTCTGCGCCGGCGTGCAGCAGGCGGTCGAACTCGCGGCGCTTGTGCTCGTTGTGGGTCGCCAGCACCAGCTCGATCGGCGGGAGCGGCTCGGGCCCACCCGGCTGCCCGGCCCCCGAAGCGGCCCCACTCACGCCGTCGGGGCAGGGGGCGGCCGATCGTGCTGCGCCGCCCCGTCGATCGCACCCGCCTGGATCGCCCGCAGCTGCTCGATCCCCTCGCCGGCGAGCGCCAGCAGCTCATCGAGATGGGCACGGGAGAGCGGCGTGCGCTCGGCGGTGGCCTGCACCTCCACCAGCCCCCCGTCGCCGGTCATCACCACGTTGGCATCGACCTCTGCCGTGGAGTCCTCGGCGTAGTCGAGGTCGAGCAGCGGACGCCCTTCGACGATCCCGCACGAGATCGCCGCCACCGACCCGGTGAGCGGCGTGGCCTCCAGCTGTCCCTCCTGGCCCAGTCGCGAGCACGCGAGCGCGAGCGCGACATAGGCGCCGGTGATCGACGCGCAGCGGGTGCCCCCGTCGGCCTGGAGCACGTCGCAGTCGAGGTAGATCGTGCGTTCGCCGAGCAGCCCGAGGTCGATCACGCCCCGCAGCGAGCGGCCGATCAGGCGTTGGATCTCGACCGTGCGGCCGTCGGGCCGTCCGCGGCTCACGTCGCGCTGGCGGCGTTCGCCCGTCGAGGCGGGCAGCATCCCGTACTCCGCCGTCAGCCAGCCCCGTCCCTGTCCGCTCAGCCAGCGCGGCACGCCGCCCTGCGCCGAGGCGGTGCAGATCACGCGCGTCTCCCCCACCTCGATCAGCACCGAGCCCGTCGCCGTCCGCACGAAGCCGGGCGTGATCGCGGTCGGGCGCATCTCCCGGGGATCGCGGTCGTAGCTGCGCGTGGTCGGCCCCGGCACGGGCGCCATCATCCCAGAGGCGCTACCGTCGCGGTTCGCGTGCGCGCGCTGGTCATATCGAACATGCGCCCGGACGCCGCCAACCCGGGCCGAGGCAGCTTCGTGCGGGATCAGGTGGCCGCGCTGCGGAGGATCGACGGGCTCGAGGTCGAGCTCTGCGAGTTCGGACAGGGGCCACGCGCGCTCGCGCGCGTGGCGTTCGAGCTGCGCCGCCGACACGGCCCGCCGTCCACGCTCACCCGCCGCCCGGCCTCGGTCCCGTACGACGTCGTGCACGCCCACTTCGGCCTCGCCGCCTGGCCGGCCCTGGCCGTGCCCGCACGGGTGCGCGCCGTGACCGTGCACGGGACCGACGTGGCACACCCGCGCAGCCGTCTCGCCACGGCTCCGGTGCTCGGGCTGATGCAGATCGTGGCGGCGGTCTCGGCCGCGCTCGTCGAGGAGCTTCCCGGCCGCAGGGCCCGCTCGCGGGCGATCGTGCTCCCCTGCGGCGTGGACACGGCGCGCTTCGTGCCGATGCCCCGCGCGCAGGCGCGGGCCGCACTGGGCCTGTCCGAGAGCGACCGGTACGTGCTGTTCCCGGCCGACCCGGCGCGGCCGGAGAAGCGCCATGACCACGCCCTCGCGCTCGCGCGCGCGGCCGGGGTCGAGCTGCTCGCACTCGGCCACGTGGCGCCGCGAGACGTGCCGCTGTGGGTCAACGCCGCCGACGCGGTCGTGGTCCCGTCCGACAGGGAGGGCTTCGGCCTGGCCGTGCTCGAGGCGCTGGCGTGCGACGTGCCCGTGCTCGCGACGCCCGTCGGGATCCACGCCGAGGCGCTGGCCGGGATTCCCGGCACCCTGTCTGCGCCGTTCTCGCTCGAGACGTGGGGCGTCGCGCTGGCGGCGACGCTGGCCAGCGAGGACCCCCGCGTGCGGGGACGCTCTCGCGCAACCGAACATTCGACGGACGTGATGGCCGCGCGCGTGCACGCCGCCTGGGAGCAGGCGCTCCGGCAACGGCCTCACGGCGGCGGGTAGCATGGCGTTCGCAGTGGAGGAGCAACCCGCCTCACCCGCCTGGCCCGAGGAGCGCCCGGGGTTCATCGCGCGGGGGCGGATTCGCCGCCGGGTGCGCTTCCTGCGCAAGGCCCGCGAGCTCGCCTACCGGGACCTCGGAGGTCTGGTCTACAACCTGCACCGCTTCGGCCAGCGCAACGACGCGCTGGTGCTGGCCAAGCTGACCACGCTCGGCCACATCGACTCCGAGCTGCGGGCCCTCGAACGGCAGCTTCGCGAGGCGCAGCCGCTGACGGTGCTGAGCGAGGCCGGAATCACGGCCTGCGCCCGCTGCGCGGCGATCCACTCCAGCGAGGACCGCTTCTGCCCGAACTGCGGGCTCCCGCTGCACCGCCACGCCGATCTGCCCGCCGACCTGCGCGCCGGCACCACGCCCACAGCGGCCGAGGCCGCCCCAACCGCCGCGCCGCCGGTCGCCGTCGGCCCGTCCCCCGGCGGACCGGGAGCGCCCGTTCCCCCGTCGCCTGCACGCGGCGACGCTCACGCCTCCCAGACGACCTCGTCGTATGAGTCGGTGGCACCCCCAGTTCGCGCCCCTCAGCAGCCTCCCTCCCCGGGCCCCGCGCCGGTGACCCCGGCGGCGGCGACGCCACCGGAGGCCACGCCACCCAAGGAGACGCCACCCGAGGCCACCCCACCCGAGGACACACCGGCCGGGGGCACGCCGTCCGAGGGCACGCCGGCCGGGGGCACGCCGTCCGGGGGCACGCCGGCCCGGGCGACGGCGCCGGACGCCCCGCCCCCCGGGGTCCCGCCCGGCGGGGAGCAGGGGGATGACGAAGCCACGGCGATCATCCGCCCGCCCGCGAACCGCCAGTGAGCTGGCCCGGTCAGCCTGCCGCGGCAGTCACGCCGGCCGGGGCCGACACCCCGATCTCCCCGGCTCCGAGCGAGCCCGCGGGTGCCGCGCCGGCAGAGGCGTGCCCGCTGTGCAGCTCGCCTCTGCAAGCGGACCAGGACTGGTGCCTGCGCTGCGGCGCCGCGGCCCACACCCGCCTGTCGGCGACCCCGAACTGGAAGGTCCCGCTGGTGGTGGCGATCGTGATCGCCGCCCTCCTGCTCGCAGTGCTCGCCGGCGCGCTCGTGAAGCTCGCACACGGCCCCGGCACCGCGCCTGCTGCGATCACGAGGACGATTACGGCTCCGGCCGCCGCGGGGGCCCCCACGACGCCGGGGACGACGCCGGGGACGACCCCCGGGACCACGACCCCCGGGACCACGACGCCGGGCACGACCACACCCGGAGCGGCGGGGCCGGGCGCCGGGAGCACCACGCCGGGCAGCACCACACCCACGGCGACAACGCCCGGGACGAGAAGGCCGGGCGGCGCCACAGCCCCCGGCGGCAGCGCCAAGACGACCCCCGGCGCCAACACGACCCCCGGCGCCACGACGACCTCGCCGGGCTCCGGGGCGGCGTCGCCCACCCGCTGAATCGCTACGGATACGGTTTCGGCCGTGAGCCGGCCCGCGGCCAGTTCCCTGCAAGCCGACGTGGCCGTCGTCGGTGCCGGCGCGGCCGGCCTGTATGCGGCGCTGTGCGCCGCGCGGGAGGGAGCCCGCGTGGTGCTCGTGTCCGCCACGCCGCTGGCGCGGACCACCAGCTACTGGGCGCAGGGAGGCCTGGCGGCGGTGCTCGCGGCGGATGACAGCCTCGAGCTGCATCTCGCCGACACCGAACGCGCCGGGCGCGGCCTGGTGCGACGCTCAGCCGCCGAGATCCTCGTCCGGGACGCCCCGGCGCGGGTGCACGACCTCGAGCAGCTCGGCGTGCGCTTCGACGCCGACCGCTTCGGGCGGCTCGCGCTGGGTCTCGAGGGGGGTCATTCGGTGCGGCGGGTGGTGCACGCCGGGGGCAGCGCCACCGGGAGGCGGTTGCTGCGCCAGCTCTCCGCGCGGGCGGCCGAGGACCCGCACGTGCACGTGCTCGAGGAAGTGCGGGCCAGCGCGCTGTGGTGCCGCGAAGGACGCTGCCTGGGATTGGTCTGCGACAGCGGGGACGTGATCGCGGCCGGCGCGACGATGATTGCGACCGGCGGCGCGGCGGCCTTGTGGGAGCGCACGACCAACCCGCCCGGCTCCCAGGGGGTCGGGCTGATGCTCGCCCATGCCGCCGGCGCGCAGCTCGCCGACCTCGAGCTGCTGCAGTTCCACCCCACCGCGGTGATCGGGGTCCCCGGCCGGGAGGGCTTCCTCGTGACCGAGGCGATCCGCGGAGAGGGAGCGACCCTCCATGACGCCGCCGGCGAGCGCTTCGTGGACGAGCTGGCCCCGCGGGACGAGGTCTCGCGGGCGATCTGGGAGCGCCTGCGCGAGACCAGGGCGGCTTCCGTGGGGCTCGACATGCGCAAGGTCGACCCGGCCCACTTCCCGAACGTGTTCGGCGCTCTGCGCGAGACCGGGCTCGACCCGGCCCGGGAGCTCGTGCCGGTCGCGCCGGCGGCGCACTACATGATGGGCGGGATCGTCGCGGACCTCGGTGCCCGTTCGACCGTCCACTGCCTGTACGCGCTCGGCGAGGCCTCCTGCACGGGCCTGCACGGCGCCAACCGCCTGGCCTCCAACTCCCTCAGCGAGTGTTTCGTGTTCGCCGCGCGCGCGGTCGACGACGCGCTGGGACGGGCCGCCGAGGCCCCGCCCCCTCCGGAGCCCGGCGAGGCCGAGGCCCTGCGGGCTCTACCGGCACCGCCGGCGGCGGGTCGCGAGATCCGCCACGCGCTGTGGGAGAAAGCCGGGATCGTGCGGGATGCCGAGAGCCTCGAGGGGCTGCTGGAGATCGAGCACCCGCTCGTGCGCGAGATCGCCCGTTGCGGGCTGGAGCGGAGGGAGTCCAGGGGCGCACACGTGCGCTCCGACCACCCCGAGCGCGACCCCTCGCTGGACCGGCGACACGTCGTCGTGGAGGGCTCCGGGGAGCTCGAATGGCAGTTCTGGGAGTGAGCGCTCCTTTTCGCGCCCGGGCGTGTTTCAGGGCGGGAAAGGTCTCTGGCTATACGGGAGTCTCAATAACCAATGGCGGGTGTGCTCCTGAACCACAGATCTCGTTTGACAGCGAGAGGGTAGGAGTCATACACACCATGTATCAATTCAGTCGAGCGATCTACCGGGAGCTCTCTCCGCGGATCGTCGAACCACCCCACACCACCACTCCGGGCCGCCGCCAGACCGCGGTGCTCAGCGCCTGTGAGGCCGTGATCACGCGCCTCGCCACCGAACCGCACTACTTCGCCCATCCGGCGAGGACCCTGTTCTGCGACATCCGCAGCGACTTCTCGATGTCCGACCAGGAGTACGTGCTCAACGTCGTGACCTGCTATCTCACGTTCGCCCAGCAGTACCTGATCGAAAACCCGTCCGAGGGTTACGCCGCGATCGGCGGGGCGCCCCCCCAGTGCCGCGCGACCACGCGCAAAGGCTCGGCGTGCCAGCGCACGCCGCTGCCCCACAACGGCTACTGCCCCTCCCACCAGCACCTGGCGGACACCGAGGACCGCGAACCGCTGGCAGCCTGACGTAGGCTCACGCCCAGTGTTACTGGGCGTGGATGTCGGGGGGACCTTCACCGACGCGGTCCTCGTCGCCGAGGGCCGCGGGCCTTTCACGGCGAAGGTTCCCACCACGCCCTCCGCGCAGTCGGAGGGCGTGCTCGAGGCCGTGCGCCTCGTGCTGGCGGCCGCGGGAGCGCAGCCGCGCGAGGTGGACCGCTTCGCCCACGGGATGACGGTCGCCACCAACGCGCTGCTGGAGGGGAACACCGCGCGGACGGCGCTGATCGCCACGGCGGGCTTCGAGGACGTGATCGAGCTCGCCCGCCAGAACCGCCCGCACCTGTACAGGCTCTGCCAGGCCGCTCCCCCTCCGTTGGTGCCGGCCGAGCTGCGTTTCGGCGCCCGCGAGCGGATCGCCCCGGATGGGATCCTGCGGGCGCTCGACCCCGCCCACGCGCGCGAGGTCTCGGCGCAGCTCGCGCAATCGGAGCCCCAGGCCGTGGCGGTGTGTCTGCTGCACTCGTACGCCGATCCGGTCCACGAGCAGCTGCTCGGAGCGGAGATCCGCGAGCTGCGCCCGGATGTGGCGCTGTCGCTGTCCAGCGAGCTGGTCGGCACGTTTCGGGAGTACGAGCGCACGGCGACCACGGCGCTCGACGCTTCGCTCTCGCCGCTGCTGTCCTCCTACCTGGGGCGGCTCTCCCGCGAGGCCCGCGCCGATGGGCTGCCGGAGCCCCAGGTCATGCAGTCCTCGGGAGGGCTGACCGACTCCGGACGTGCCGGGGCCCACGCCGCGCTGACGGTGCTGTCGGGTCCGGCAGGCGGCGTCGGTGGCGCCTCGCTGCTGGCCGAGCTGGCCGGCGAGCGGCACGTGCTGTGCGTGGACATGGGCGGCACCTCCTGCGACGTGTGCCTGATCTCCGACGGCGACGTCGGCGAGACCGCCGAACGGCTGATCGGCGGGCGTCCGCTGGCGCTGCCGGCGCTGGACATCCAGACGGTGGGAGCCGGGGGCGGGTCGATCGCCTGGCGCGACGCCGGCGGGGCGCTGCGGGTGGGCCCCACCTCGGCCGGGGCGGTCCCGGGACCGGCCTGCTACGGGCTCGGCGGCGAAGAGCCAACCGTAACCGACGCGAACCTCGTGCTCGGTCGCCTGCTCGAGGACTCCCCGCTGGCGGGCGGCGTGCGCCTCCGGCGCGGGGCCGCCGAATGCGCGCTTTCGGGGCTCGCCTCGGAGCTCGACCTCGAACTGCTCGAGCTCGCCGAGGGGGTGGTCCGGGTGGCGGAGGCGGAAATGCTCGGGGCGCTGCGGCTCGTCACGATCGAGCGGGGCATCGACCCTCGCGGGCTGGTGCTGCTGCCGTTCGGGGGCGCGGGCCCGCTGCACGCGACGGCGCTCGCCGAGCGGCTCGGCATCTCGCGACTGCTGTGCCCACGCGCCTCGGGCGTGCTGTCGGCGCTCGGGTTGGCGGCCGCCGCGCCACGCCGCGACCAGGCTCGCAGCGTGTTGCTGCGGGGAGAGGCGCTCACGCACGGGCGCCTGCAGCAGGAGCGCGAAGCGCTGCTCGAGCGGGCGCGGGCCCAGCTCGGCTCGCCCCCGGTGCGCGCCCGCGTGCGCCACGAGCTGCGCTATGCCGGGCAGTCCTTCGAGCTCGCCGTCGACGAGGAGCTGCCCCTCGGCCAGGACGCCTCCGAAGCCGGCCATCCGGCGGCGGGGTCGCCGGCCGCGGGCCACCCGCCCGCCGGCCTGGGGCCCGAGCAGCTGCGCGCGGCGTTCGCCGGCGAGCACGAGCGTCGCTACGGGTACAGCGACCCGTCCGGGGAGCTCGAGCTGGTCACGATGCGCATCTCGGTGTGGGGCCCCGCGCCCGAGCTGAGGCCGGCCGCGGCGGCGGCTGCGAGTCCGGTCCCCGAGACCCGCGGGATCGTGTTCGGGGGAGAGTGGGTGTCCTCCCAGGTGTTCCGCGGCGAGCCCGCGCCGGGGACGCCGATCGCGGGGCCGGCGCTGTGGGCGCTCCCCGAGGCGACCTTGCTCGTGCCGCCGGGGTGGCGGGGCCGGGTGGACGGCTTCGGCAGCCTGCTGCTCGAGCGCGAGCGCGGCGACGCGGCGGAGGTCGGCGGGAGATGATCGACGCGATCGAACTGCAGCTCGCGACCGGTGCGCTGCGGGCCGCGTGCGAGGAGATGATGGGCGTGCTGGTGCGCTCGGCGCACTCCTCCAACATCAAGGAGCGGCGGGACGCCTCGACGGCCCTGTTCGACGCCGACGGGCAGATGGTGATGCAGGCCGAGGCGATCCCCGTGCACCTGGGGGCGATGCCGGCGGCGCTGGAAGCCGTGATCGATGCGGCCCGCGAGCCCGGCGTGTCGTGGATCCTCAACGACCCCTTCGCCGGCGGCACGCACCTGCCCGACATCACCGTGATCACCCCGGCCTTCCACGAGGCCCGGCTCGTCGGCTTCGCGGTGAGCCGCGCCCACCACGCGGACGTCGGCGGCCGCCTCCCGGGGTCGATGCCGGCGGACAGCCGCAGCCTGCAGGAGGAGGGGGTGGTGATCTCCCCCCAGGTCCTCGACGAGGACTCGCTCGGGCGGCTGACCGGCTCGATGCGCCAGCCGCAGGAGCGCCGGGCCGACCTGCGCGCGCAGCTGGCGGCCAACCGGGTCGGGTGTGCCCGTCTGTCGGCCCTGGCCGGGGTGCTCGGCCCCGACGGCCTGCGGGAGGCCACCGACGCGGTGCTCGAATACTGCGAGCGGCGCACGCGGGCATGCCTGGCGGCGCTCCCGGACGGCGTCCGCACGGCAGGCGACGCGCTCGAGGCCGCCGCGGGTGACCTGCGTCTGGCGCTGCGGGCGGAGGTGCGGGGCGACTGCATGACGCTGGACTTCGACGGCAGCGCGGCGCAGCACGACGGCAACCTCAACTGCCCGCTCGCCGTGACCCGCTCGGCCTGCCTGTTCGCGTTGCGGGTGCTCACCGATCCGGACATCCCGCCCACCGCGGGGGCCTACCGGCCGCTGCGGGTGATCGTGCCGGCGGGCTGCGTGCTGAACGCCGGGCCGGGCGCCGCCGTGGCGGCCGGGAACGTCGAGACCTCCTCGCGGGTGGCCGACCTCGTGCTGAGTGCCTTCGGGTGCGCCCAGGGGCAGGGCACGATGAACAACCTCACGCTTGGCAACGACTCGTTCTCCTACTACGAGACGCTCGGCGGCGGCCAGGGCGCGTGCGCGGACGGCGACGGTCCGAGCGCCGTGCACGTGGCGATGAGCAACACGCTGAACACGCCGGTCGAGGCGCTCGAGCGCGAGTTCCCGCTGCGGGTGCTGGCCTACGGGGTGCGCCGCGGATCGGGCGGCGCGGGACGCCACCGGGGCGGCGACGGTGTGGTGCGCGAGCTCGAAGCGCTCGCCGAGATGAGCTACTCGCTGATCGCCGAGCGCCGCCGCCACGCGCCCGCCGGCGCGCAGGGCGGACAGCCCGGCGCCCCGGGGCGCGACCTGCTCGACGGCGAGCCGCTGCCCGGCAAGGCGACCGGGACCCTGGCGGCCGGTCAGCGGATCCGCATCGAAACGCCAGGTGGGGGAGGATTCGGGCGTGCCGGATGAGCGGATCGGGTTCCTCGGCCTGGGGATCATGGGCTCGCGGATGGCCGCGAACGTCGCCGCCTGCGGATACCCGCTGACGGTGTGGACGCACACGCCGGGAAAGGCCGACCGGTGGGCAGCCGAGCACGGGGTGAGCGCCTGCGCGACGCCGGCCGAGGTCGCCGCCCGCAGCGACATCGTCGTGAGCATGGTCGTCGACGGCGACCAGGTGGCCGCGGTGCTGACCGGCGAGCACGGCGCGCTGGACGGTGCCGAGCCGGGCCTGCTATGCGTGGACATGTCCACGATCGGGGCGCAACGGGCACGAGCCGTCGGCGCCGCGCTGGCGCGGAAGGGCGTGCTGCTGCTGGACGCGCCGGTGACCGGCTCCTCGCCGCGCGCCGAGGACGGAACGCTCACGATCATGGTGGGCGGGGACCGCGACGCGTTCGAGCGCGCAAGGCCGCTGCTGCAGGCGATGGGCAAGCTCGTGGTGCACGTCGGCGAGCTCGGGCAGGGCCAGACGGTGAAGGTGATCAACAACTCGCTGGGGGCAGCCAATGCGGTCGCGGTGGCGGAGGCGCTGCTGTTGGGCGACGCCGCCGGGATCGACCTCGACGCCCTCACGGAGGTCGTGATGGCCGGCTCGGGCGCCTCGGTGCAGCTCGAGCTGAAGGGCCGGCCGATGCGCGAGCACGACTACACGACCCTGTTCAAGGCGGCCCACATGCTCAAGGACGTGCGCCTGTGCCTGGAGGAGGCCCAACAGGCCGGGGTGCCGTTCCCCAGCGCGGGGCGCGCCCGCGACGTGCTCACCGCCACCGTGGGCCGCGGCCACGGCGAGAGCGACTACGCGGCGTTGATCGAGGCCGTCGAGGGGTTCGCCGGGCGGAGCCTGAAGTAAGCAGTATCGGTTTCCGTTATTTTGGGCGCAAAATTGCGTCGGTTTGCAGGCGATTTGGGATTTTCGCTGAGGTTTCGTATCTTTTACGGCCTAGTAACGGGCGCCGTCTCACGCGCAGGGGCGCCGCCTCTGTAGGTCCCTGGTCGTCCCTCTCAACCAAGTCAATATCGCCATGCCAATCGCTTTCAGAGAGTGGGCCGTGACGGTCCGCGCGCTGGCCGAAGGAGAGCAACTCGTGACGCTCCGCAAGGGCGTTCTCCCGCAGGCGGGCAAACCGTTCCGGCTCCCCCACCAGCGGTTCTTCCTGTACCCCACCTTCGAGGATCTGCCCGGCGACCTGGTGCGCGAGTCACACCAGCCCGAGCTGCGGCGGGCGCTCGAGGAGGGCGTCTGGAGCGACGGCGAGCCTCCCCTGCACACGTTCATGTCCGGCACCCCCGTGCAGCAGCCCGACCGCGTGCGGATCCGCGCGTGGGCCGAGGTGAGCGGCCACTTCACGGTGCTCGACCCGCGCTGCGTGGACGCCCTCTCCCCGTTCTACGTGTGGAGCACCGACTACGCCGAGAAGCGGCTGCGCTGGCGGGGACGCCAGCCGCTGCACGTGCTGCTGCTGCGGACCTACCGCATCCCCCGCCCCGTGACCGTGAAGGTCAAGGACGAGTACTCCGGGCCCAGTGCCTGGATCGAGCTGCAGCGCGACCTCCCCTTCGAGGGAACCCCGGTCCTCTCAGACGCCGAGTTCGAGCGCGCCTCCGAGGAGATCCGGACGATCACCACCGACGCCGGCCAGCCGGTCCTCGTCTAGCCGGTCCTCGCCTAGCCGGCCTCGGCGCTCGACGACGGCGCCTCACGGACGGCTTTGCCGTGCTCCGCGCTCCAGGCAAGCGCCTCGCGCGCGGCCTCGGCACCCGACTCGGGGACCAGTACGTCGCGCGGGGCAGCGACCGGAGCGTACACCGCCATGATCGCGCGGCCGGAGCTGAACATGCACGGGATCCCCTCCTCGAGCAGCATCCCGGCGATCATCTCGGCCTGTGCCAGGTTCGCCGCGCGGGCGACCCTGACCGGGGGACCCTCGGCGTAGAGCGGGTTGATCTTGCGTGCCCGCCGGCGGCGCTCGGTAGCCGGCGACTCACCGCGCTCGGGGCGGACGAGCGGCATCCGGCAGTCCTCGCAGAAGCGCTCGCTCATCGCGTAGGAGCGCGAGCAGCTGGGGCACACCAGCTTGGAGGCCATCACGTCACCTGCAGCTCGACAGCGCGAACCTCGCCGTCCTCGATCAGGTAGCAGCGCACCTCTGGGTGCTCCTCGGCGAGCCCGACGATGAGCCACTCCAGGCCGGGCCAGTTGGCGGCGAAGTTGATGTCGGTCTGTGAGGGGTAGGGGTCGGTGTGGGTGTGAGAGTGGTAGATCGCGCCGAGCTCCCAGCCCTCCTGCTCGAACGCGTCGATCGTGTGGAGCAGCTCCTTGCCGTCGATCTCGAAGCGCTTGCGGGAGGCGTAGACGTTGCGCGCGCGGTGGACGCGGGTGGCCTCGGCCGGGCTCCCGTCGCCGGCCGGCCCGTAGGCGATCATCCCGCAGCACTCCGCGTCATACTCCTCGCGCGCGTGCGCGATCACGTCGTCCAGCATCGCGCGGGCTATGACCATCGGGGCGGCGCCGCCGTCAGCCCGGCGCCTCTACCACCAGACGGTGGACTCGAGGTTCTCGATCTCCTCGACCGGGAGCGTGTAGACGCCGCTCGAGAGGTACTTCCAGCCGTCGTCGGCGACCACGAACACGACGTTGCCCTCGTCGAGCTCGCCGGCGATCCGCACCGCGATGCTGGCGATCGCCCCGCTGGAGACGCCTGCGAACACGGCCTCCTCGTCGAGCAGCTTGCGCGTCCACACGATCGCGTCGCGGTTGGTCACGAAGATCTTGCGGTCGAGCAGCGCGAGGTCGATGATGGGCGGGATGAACCCGTCCTCCAGCGAGCGCAGGCCCTGGACCGGCTCGCCCTGCATCGGCTCTGCCGCGACGATCTTGACCGCCTCGCCGAAGGCCTCCTTCAGACGCCGCCCGTTGCCCATCAGCGTGCCCCCGGTGCCGAGGCCCGCCACGAACGCGCTGACTTCGTCGAGCTCTTCGAGGATCTCCACGGCGGTGCCGTTGTAGTGGGCGGCGGGGTTGGCCATGTTGCCGTACTGGTAGGGCATGTAGCAGGAGGGGTCCGCGGCAGCCATCTCGAGCGCCTTGGCGACGGCCCCGTTGGAGCCCAGCTCGCCCTCGGAGTAGACGATCTCGGCGCCGTACATGCGCAGCAGCTGGGTCCGCTCCGGGGTCACGTTCTCGGGCATCACCACCTTCAGGCGGTAGCCCTTGCGCGAGCAGATCATCGCCAGCGAGATGCCGGTGTTGCCGGAGGTCGGTTCGAGGATCGTCTGGCCGGGGGAGATCGCGCCTTTATCCTCGGCGTCCTCGATCAGCGCCCGCGCGACGCGATCCTTGACCGAGCCGGTGGGATTGCGCGACTCGAGCTTGGCCCAGATGTGCACGCCGGGCTTGGGCGACAGGCGGGGCAGCTCGACCAGGGGGGTGTTCCCGATCGACTGCACGATGTCGCCGTAACGCCCCCCGCACGGCCGGTTTCTGAGCCTCTCCACCGCCATTACTTCACGGAATATAGCGAGCCCGGGCAGGTCGGCGAAGGCGTGCCATGAACACCCCGCCGACCCCGCCCACGACCCCGCCCACGACCCCGCCCGCACGATCCCGCGGCGCCCTCGCGGCCACCGTCCTCGGGGTGGCGACGCTGGTGCTCGCCGGCGCCTGCGGCGGGAGCTCCGCCGGGCGGGGTGGCTCCGATGCCCCCGCCCCGGCCCCCGTGGGCGCCGGCGGGCGGGTGGCGGGTGCACCGTGCGCGATCCGACCAGGGTCGGTGTGCGTGACCGAGCGTGCCCGCGGGCACACGCTGCAGCTGATCACCGGCTGGACGCTGACGCTGAGGCTGGGCGCGCCGGGGCGCAGCTTCAGCGTGCCGGTCCAGTCCGGCCCGGCGGCCCTGCAGGCGCTCGGGCGGCCGCGGCGCACCGGCACGGAACTCGTCGCGCGCTACCGGGCTGTGAGGCCGGGGACGGTGATGCTGCGGGCGACCGAGCGCCCGGTGTGCCAGCCTGGGAAGGCGTGCCCGGATTACGTGTCGCTGTGGACGCTGACGGTGCGGGTCAACCGCCGGCCGTAGCCGGCAGGATCACGAGCGTGTCGGTCAACCGCCGGCCATCGCCGGCAGGATCACTAGCGTGTCAGCCTCGCCGACCGGGGTCTGGAGGCCGTCGAGGACGCGCACGTCCTCGTCGTTGAGGTACACGTTGACGTAGCGGTTGAGCTCGCCCTCCGCCGAGAACAGCTGGCTCTCGGTGGCCGGGTGGTTGGTGGCGAGGTCACGCAGCACCTCGCCGACATTCGAGCCGTTGGCGCCAACCTGCTTCTCGCCGCCTACCGATGCCCGCAGCACCGGGGGGATCTTGATCGTGGCCATCGCCGGGGAGGCTAACCGGCTGCGGCGCAGAACGCCTCGTAGTCTGGGAAGACGCCCAACTCCTCGTCGGCGATCTCATCCGGGGCGCGCGAGCAGATCGGGCACTCGGGGTCGCGGTGCACCTTCACCTCGGTGAGCGTGGCGCCGAGCGCGTCGTACAGCAGCAGGCGCCCGATCGCCGGTTCGCCGATCCCGAGGACCAGCTTCACGACCTCGGTGGCCTGCAGCAGCCCCATCGTCCCGGGCAGCACCCCGAGGACGCCGTTGGCGCCGCAGGAGGGTGCGAGCTCGGCCGGGGGGGGCTCGCGGAACAGGCACCGATAGCAGGGGCCCTCGTAGGGCTTGAACACCGACAGCTGGCCGTCGAAGCCGAGGATCGAGGCGGACACGACCGGTATCCGCAGCCGCACGGAGGCGTCGTTGAGCAGGTAGCGGGTGGGGAAGTTGTCGACCCCGTCCACGACCACGTCGTAGTCCTGGATGATCTCGACGATGTTCGACGCGTCGATGCGCGTCTTGTACTTGACGACGTTGACGTCGGGGTTGAGCG
>DATJBO010000128.1:0-9891 GCA_035515315.1 Solirubrobacteraceae bacterium
GGCGAAACCGGCGAAACCGGCGAAACGGGCGCGACCGGCGAACAAGGCGAACAGGGCCTGCAGGGTGTGACCGGGGCGGCGGGCGCCACTGGGGCGACGGGTCCTGAAGGTCCGACGGGCGCGCAAGGCGAACGCGGCGAAACGGGCACCACTGGGGCGACTGGCGCCACGGGTGCCAAAGGCGAAATAGGGGCCAACGGCGCGAAAGGCGAACGCGGCGCGACGGGCGCGACGGGCGCGACCGGCAAAGCAGGTAAAGCCGGTGCCGCGGGAGCCACCGGCGCGAAAGGCGGAACCGGCGCCACGGGGGCCACCGGCGTGAAAGGCGAACAGGGCATCCAGGGCGTGACTGGCGCGACCGGCCCGACAGGCGCGACCGGCGCGACGGGTGAAAAGGGAGCCACCGGCGAAGCTGGAGCCACCGGCGAACGCGGCGAAACGGGCGCGACCGGCGAAACGGGTGCGACCGGGGAAACGGGTGAAGAAGGCGAAACCGGGGAAACCGGAGCCACCGGCGAAACGGGCGCTACCGGCGAAACGGGTGCGACCGGCGAAACGGGTGCTACCGGCGAAAAAGGCGAACAGGGCATCCAGGGCGTGACCGGCGCCACCGGGCCCACGGGCGCAACGGGAGCCACCGGGGAAACGGGTGCGACCGGGGCCACGGGTGAAGAAGGCGAAACCGGGGAAACCGGAGCCACCGGCGAAACGGGCGCTACCGGCGAAACGGGCGCTACCGGGGAAACGGGTGCGACCGGGGAAACGGGTGCTACCGGCGAAAAAGGCGAACAGGGCATCCAGGGCGTGACCGGCGCCACCGGGCCCACGGGCGCAACGGGAGCCACCGGTGAAACGGGTGTTGCCGGCGCAACGGGCGCGACAGGCGAAACCGGAGCGACCGGCGAAACCGGCGCGACGGGTGAAAAAGGCGACCAGGGCATCGAAGGCGTGACCGGCGCGGCGGGCCCGACGGGTGCCACCGGCGCCACGGGCGAAGCCGGCACGGCCGGCGAAACCGGAGCCGCCGGGGCGACGGGTGCCACCGGCGAAACAGGGTCCACCGGCGAAACGGGCGCCACGGGCGAAGCCGGCACGGCCGGCGAAACCGGAGCCGCCGGGGCGACGGGTGCCTCCGGCGAAACAGGGTCCACTGGCGAAACGGGCGCGACCGGGGAAACGGGCGCGACCGGGGAAACGGGCGCGACGGGCGAAACAGGGGCGACCGGGGAAACGGGCGCGACAGGCGCCACCGGCGAAAAAGGCGAACAGGGCATCCAGGGCGTGACGGGGGCGACGGGCCCGACAGGCGCTACGGGTGCAACCGGCGAAACGGGGGCCACCGGAGTGACGGGTGACGAAGGTCTCCAGGGTGTCCAGGGTGGTGCCGGCGTCGAAGGCGAAAAGGGTGGAACGGGCGCCACCGGCGAAACCGGCACCACGGGTGAAAAGGGCGAACAGGGCGTCCGGGGCGAAGTCGGTCCCACCGGGCCCACCGGAGCGACCGGGCCCAAGGGCGACGAAGGTGCTGCGGGTCAGCCGGGCGCCACGGGTGCAACCGGGGCCACCGGACCCGTCGCAGCCGGCCCGATGCTGCTGTGGAGCACGACGGGCAAGGAAACTCTGCCCCCGATCCGCAACGTCGCCTGCGTCGGCAACAACGTGGTCGATGGCTGCACGGGCTTCACGAACACCTCCGACCTCGATGAGGAATTCCTCGTCGCCAGCGAAGTCACCTTCACGCACTTCGCGTGCCGGCTGAGCGAAGAACCGAACGTCGGTCAGAAAGTGACCTTCGAGCTCGACGAAACAGAAGGCGAAAAAACCACGCAAGCGCTTGGGACCTGCGTGGTGGAGCCCGGAACCGTGAGCAACTCGGTCACGACGAGCCTGACGCTCAAGCCGAACACGTTCTACGTCGTCAAGGCGATCAGCAGTCTCGGCAACCTGCCTGGCGCCCACGCGTTCTGGAGCCTCGGGACGTAGCTCCGCGGGGCGAGGGCCTTCAGGCGACCGGCGGCGGTGAACCCTCGGCGCTCGCCAGCAGCGCAGGGGCCCACTCGCGCATCACGCACGCCTGGTGAAAGGCGGACCTGCCGAAGTCGAGGGCGAGCCCGCGGGGGTCGTCGCGCTCCCGGATGTCGTTCCAGTCGAGCACGTACTCGCCGAGCTCGCCATCCCAGCGCGCCGCCTCCGGCGCCACCGCTGCCCGTGAGAAGCCTTCGGGTGCGGGATGCGCATAGGCGTAGAACGCCGCGCGTTCATAGCGTTCGTCGCCGGGCCACCAGCCGACGGCCACCTCCTCCGCGTCCATCGAGTTCCGCATGATGAAGTCGTGGGAGGGGGGGTCGGCCGGGGCGCCGGAGAACAGGCTCACCGCCAGGTCGAACGAGCCCCACCATGCGTTGACCGGCGTCGAGCGTCCCCGGTAGGGCGCCCGGAACGCAGCCAGCACGAGCGCAGCCTCGGTGGCCGCGGTGAAATAGCGCTCGACAGCCTCGGTCTCGTACCGCGAGTGCTCGACGTCCTCGTCCAGGGGCACGCTCCATGGCACCTCCTGGGGGGCCGGGTTGATCTCGACAGGGCCGGCCATCGCACCCACCGCCTCGAGCATTTCCCGCGTGAGATCCGCCACCGGCCGATCGGGGGTCAGCGGCAGGCGCCGCATGCCACGGTGGGTGTGTTCCACAACTGCCTCGTGCGTACGCAGGTCGAGGGCGGCCACGACCGCGCCCGAGTCATCCGGCGCCGGGAGCGCAAGCGTCTCCCATCCCCGGGCGGTCAGGCGCAGGGCGCTGTGCTGCAGCTCGGGCTCCTTCGGTGCCAGCGCGACCGCGAGCTTGCCCAACACCTGTGTGTGCGCATGGAGGGTGTCGCACGTCTCCCGCCATTCCCGGTAGTCGACGGAGGGCCAGCTGACCGGCATCGGAGGTGAGGCTACAACTCCAGCACGGGCGAATCAGCCCGGTCCCGCATGTGCGCCCACACGACGTCCATCTGCGCGCCCGGCGAGAGCGCCCACGCACCCGTCGTGAGGCACACTGCAACCAGCGTTTCGCAGACGCCGGGCGGCCCCACTAGAGTCACCCGCGGTGATCGATCTGCACTGTCACGTGCTGCCCGGCATCGACGACGGGCCGCAGACGATCGAGGAGGCCCTGGCCATGGCGCACGTCGCGGCTCGAGCCGGGACCCGTGTGCTCGTGGCCACCCCCCACGTGAACCACCGATACGAAAACCGCGCCGGGCGGATCGAGCCGCTCGTCGAGGATCTCAACCGCCGGGTCCGCGACGAGGGCCTCGAGCTCGAGGTTCGCCCGGGAGCAGAGGTTGCCCTTCTCGGTGCCGCGAGCGTCGACGCGGACGAGCTGACCCGGCTGCGCCTCGGCGGGGGTCCGTGGCTGCTCGTCGAGCCACCCACGGCTTCGACCGATGCGGACGTGGAAGCGCTCGTGATGGCGCTCCTCGAAGTCGGCCATCGGGTGGTTCTCGCCCACCCGGAGCGCTGTCCCGCGTTCCGCCGCAACCCCGGCATCCTCGCCGCGCTGGTCGGCGAGGGTGTGCTCGCCTCGGTGACCGCGGCCTCGCTGCGCGGCCATTTCGGCGAGGAGGTTGCGCGCTTCGCGCTGGAGCTCCTGCGCTCCGAACTCGTCCAGAACGTGGCCTCGGATGCCCACCATCACGAGCTTCGGCCACCCACGATGCTCGGGGAGCTCGACCGGGCCGGGCTGCGGTCGCTCGCGGAGTGGCTGACCACGAGCGTCCCCACGGCGATCCTCGACGGCGGTGAAATCCCGCCGCGGCCCCTCGTCAGGCCGACGACGCAGACACGCTCCGGGTGGGTCCGCCGCGAACCCATCCACAGAGCGGGCGCGGCTACGGGCGGGCGAGTACCTCCTCCAGCGTCCGCCCGCTGAGCACCGAGCGGGGCTGCTCGCTCACGACGTCGCTCCCCGGCCGGGCGTGGTCGTCACGGCGCTTCACCAGCAGCCACCGCGCACGCGCGCCGGTGCCTGTCCTCTGCAGCGCGAACCCGCCTGCGAGCTTCTCGCCGTGGAGCACGAACACGGCGTGTCCCCGCTCCAGCGCCTCGGGCCACGGGACCCGGCCTCCCTGCTCATAGTCGCCGCGGTCCCAGACGATGACGGCGTCGGCGCCCCGGCTGCCCTCGAAGGTGCTCTGGTCGATCTCGTGGTCGGGCACCTCCACGGCGAGCCGCTTCACCGCCGGGTCCATCGACGGGCCCTTGGGCACCGCCCACGAGCGCATCGCTCCACCCACCTCCAGGCGCAGGTCGAAATGGTGGTTGCTGGCCGAATGCTCCTGGACGACGAACAGGCCGGCGCTGATGCCGCGGACCGCGAACTGCCCGTGTCCCTCGACGCGAACGTCGGTGGTGACCAACTCGCCGACCTGCGCCCCGGGCGGACCCTGAGCGAGGAACTCGAGCAACCGTCCGACGGCGTCTTGCGGACCCTCGGCGTGTACCGCGACCGTTCCGTCGGGTTCGTTGCGCACCCAACCGGCCACCCCGAGCGCGTGCGCCCGGCGCAGCGTCGCGGCTCGGAATCCGACCCCTTGGACGGCGCCGGCGACGTGCAACCTCACGGCCCGGACGAGGTCTCCGGTCAGAGACGACCCGCCCTGACCGGGGTTGCCCGGCACGATCCGCGGAAGCCTCGGTCGCTATGAGCCGTTTTGTCCGGATATTGGGAGTCTTTTGTGGCCATTTCTCACCACTGTGCGGATTTCACCGGAGCGACCGATTCTGTATGATCCGGAGACGTCAATGCGAGGAGTGCGGAGACAAGGACAAAGGACTGAAGTGCGTGGTCCGAATACCCACGGAGCGGGGACCCTCGCCCGGACGGTACTAGGCGCCGCGCAGAGCAACCAATGGACTGGGGGCGCATGGAATGATCACCGGCGGTGGGAAAGGGCGTATCCGCCTGGGGGCCCGTCCGGTGGAGCATGGAGCCGAGCACGAACAGGGCGCGCAGGCTGAGGGCACCTCTCGCGGACGCGTTTCGCGTCTGAGCCTGGCGGCGCTCAACGAGCCCGAGCCGCTTTCACGGACGAAGCACAGCAACGGCGAACCTTCACGGGATGTTCCTCTCGATCCCGCGACCGCCTCTGCGGTCGATTACGAACGCCGGCGGATGGCCGCCGACGTCCACGATCTGATCATGCAGGACCTCGCCATGGCGCTGGCCCAGGCGAGGATGCTCGACGACACACCGAAGGCGCGCGCCGTCGTGGACGCAGGCGAGCGGGCGCTCGCGAACGCGCGGGCCCTGGTGGGGGGACTCGGCGCGTGTCGGTCGGAGCCGATCCTGAGCGCCGTCGCCTCATGCGCCCAGCGAGCCGCTCGCGATGTCCCGGTCGCGGTCCGTGCGCAGGACGTTCCGCCGCTTCCCGAGCCCGATGCCCAGACCTTCAGCACGATCGTGCACATCACGCGCGAGGCGGTTACGAACGCCGTCAAGCACGGGGGCCCGACCCGTATCGACGTTGCGCTCGATTGCCCCGATGAGTGGCGATTGCGCGTCCGGGACGACGGGTGCGGCTTCGTCGCCCCACAGGTTGCCCAGGGGTTCGGCCTGGAGAGCATGCGCCGCCACGCGCACGTTCTCGGCGGTCGCGTGAGGGTCACGAGCGCGGCCGGTGTCGGCACCACCGTGGAAGCTCTGTTCCCGTGAGCCCCTCGGCCGAGCACGAGCTGCCGACAGTCGTCACCGCCGACGACCATCCCGCCACCCGCCTGGGTGTGCGGATGGCGCTGACCCGCGGGGGCTTCCGGGTGGTGGCGGAGGCGGCGGATTGCGAGGGGGCGGTCGCTGCGGTCGTCGGTGAGCTCCCCGACGTGTGCCTGCTCGACGTGCACATGCCGGGAGGGGGGATCGAGGCGGCACATCGCATCAGGGAGTCGGGAGTGCGCACGGCGGTTGTGATGCTGAGTGCCTCCGAGGACACCCGGGACGTCCTCGCCGCTTTGCGCGCCGGGGCCGTCGGCTACCTGCCGAAGGACACCCGCCCCGACTGCATCCCGACTGCGTTGTGCGGTGTGCTCGGTGGCGAGGCGGCGCTGCCGCGGGCGTTGGTGGGGCTGGTGCTGCAGTCGCTGCGGGATGGCGAGCTGCCGGCGGCCGCGCCGGTCCGGGTGGCCGGCGTGGCGCTCTCGGCGAGGGAGTCGGAGGTCCTCAGGATGCTGCGCTCGGGGTCGAAGACGGCGGACATCAGCGAGGCGTTGTCGGTGTCTCCGGTCACGGTCCGCCGCCACATCTCTGCTGTGGTGGCGAAGCTCGGTGTGAGGGATCGCGAGGCGGCGATCCACGCATTCGAGTCGAGCGCGGCCGCCTGATCCGGTCTACACCAGACCGTGGCGGACCGCGTACACGGCCGCCTCGACCCTGCCGTGCGCACCGATCTTCTTGCAGATCGTGGTGACGTACTGCTTGACGGTGTGACGGCTGATCGACAGCTCGCGGCCGATACCCGCGTTGTCGGCCCCGAGCGCCAGCAGGCGGATCACGTCGAGCTCCCTCGGCGTCAGGGCGACCGTATGCTCCTCTGAGCCGGTGGCCTTCGTCCTGCGCAAGCGCACGTCCCCCGCGAGCGCGCCGGCGACCTCCCGCGCGAGCACGGCATGTCCCCCGGCGGCGAGCCGGATCGCGGCCGCGAGCTCGTCGTGGCGCATGTCCTTGAGCAGGTAGCCGCGGGCGCCGGCGGACAGCGCCGCGAGCACGTCCGAGTCCTCGGCAGACACCGTCAGCACGACCACGTGGGCGGCGCGGTTCGCTCGCAGGATCTGCGAGACCGCCGCGAGCCCCGGCGTTCCCGGCATGGCGAGGTCGAGCACGACGACATCGGGATCGTGCTCGAGCGCCAAGCCGACGGCCTGCTCCCCGTCGACGGCTTCGCCGACGATCTCCATGCCCTCCGCGCTCAACATGGCGCGAAGGCCCTCGCGGAAGATGTGGTGGTCATCGGCAAGGACCACCCGAAGTGACTCCCCGGCGCTCACCCGGCCGACATCCTCGGCTGCGGGTTTGGTACACGTCCGGGTCGGGAGCTTGACCGGACACGGGGGTCGTCCCGGCCGGCCGACGCTGGCATCGAACGTCCACGGGCACGGCTGCCTCTCTCAAGCCGGCCTCCAAGCGCGCCGACAGCACGGCTGTTCCACGGGGCAACTGCAGGACGAACCGCAGGAGGTGGGCAAGTGACTGGGCTGGTTGGGCGCCGTACTGTCATTGGGTTCGCAGCGCTTCTCGCCTTGGCGTGGTCATCGGCGGCCAGGTCGCCGCTCGCGAGTGCTGCCACGGGTAATTCAAGCGCGCACGCCGACGATCGGGGAGCGCGGCCCTCCTCGGCGGCGGCCCGTGGCCCGTCCTCTGGTCACCGGCGCACGAGCTCCCGCCACCACCACAGGCGCAGCCATTCGCACACTCGGCCCGCACCCCGGCCGCTGCCGCCGATCCCGCTCGCGGCGACTCCGGGATCCCCGCCCGTGCTGCTCGGTGACGCGGCACTCGAGGCACACCGCGACGCCCTTCCCGCAGGACAGGCCGGCGTGTTTCAGATGAAGACCGGCGCCGCGGGCCCGGGCGCCGCGGGCCCGGGCGCCGTGGTCCACGTGTACGTCGCCGCCGGCACCGCCGCGAAGACGCTGGTCGTCGGCCTGTACGGCGACGCCCACGGCAAGCCCGGCGAGCTGCTTGCCACAGCGACGTCGCCGGTGAACGGGGGCGCGACGTGGGTGGGAGTCCAGATCCCGCCGGTCGAGCTGTCGTCGGGGCGCTCGATCTGGGTGGCGATCCTCGGGGTCGGAGGGACCCTTCGCTTCCGCGACCGCTGGCTGGGGCCGTGCGCGGAGCAGACGAGTCAGCAGATCTCGCTGAGAGGGCTTCCCGCCCACTGGAGGGCGGCGACCGTGAGCCGCAGGTGCCCGGCGTCGGTGTACGTCACGTCGCTGGAACTCGCCTCTCCGCCGCCCGCGCCCGAACCGCCGCACACACCCGAACCGCCGCCCGCGCCCGAACCGCCGCACACACCCGAACCGCCGCACTCACCCGAACCGCCTCCGGCCCCGGAACCTGCTCCGGAAATGCTGACGCCGCCTTCGGTGACGGGGGTCGCCACCGAAGGGCAGACGCTCTCCGCCTCGACCGGCACGTGGGCGGGGAGCCCGACCACGTTCTCCTTCCAGTGGCAGCGCTGCAACGCCTCCGGCGAAGGTTGTGCGGAAGTGAAAGGCGCGAGCTCCTCCACCTACCGGCTCGGGACGGCCGACGTCGGCCACACCGTCCGCGTGGCCGTCACCGCAGGGAACCCACACGGATCGACCGCCGCGAGCTCGTCCGCCACCACCGTCGTGCTACCCGTCGCCCCTGCCAACGTGGTGGCGCCGTCGATCACCGGCACGCCCACCCAGGGCGAACGGCTGACGGCCAGCCCCGGAACGTGGTCGGGCGGGGCCGCCTCGACGACCTACCGCTGGGAGGACTGCAACACCCTCGGGCAGAGCTGTGTGTACATCGCGGGGGCCACCGCGTCGAGCTACGTGCTCGCCGCCACCGACGTGGGTGACACGGTGCGCGCGGTTGTGACCGCCACCAACGCCGCGGGAGCCGCGTCGGCCAGCTCCGAAGCGAGCGGGGTCGTGGAAGGCGTTCAGTCGACGGGGCTGCTGGTCGGCAGCACGACGGTCCAGTCCGGCGCCGACCAGGCGGCCGCGGGAACGGCCGAAGCCTTCCAGTACACGGCCTCCGCGAGCGGGGTGGTAAGGGGTATCTCGCTGTATGTGGACGCGAGCAGCGGCTCCTCGGCGATCGTGGTCGGGCTGTACGCCGCCTCCGCAGGCAACCCGGGTGCGCTGCTGACCAGTGCCACGATCGCCTCGCCGGCCAAGGCAGCCTGGAACTCCGTCGCCGTCACCCCCGTGCCGGTGGTCGGCGGGACGACCTACTGGCTGGCGGCCCTCGCCCCTCACGGCGTGCTGGGCGTCCGCGACCTCGCCAGCGGTGGCGGCCCGACCGTGAGCAGCGCGTCGGGCGCGCTGACGGCTCTCCCCGGCACCTGGAGCTCGGGCGCCTCGTGGGCCAACTCCCCCGCCTCCTTCTACGCATCCGGCGAAGCGCCCGCGCCGCCACCGGCCCCCGTCAACACCATTGCGCCGACGATCGGAGGAACCGCCGAAGAAGGCCAAACGCTGACCGCCACCACGGGCTCGTGGAGCGGCTCTCCGACCTCGTTCGCCTACGAGTGGGAGCGCTGCGAAGGGTCGGCCGGGAGCTGCACCGCGATCACGGGCGCACACTCCGCGACCTACGTGCTCACCCCGGCGGACGTGAGCCACACGGTACGGGTCGTGGTGACGGCGGAAGGGGCGGGGGGCTCGGCGAGCGCGACGTCTGGGCGGACTGCCGTGGTTGGCGCGCGTCCCACCCCCGAAGGACCGCCCGTCAACACCACCCTCCCGGCAATCAGCGGAGCCGCCGTGGTGGGTGGCTCGCTGGCGGTCACCCAGGGCGACTGGAGCGAATCGCCGACGTCGTTCGCATACCAGTGGGAACGCTGCGTCGGGACCAGCTGCAAAGCGATCGCAGGCGCCGCCTCCTCCGCCTACCGACCCGTCGCCGCGGACGTGGGCGAGACCCTGCGGGCCCTCGTGACGGCCACGAACGCAAGCGGCTCAACCGGCGCGACCTCCCCGAACACCGCCACCGTGTCCGAATCGACCGGCTGCACCGCCACCTTTGGTCCTGGTGCTGGTTGGGGTGTGGTTGAAGGTGCGTTGCGGTCTGCTGGTGCGAGGGTTTGTCTTTCGGAAGGGGCGTATTCGGGGTGGAGTGTGGGTGCTGTTGGCCCGTCGGGTTTGAGTACGCTGTCGGC
>DATJBO010000129.1:0-5840 GCA_035515315.1 Solirubrobacteraceae bacterium
CCGTCGCCGGGTTGACCTGGGCGGTCCACGAGGTTGTGTGGTCGCCGTCGATCGCGAGGCTGGGGTCTCCGAAGAAGTTGGCGGGCAGGTTGTAGGGGTTGTAGGTGGAGGCGGCGTCGGTGTCGAGCAGCAGCGCCGAAGGTTCCGAGCCGCTGCCGGCCCCTTCGCTGGAGGTGCCGCCTTCGCCGCCGGTCGGAGCCGAGCCCTGCGATTCCCCGTTCGCGCCCGAGCCGGCGCCGGAGGTCCCCGTGGAGGGCGCCGGCGCCTGGGGCGTGGAGGTCGTGGTGGGGATCTTCGGGAGTTTCGCGGGGGCGTGCGGGAGCGGTGTCTTGGCCGCGGCCGGTGGGGTCGTGGGAGCCGGCGTGGTCGTGGCCGGCGGTGGCGCGACCGGCTTGGCGGCGACGATGCTCGTCACGGTCTGGCGCGCCGGGGTGTGCTGGTTGAGGGCCGCCACCGCCGCCGCGGCCGCGCCCAGCGCGAGCGCCGCGAGTATCGCGACGATCAGGCCCGTGGAGCGCCACGGCGCGCGATCGAGCGCCCCGGGGGTGGCCGCGCCGCACTGCAGACACCATTCCTGCCCGGGCTCCATCGGAGCCCCGCAGTTCGGGCACGGATGCGTCGCCGCCGCGTCAGACGATCCGCCGCCGGGGGCCCCGGGGCCGGCGTCGTGATCCTCCGGGTCTGCGTGCGGCTCGTGCTCAGGCGCCGCGGGCTGCTCGCCGACGAGCGTGGACATATGGGCGATCTTACCCCCGGTGCGCGGCGCGCAAGCGCGTTGCGGGGCGCCCGCCGGCTCTCAGCGGGGCGCCCGCCGGCTCTCAGCAGGGCCGGCGCGCAGTTCAGCGCGGCGGGGGAGGTCCTCCCGGGACGATCTCGCGGCCGGTCGGTTGCATGTCCGGGTCGAGCTCGAGCTGCCAGTAGTAGCGGGTGAATGTCATGCCGGCGTTGAACTGCCCGACGTGCGGCGCGGGCGCGTCGCCCGCGGCCATGCGCACGATCAGCTCGGGGTAGGTGCGGCCGGCCAGGGCGGCGTAGGCCGGCGCCGGGAACGCGCCGCCGAAGCGGGTGTTCACGTCGGTGACGGCGATGCCGATGGCGGGGTCGCGGAACACCTGGATCGTGGCCGGGCCGCGCACCTGCAGGCGCTCCATCACCGAGCGCCCGAGCTCGATCAGCTCCTCGTCGTGGATCACCTGTCCCTTGATCGACTCGCCGCCGCGAGACTCCAGCATCGTCCTCGGAATCGCGTTCAGGCAGCGGCCCTGCTGGTCGCCGAGGCAGTCGATCGACAGCTCCGGGCCACCCATCGCGCGCTGGACCATGGTGGGCTCGGGGACGTAGTCGACGAAGAAGCGGGCCTGCTCGGGGTCGTGCGCCAGGTGGATGGAGCGGGCGCCCGACCCCCGGCGCGGCTTGACCATCACCGGGTACTCAAGCGCCTCGAGGTCGTGCTCGGGCAGCACGGTCGGGGGCGAGGGCAGCGAGTGGCGCTGCAGCAGCAGGTGAGCCTCGTACTTGTCGTAGGTCGCCCTCGCGACCTCCGCGGAGGGAACCAGCGCCGGCAGCAGCCCCTGCTCGCGGGCCACCGCGAGCACCTCGATGTCGAGGTCGGTCAGCGGCAGCACGACGCCCACGCCGTGCTCCTCGCACAGTCGCGCGAGCGCCGGCACGTAGGCGTCGTCGCCGATCAGAGGCACCGCCGTCCGCACCTGGGCCGCGTACTGGGCGGGCGCGAGCGGGGCGGGGTCGGCCACGATCGTCCTGGTCAGCCGGGCGAAGCAGCTGACGATGTCGTAGCGCTTGCCCGCCCCGGTGAGGAGCACGGCCGGCGGGCTCACATCGGCCCCTCCCAGCCCCCGGTGTGGCCCTTGTACACGCCCGATCCCCCGAGCACGAGGGCGACGCTGCGCCGCAGGATCTCCAGGTCCAGCAACAGCGAGCGATGTTCGATGTAGTAGAGGTCGAGCTCGATCCGCTCCGGCCACGGCAGGGAGGCCCTGCCGTTGACCTGCGCCCAGCCGGTGATCCCCGGCTTGATCGAGAGGCGCCCGCGCTGGCGCTCGGTGTACTGCTCGACCTGGGCCGGCAGCGTCGGCCGGGGGCCGATCAGCGACATATCCCCGCGCAGCACGTTGACGAGGTTCGGGAGCTCGTCCAGCGAGGTGCGGCGCAGCAGCGCGCCGACGCGGGTGATGCGGGGGTCGTTCTCGTTGATCGCCAGGCCCGCCCCGATGCGCTCCGCGCCGCTGACCATCGTGCGTAGTTTCAACAGCTCGAACGGCCGGCCGCGCAGACCGGCGCGCCGCTGGCGGTAGAGCACCGGGCCGGGGCTCTCGAGCCGGATCGCCAGGGCCGCGGCCCCGAGCAGCGGACAGCTGACCAGCAGGGCCCCCGCGGAGACCAGGATGTCGATCGCGCGCCGCAGCACCGGAGGACCTTCTAGCGTGTCCCCTCCGCGGCCTCCCACGAGGCGCTCGTGCCGTGGCGCAGCCAGTCCCACAGCCCGGCGGCACAGGAGGCTGTCGTGAGCACGTAGTAGCGGGCGATCAACAGCACGCGCGCGGATAGCAGCCCGCCGAGCGCGGCGGCGGCCAGCAGCCCGAGCTGGAGCACGAGCGTGACGGCGTAGAAGGTCCCCGCTCCGAGCGCAACCAGCGCGACGTTGGAGACCAGTGCGACCAGGTGCAGGATCGGGCTGCCGTAGCGCAGCAGCCTGTGGGAGATGATCATCAGCGCGTACCCCGGGGGATAGCCGCGCATCGAGAGCATCCCCCCCTGCAGCAGGATCGGCCACGTGTGGCTCATCATCCTGCGCTTGCGCTCGAACTCCCCCTCCAGCGAGGGCACCATCTTCTCGCGGGCGCGGGCGGCGGGGACATACACCGCGCGCAGCCCCTCCTTGACGATGTTGAACGGCAGCGAGAGGTCGTGGCCCATGATCGGGTCCACGACGATGTAGCTCTCGCGACGGGTCGCGTAGATCGCGCCGTTGCCCGCCGTGATCGAGGACAGGCGCGACTCGAGCTCGCGCAGGGAGAGCTCATAGCGCCAGTAGAGTCCCTCCTGGTTGGTGGCACCGTCGGGGGCCGTGAAGCGGACCTGGCCGCAGGCGTAGCCGACCTCCCGGTCCGCGAACGCGCCGGCGAGCTCCCTCGCCGCATCCGCGTCCCACAGCGAGTTCGCGTCCGAGAAGGCGAGGATCTCCCCGCGGGCCTTGGCCACGCCCGCGTCCTGGGCGCGGATCTTGCCTCCCCGCGGCAGCTCGAGCACGAGGTCGGCGCCGGCCTGACGGGCCCTCGTCGCCGTCTCGTCGCCGCACCCGTCGCATGCCACGATCACCTCAAGACGCTCGCGGGGATACTCGAGCGCGAGCGCGTTGGCGACCTTGGCGGCGATCACCTCCTGCTCGTCGTGGGCGGCCACGATCAGCGACATCGCGGGTGGCTGCTGCGGGGCCGGCGGGTGAACCCCTCGCGGCGGCGAGCCAGCGCGCAGGCGCGCGACCAGACCGAGCGCGAGACGGTAGCCGACCTGCGTCCACACCAGCAGCGCGCAGGAGAGCCAGAAGGCGATCGCCAGCAGGGTCATCGCAGCAGCGAGGCGTACAACTCGATCGTCTGCCGGGCCACGGCCCGCCACGAGTACGGGCCGCGCGCGGCCGCCAGCGCGCTGCGGCTCATGCGCTCGCGCGCGGCCGCGTCCGCGAGCAGCTCCCGCAGCGCCTCGCGCAGCGCCTCGGGGCGGCCCGCCGGGAACACGCGGGCGGCGCCGGTGGCGGCGAGCTCGGGGAACGCCCCGACGTCGCTGAGCACCATCGGCCTACCGAACGCCAGCGCGGTGAACAGCACCCCCGAGGCCTCGGCCTCGCGGTAGGGGAGCACGACCAGCTGCGCGCGCGCGAACAGCGACGGCAGCTCGGCGTCCGCGACGAAACGCTCGTCGAAGCGAACGCTCGCCGGCGCGCGGGCGCGCAACGGCGAGGTGTCCATCCGGGCCATGCCCACGATCCACAGCTCCGCGCCGTCGAGGCCCTGCCCCCACGCGTCGAGCAGGACGTCGATGCCCTTGTAGGGACGCATCAGGCCGAAGCACAGCACGACCGGCGGTCCCTCCGCGGCGCCGGGCGGCGGCTCCGGCCGGTCGGCGGCGGCGAGGTGCTCGAACGCGCCGTGGGGAATCACGTGCACGCGGGCCGGGTCGACCCCCAGCTCGTGCTCCAGGCGCAGCGCGCCGTGGCGGGAGTGCGCGATCACGGCGTCGAAGCGCCGGTACAGGCGCTGCTGGGCCCGGCGCTGGCCCGGTCGCGGCTCGCGGGGGAGGATGTCGTGGGCGGTCAGCACCAGCGGCCGCCCATGGGGCAGCAGCGGGCCGTCGAGCTGCTGCACGGCGAGCCACTGGAAGTGCACGATCTGTGCGGAGCGGGCGGCGCGGCGGTAGGCCAGCATGTCCGGGACGTGCTCGGCGAGCTTGATCGCCCGGCGCAGGCGGGGCGAGCGGGCGCGGGCGGCGATCCTGTAGAAGCGCTCGTCTCGCGAATAGCCGCGGGGGACGGGCACCGCTCCGTAGGCGAAGCGGCTCGTGTAGAGCGTGACCTCGACGCCCTCGGCCGCCAGCGCCGAGCACAGCGCGTGGTCGTAGGGAGGCGTGTAGGCGGAGGGGTCGACGACGTGGGCGCGCATCCGAGGTCGGGACAATATGGGCGATGGCCGCCACCGAGCTGACCTTTTGCGTGGTTGCGACCGCCAAGCGGGAGCTGCTGTCCAGGTGCCTGGACGCGATCGCCCGCGAGCGGAGGGCGCTGCCGTTCGCGACCGAGACGCTCGTCCTCGACAACTGCTCGCGCGACGGCTCCGCCGAGCTGGCGCGCGGGCACCCGGCGGTGGACGAGACGATCGAGCTGGCCCGGCGGACCGGCAAGGGCGCCAACGACTCGCAGCTGCTCGCCCGCGCCTCGAGCCGCTACGCGCTGCTGCTGAACGAGGACTCCGAGCTGTGCACGGGCGCGACGATGGACCTCTGGCGGGCGCTGGAGGAGCGCCCCCGGGCGGCGCTGGCGGGCGCCCGGCTGCTCGCCCCCGACGGACGCCCGCAGCCGTGTGCGTGGAGGTTCCCCTCCCCCGCGAGCGCGCTCGCGTTCGCCCTCGGCCTGCAGGGCGCGCTGGTCGTGCAGAGCCGCGGCGAGGCGATCCGGGCGGTGGACTGGTGCCAGTCCTCGGCGCTGCTCGTCCGCCGGGAGGCCGCCGCCGGGGTGGGCTATCTCGACCCCGACTTCTTCGTCTACTCCGACGAGGTGGACTTCGCCCGGCGGCTGCGCGACGCCGGCTGGGTGAGCGTGTACGTGCCCGGGGCCCGGGCGGTGCACCACGAGCAGCTCTCCAGCGACCCGGTCGGGGGACGCGCCCGGATCGTGGAACTGGCCCGCAACCGCGACCTGTACATGCGCAAGCACCACTCCCCGGCCGCCGCCCGGGCCGTGCGCTGGCTGACCGCGCTCGCCTACGCGGAGCGGGCGCTGGCCGCGCTCGTGCTGCCGGGCCACAGCGCGCGCCGCTACCTGGCCCACGTCCGCGCCACCGTGAGGCCCGGCCGCGGGGAGGGGCTGCGCGAGGCGGCCGAACGGCTGAACGCGTCCCTGCAAGAGGACGCCGCGGCCCGGGACGCCGCGGCCCGCGCGGGCGGCTAGTGGCCGCGCGGGCGGCCGGGCGGGCGGTCAGCGGGCGGGCGGACCGGGACGCCGCGCTCAGATGTCGCGCAGGGGGTCCTCGGCGTAGGCCTCCAGGTCGCCGTGGCCGGCGCGGAAGTCGACCACCCGGCGGCGGGCGTCCGCAAGCAGCGCACGC
>DATJBO010000130.1:0-8578 GCA_035515315.1 Solirubrobacteraceae bacterium
GCGCCCGCATCTCCCGGGGGGCGACCGTGTGGGTGAGCTCGAGGATCCGGTCGGCGAGCGTCGACTTGCCGTGGTCGATGTGGGCGATGATCGAGAAATTGCGGATGTGCTGCTGGTCCATGCTCCGCGCTACAGCGTAGATGGCCCCTGACCCGCTAGCGTGTGGGCTCCGGCGGATCGCCCACTCGGCCGTGTGACCCCACGGGGTCCAACCGCGGCAACGCGCCCCCTCGGGGGCGGCCTGTCCAGGTGGCCGGGAGTGTCAAGCCACCCAGGCATCTGACACTAAGTCCTGGGGCATAGCAGTGCAGTGGTGATCCATGACCGGCCGGCCGGGCGGGCCAGCGGCTCGTCCGGCCTTCTTGTGCGCGGGCTACGCCCGCCCGAGTTGGGTGCGGATCAGCCGGCGGACCTGGTGGGCCTCGGGTACGTGCATCACGAGCACCGCGCGGATGTACACGAACACGCCCGCCACGCCAGCGGCGCCGACGCTCACGATCTGGGCGGGCAGCGAGCTGCCGAGCAGGCTCTCGAGAAGCTTCCAGACCCCCCACGAGACGCCGGCCAGCAGTGCCGAGGCCGCGAGGATGCGGACCGTGATCATGACGGTCTGCCCAAGGTCCAGGCGGCCGTTCAGCCCGATGCGCAGCCGGTGCAGCTGAAGGCCGGTCATCACGGCGTTGGCGGCGACAGTCCCGATCACGAGTCCGGCGACGCCGAGCGGCTTGTACAGGCTGAGGCTCACGATCACGTCGACGACGATGTTCAGCGCCGCCAGGCGTGTCGGGATCCACGGCCTCTGGACGGCGAAGAAGGTGCGGGTCAGCAGCAGGTTGATGCCGCCGAAGGGCAGGCTCAAGGCGAACCAGAACAGCGCGATCGCAACCAGGTGGGTGGCGGTGTGGTTGAACTCGTGGCGCTGGAAGAGCAGGCGCACGACGGGTTCTGCCAGCACCAGCAGGAACGTCATCGCGGGGATCATCAGCAGGTTGATCTGGCGCATCCCGTTGCCGATCAGGCTCCGCATCGCGTCGGGGTCACGGCGGGAGGCCATCCGGCTGAGCGTCGGGAACAGGACGGTGGCCACGGCGACGCTGAAGAGCCCCTGGGGCAGCATGTACACGCGGAAGGCGTTTTCGATCGCCCGCGGTGCTTCTTCCGAGACGAGGCTCCCGAAGCCCGCGTTGATGACCTGGTCGAGGTTGACGATGCCGAGGCCGACTGCGACGGGCAGCATCAGCATGAACACCTGCTTGACGCGGGGGTCGTGCCAGTCGATCCCGACCCGCAGCCGGAAGTCGATCCGGCCGAGCGCCCCGAACGCCATCCCCAGCTGTACGAACGTGGCGATCAGGATCCCGATCGCGAACGCGTAGATCCTGTTGTCGCCGTGGAAATGCGGCGCGAGCACGACCAGCAGGACGATGATCACCGCGTTCCAGACGGCGGGGGAGATCGCCGGAATCGTGAAGTGGTCGTACGACTGCAGGATCCCGACGAGCAGACCGTTCAGCCCGAGCAGCAGGATGATCGGGAACAGCACCCGGGAGAGGCCGACGGTGAGATCGACGAGCTCGCTGCCGAACTTGGGACCGATGAAGATCGGCATGATCACACCGGCGGCGAGGATGAAGAACGCGACCAGCGCTCCGAGCCCGATCAGCATGATCCAGAACAGCGTCGAGGCGAGCCTGAGCGCCTCTTTGCGCCTGCCTTTCTGCAGCAGGTCCGTGAACACCGGGACGAACGCCGCCGACAATGCCGACTGGGCGAACAGCTGCGCGACGAAGTTGGGCACGAGGTTGGCGATCGTGAACGCGGACGCCGGCCCGTGGATGCCGAAGTAGGCGGCGAACACGATTTCGCGCACCAGCCCCACGACGCGGGAGATGCCGGTGGCGATCGTGAAGATCGCGGTGTTGCGCCCGAGGCGGCCCGGCGCCGGCGTCTCGGGGACGGGCGCGACCTCGACCGACGTTTCGGCTGCGCCAGGCAAGGCCGCTATAGTACGGCGCTGCGCGGCGCGCCCGGACCGTCTTTTCCGGGCGCGGGCGCGGTCTTCCCATGGCCAACATCCACTCCCAGAAGAAGCGGATCCTGCGCACCCACAGAGAGCGCACGGAGAACCGTCTCTACACGTCCACGATCAAGACCCACTTCCGCTCCCTGCAGGCTCACCTCGCGGGCGGCGACGGGCAGGCCGCAGAGACGACCCACCGCCAGCTCGTGAGCGCGATCGACAAGGCCGTCAAGCGCGGCGCCCTGCACCGCAACACCGGCGCCCGCAAGAAGTCCCGCGCGGCGCGGCTGCTGGCCGGCAAGTAGACCGCGGGGGCCGTGAGGCCCTGCGCTCGCTCAGTCCGCCGCGCTCGCTCAGTCCGCCGTGATCACTTCCACCGCGCGCAGCGCGAGCGTGTCCTCGGCGAGACCGTTGCGCGGCCGTCGGGCCGAGGGCAGCACCGGTCCGCCACGCGAGTCGAGCTCGAGCTCGGACAGGACGCCCATCGAGTCCTGCAGACGCGCGATGTCGGTGCGCCCGACGGCGGCGACGAAGCGCTCGGCGGCGCGCGGGGGCATCGGGCGCAGGGAGCCCTTGATCGAGGCGGGCGCCTCCCCGGCCGCCAGCCGGTGGGCGACCGCCACGGCGTCGCGCATGCGCCTCGCCATTGCGTAGAGCAGACCCGGCAGCGCCTCCCCCTGCGCCCGCAGGGACACCAGCAGCGCGAGCGCCGTCCTGCGGTCGCCCTCGAGCAACGCGTCGGCGAGCGCGTAGCCGCGGTGCTCGACCGAGTGGGCCGCCAGCTCCTGGATCTCCTCCGCGCCGACGGAAGCCGGCGGTTCGACCGCCAGCGCGAGCTTCTCGAGCTCCCGCAGCAGGCGCTGGGGGCGCTCCCCGACCTGGTCCACCAGCGTTTTGGACGCGCGGCTGTCGAGGGAGATGCCGAGCCGCTGGGCCTGATCGCGTGTCCACCCGGACAGCTCCCACGGCTTGACGGCGGACTCCACGGCGATCTGTCCGCCGGCCCGCTCGACCGCCTTGAGGAGCGCCTCTGGCACCTTCGCCCGCGACTCCTCGCGCGCGAACAGCGCGAGCGTCGTGTCGGGCGGGATCCCGGCGAGCGCGCCGGGGAGGTGGTCCTCGACCTCCTTCGCGCGCCAGCGCTCCACGCCGTCGACGATCACCACCCGGTGGCCGAGCGCGAGCGTCATGCTGGCGAGCGCCAGGGCGGTCCGCTCGGGCGTCGCCTCGGGACCCTCGAGCAGCTCCAGCCCGCCGCCCTCGGACCCCGCCTCCGCGAGGGCGCGCAGGCGCGCGCGGCGGGCCGCGATGGCGGCGTGGTCGTCGCCGCGGACCAGGTACAGAGGACCGAGCCGCGCCGTCACCGGGCGCCCGCGGTGTCCATCAGCGCACCACGAGGTTGACGAGCTTGCCCGGCAGCACGATCTCCTTGACGATCTCGCGCCCGTCGACGTGCGCGCGCACGTTGGCGGCCGCCAGGCACAGGTCACGCAGCTCCTGCTCGGGCGCATCGGTGCGGGCCTGGACGCGGTCGCGGACCTTGCCGTTGACCTGGCACACGAGCTCGTAGACGTCTGTTTCGAGCAGCGCCTCGTCGGCGTGGGGCCAGGGCTGGTCCCATACGCGCTCCCCGGTGAGCCGCTCGTAGATGTCGGCGCTCACGTGGGGGGCGAACGGGAACAGCAGCGACGCCGCGCTCGCCAGCGCGAAGCGAAGCGTCTGCAGGTCGGCGACCTCGCGCAGGCGAGAGCATTCGTTGAGCAGCTCCATCACCGCGGCGATCGCGGTGTTGAACGCGAAGCGGCGAAGATCCGAGCCGACCTTGTCGATCGCCCAGTGGGTCTTGCGGGCGAGCGCCAGGTCCTCGCCTTCGGGCGCGTGGGGAGAGCTCACCTGGGCGTGGGACCCGCCGGGCCGTTCGGCCACCTCCGCCGCCAGGCGCCACAGCCGACCGAGGAAGCGGTAGACACCGTCGACGCCCTCGTCGGACCAGTCGGCGTCCTGCTCGGGTGGGCCGACGAACAGGATGTAGCAGCGGGCGGTGTCGGCCCCCACACGCTCGACGATCGAGGCAGGCGAGACGACGTTGCCACGCGACTTGCTCATCTTCGAGCCGTCCTTGGTGACCATCCCCTGGGTGAACAGCGCCGTGAACGGCTCCTGGAAGTCGAGGTGACCGAGGTCGGCGAGCGCCTTCGTGAAGAAGCGCGCGTACATCAGGTGCAGGATCGCGTGCTCGACCCCGCCGATGTACTGGTCCACGGGCATCCACTCGCGGGTGGCGGCCGGGTCCCACGCCGCGTCGTCGTTGCGGGCGTCGCAGTAGCGCAGGAAGTACCAGGAGGAGTCCACGAATGTGTCCATCGTGTCGGTCTCGCGCCGTGCCGGGCCGTCGCACTCCGGGCAGCGGGTGTTGACCCAGTCCTCCGCGGCGGCCAGCGGGGAGCGCCCTTTGGGCTTGTAGTCGTCGATGTCGGGGAGCTCGACGGGGAGCTCCCCGGCGGGCACCGGCACCGCTCCGCAGCGCTCGCAGTAGACGATCGGGATCGGACAGCCCCAGTAGCGCTGGCGGGAGATCAGCCAGTCCCGCAACCGGTAGTTGACCGACGCGTGGCCCTTGCCCTCGCGGTCGAGCCACTGCACGATCGCCCCCAGCGCCTCCCGGTTGGGCATCCCGTCGAAGTCCGGATGGGAGCCCACGATCACCCCGTCGCCGGTGAACGGCAGCCCCTCCTCGCCCGCGTCCGGTTCCTCGGCGGGAGCGATCACGCGCCTGATCGGCAGGCCGAAGGCGACCGCGAAGTCGTAGTCGCGCTCGTCGTGGGCGGGGACCGCCATGATCGCGCCGGTGCCGTACTCCATCAGCACGTAGTCGGCGACATACATCGGGATCCGTTCGCCGTTGACGGGGTTGACGACCGTGCGCCCGAGCGGGACCCCGGTCTTCGGCTTCTCGGCGTTGCCCCGTTCCTCGTTGCTCTCGGTGAGGGCGTGGTTGACGTAGTCGTGGACCGCCTGCTGGTGGGATCCGCCCTCGGCGAGGCGGAGCACGTCGGGGTGCTCGGGCGCCATCACGAAGAAGGTCGCGCCGAACAGCGTGTCCGGGCGGGTCGTGAACACGGGGTAGTCGACGTCCAGTTCCTGGCAGCGGAAGGTGACCTCGGCGCCCTCGCTGCGCCCGATCCAGTTGCGCTGCATGGTCTTCACGTGCTCGGGCCAGTCGATCCCGTCGAGGTCGCTGAGCAGCCGCTCGGCGTAGTCGGTGATGCGCAGCAGCCACTGTTCGAGCTGGCGGATCTCCACGGCCGCCCCGCAGCGCTCGCAATGTCCGTCGGCGGTGACCTGCTCGTTGGCGAGCACCGTCTGGTCTTTGGGGCACCACTTCACGGCCGCCTCGCTGCGGTACGCCAGTCCGGCCCTGAACAGCTCCAGGAAGATCCACTGGGTCCAGCGGTAATAGGACGGTTCGCTGGTGGCCAGCTCGCGGGACCAGTCGATCGAGATCCCCCACGAGCGGAACTGCTCCTGGAAGGAGGCGATCGATTCGGCCGTCGAGACGCGGGGGTGCACGCCGGTGCGGATCGCGTGGTTCTCGGCCGGCAGCCCGAACGCGTCGTAGCCCATCGGATGCAGCACGCGAGCGCCGCGGCGGCGGCAGTAGTGGGCGATCGCGTCGCCGAGCGCGTAGCACTTCAGGTGGCCGATGTGGGGCTCCCCGCTCGGATACGGGAGCATCTCCAGCACGTACGTGTCGGGCGCCTCGGGCCCCGCGCCGGGCCCCGCGCCCGTCACGCCGCCCGTGCGTGGACGCGAGCCGCGCCCCTGGGCGGGGTCGCGGTTGGCCACCTCCCACGTGCGCTCCCGGGCCCACAGCTCCTGCCAGCGGCGCTCGATCGCGTGCGGGTCGTAGCGGTGCTCCGGCATCGGCTGATCGCAGGTTATCGCCCGGCCTGGGGCCCCAGCGCTGCGTGTGCCGGTGGGCGTCCGGGGGCTGGCGGCGAGGGCCGCGGGCGGGGATACTGGGCCGGCCATGCCGAGAGACGATCCGCAGTGCGCCCTCGCCGATCTCGGGATAGAGGGCTAGGGCGTGTCACACGAGAACGTGGAGGTGGTGCGGAGCTTTGTGTGGGCGTTCGTCAACGACGCCGACACCTTTCTCGAGCTCACCCACCCGGAGATCGAATGGGCGCCCCACGAGGAGAACCAGACGAAGTAGCCCACCGCCTCGCCCGTTCAGCGCCCGGCCGCCACGGCCTCGCCGTCGGCGTTCTGGTGGCGGCTGCGGCTGCGCAGCAGCTCGAGCACCTCGGCCGGCGCCTTGCGCGGCGAGCCGCTGTCGTACGGAGGCTGGGGGTCGTACTCGATTCCCAGCTGGATCGCCTGAGCGACCGTGTCGCCGGCGATCGTGCCGGCCAGCGCGAGCCCCATGTCGATGCCCGCCGAGACCCCGGCGGCGGTCACCAGCTTGCCGTCGTAGACGACCCGCTCCTCGCTGGGCAGCGCGCCGAGCTCCTGCAGGCGTTCGAGCGCCAGCCAGTGGGAGGTCGCGCGCCTGCCCTCGAGCAGTCCCGCGGCGGCGAGGATCAGCGAGCCGGTGCACACCGACGTCGTCCAGGTGCTCGTCTCGTGGGCGGCGCGCAGCCAGTCGAGCACCTGGCTGCCCGCGCGGACAGCCACCTCCCCCGGCCCGCCCGGGACGACGATCACGTCCGGGTGCTCGAGCTCGGCCAAGGCGTGCTCCACCTGCACGGTGAGCACCCCGTTGTCGGTCTTCACGGGTCCCGGCTCAGCGGCCAGGAAGCGCACCTTCGCGCCAGGTAGGCGGCTCAGGACCTCATACGGCCCGACCGCGTCGAGCGCCGTGAACCTGTCGTACAGCACGATCGCGATGTCCATGTGCTTCGTCCTTTCTGTTCTGGCCTTTGCGCGGCGGCACGGGCGCCGTGCGGGCCCTCGCCAGCCGTGGGCCGCCGTGGAAGCGGCGCTTGTACTCCGCGGGGGAAACGCCGAGCGCCCGTATGAAGGCGCGGCGCATCGTCTCCGCGCTGGGGAACCCGGCGCCCGCGGCCACGGCCGTGATCGCCGCCGAGGTGTCCTCGAGCAGCCTGCGCGCCGCCTCAAGGCGGACCCGTTCGACATACCGCCCCGGGGTGACCCCGGTCTCCGCGCGGAACGCCCGGGCGAAGTGCCGCGGGCTCATGTGCGCCCGCGCAGCCATCGCCTCGACGGTGTGCTCGCCGGCGGGATCCTCGATCACCGACCGCTGGATCTCCCGCAGCGGCTCGCGTTCGGGCTCCTGGGAGGTGAGCGTGGCGCTGAACTGCGACTGGCTGCCCGGACGGCGCAGGAACAGGACCAGGTGCCGGGCGATCGTCAGCGCGAGCTCGCGGTCGTGATCCTCCTCCACCAGCGCCAGCGCCAGATCCATGCCGGCCGTCACGCCCGCCGAGGTCCACACGGCGCCGTCGCGGATGTAGATCGGGTCGGGGTCGACCTCGACGCCGGGGTGCTCGGCGGCGAGCCTCTCCGCCGAGGCCCAGTGGGTGGTCGCGCGGCGGCCCTCGAGCAGTCCCGCCCTGGCCAGCAGGAAGGCGCCGGTGCACACCGACACGGTCCGCCGCGCCGAGGTTGATGTGCGGGCGATCCACTCCACGAGCCGCTCGTCGGCTTCGGCCCGACGGTGCCCGCTGCCGCCCGGGACGATCAGCGTGTCCAGCGGCCGTTGCACGTCCTCGAGCTCGCGCTCAGGCACGATTGCCAGGCCGCTCGAGCTCCTCGTCGGGCCGCCGCGGCCGACGGTGGACACCTCGTAGCCACGCGCCGGGGGGCCACCCGCGGGACGGCGGCGGGCGGAGATCGCCGCGTCGGCCCCCGCGAACACCTCCAGCGGCCCGGTGACGTCGAGGCTCTGAACGCCGGGATACACGACGATCGCGACGTGGCGGGGGTCGGGGACGGCTGCCATGGGGCTCGATCATCGCCCACCAGGCGTCTGTCTGCAAGGACCAATTTCCCACCTTTTCTGCCAACCCCGGGGACGGCGAAGACGCGCTTTGCGGACTGTCCGTCCAGTCCCCGACACCGTGCGCACAGTCCCCCGCACAGCCGTCTAGCATCTAGGCGCATGGAAGACCCCGACTTCGCCGACGGCGACTACGAGTACGGCGGGGATCCCGATTCGCTGAGCTCGGCCCCGGGCCGGGTGGCGAGCATCGTCTCAGCCGCCGAAGCCGCCGCCGCGGACCTGCGCGAGCAGGCCGAGTCGAGGGCCAACGCGCGCATCGCCGAAGCCGACCGCGCCGCCGACAACCGCGTGGCGGCGGCCGACGAGGAGGCCGAGGAGCTGCTCGCCACGGCCCGTGCCCAGGCCGAGGCGATGACCGCCGAGGCGAGCGACACGGTCGCGCGCATGACCGGGGAGCTCGAGCGCGCCCGCGACGAGGCCGTGAAGGCGCTGGCGGACGCGCGCGAGCAGGCCGATCGCCAGCTCGCCGAGGCGCGCACCGAGGCCGAGGAGGTGCGCGAGAGCGCCGAAGGGGAAGCCGAGCGCGCGATCGA
>DATJBO010000131.1:0-38378 GCA_035515315.1 Solirubrobacteraceae bacterium
GGACGCGTTCGATGCGGCGGTCCGAGCGACCGCCTCGCTCGCGCTCGCGCTCGCGCGTGCCGGCGGCTGCACGCTGCTGCTTCCACCCGAGCGACGCCCGCACCGGCTCGACGGCGCACTCCTGTCGTGGCCACGGATCCACACGCGCCTCGCGCTCATCGAGCCGTCCGGCGCACTCGCCTGGGACGCGATCCGCGGCGCCTCGGTGGTGCTGTGGGTCAGCGCCAGCGCCGACCCGCACGCGCTCGCGCGTCCCGGCGGCGGCGCCTTCTTCATCGTCTCACGCTTCCCGCGTGCGCACGCGGAGGTGCTGTTCACGGTCGCGGGGTGCGCCGTGCAGCGCTGCAGCCGGAACACCCCGGCGGGCGCCTAGATGAGCGCCTGGGCCGAGCGCCGCGCCGCGCCGCCCGCCGTGCACCCGGCGCGTGCCCGCGAGCGGCTCGCACCGCTGTGGGTGCGCTCGCTCACGTTCTTCGCCGTCACCGCCCTGTCCGCGCTCGCCTACGGGCGGCTGCTGCACCACGCGCCGGCGGGCGCCGCCGTCGCCGCCGCCGCCGCCGCGACCGCCTGCGGGGGCGTGCTCTCGCTCGGACTGGAAGCGGTAGGCGGGGCCCCTCGCGCCGAGACGCCGCGCCTGCGAACGCGCGCAGCGCGCGCCGCCGTGACCGTCGCAGCGACCCTACTCGGGCTCGAGCTCGGCCTGCTCGCCGTCGGCGTGCCGGCGCACCTCGTCCCGCCCTGGCACTGGGGTGCGCTCGCCAGCGCTGTGAGCGGCGGGCTTGCGCAGCTGGGCAGCTGGAAGTGGCCGTACCTGGGCGCCGCGCACTGGGCGCGCCTGTCGGTGCTGATGCTGCTCGTACCCACCACCACGCTGATGGCACTGCTGTTCTTCTGGCCCGCCGGCGCCGGCGGCGCCGCGCGGCGGCTGTGCGCGCTCGCGGTCGCCGTAGCGCTCGCGCTGTGCGGTATGGCCAACACGCCGAGCGGTGGGTGGCGAGCCCAGGGTCTGCTGCTGGTGGCGCTCGTGGTCGCCTGGCTGTGGCTGCCGACCCTGCGTCGCGTCGACGCCGGCCGTGCGCTCGCCTGGACGCTCGCCTGCGTGGTAGTTGCGCTGATCGTCGCGCCGCTGTTGAACGGGTCGCACGCATGGATCTCGTTTGCGTCCGGCGACGCGACGAATCCCACCGTCTTTCAGTGGGATCAGCTGTACGGACCGCTCGATCGGCCGGGCTCGCGGGATCCGATGCTGCTGACCGCGCGCGCGAACGAGCCGCCCGGGCTGCTGCGCGTCACCTCGCTCGACCGCTTCGACGGGCTGCGCTTCATCCGCTCGCAGGCACCGCCGCAGACCGCCGCCACCGACATCCCCGCGGGCGCGCCGTCGAGCTGGTACGAGACCGCGACGATCACCAACGCGGGGCTGCGCTCCAACCTGCTCGTAGGCGCCTCGGGCATCACCACCCGCGTCACGTGGCACGCTCACCGGGCTGCGGCCCCTGGGCGCACACCGGACGGCACGCTCTCGCTGGGCGCCCCGCTCGCGAGCGGAACGAGCTACACCGTCGTCTCCTACGCGCCGAAGCCCACGCCGGCGCAGATGCGAGCAGCTCCGTCCACGTTCCCGCGCTCCTACCTGCCCTACACCGAGTTCGAACTGCCGCTGCCGTCGGCGAGCGCCCTGCATGCACAGCAGCTCGCTCAGGAGGCGAGCGCGCCGCCGGTGCGCGCGCAGCTCGTCCGCGCCCCGGCGCTCGGCGCCGGAGAAGCGGCCGCCGCGGGTGGCGCGTCGGCGCTGGGCGGCGCGTCGGGGCCCGGCGATGCGTCGCCGCTCGCGCGTCGCATCCTCGCCTCCCCCTACGGGCCGATGTACGCGCTCGCCAGGCGCCTCGCCGCCGGCACCGGCTCCGGCTACGAAGTCGTGACGCGCATCGAGCGCTACCTGCTCGCCGGCTACGCCTACGACGAACGTCCGCCGCTCGCCCGCTACCCGCTCGAGGCGTTCCTGTTCGAAGACCGCCGCGGCTACTGCGAGCAGTTCTCCGGCGCGATGAGCCTGATGCTGCGCATGGATGGGATCCCATCGCGTGTCGGCGTCGGCTTCGTGCCCGCGCCGGCGCACGTCACGACCCCCACGAGCGCGAGCTCGGTGTGGACGGCAACCGCGATCCAGGCCCACGCCTGGGTCGAAGTGTTCTTCAGCGGCATCGGCTGGGTCTCGTTCGACCCCACGCCGGCGGCCAGCACGGCCGGCACGGGCGGCGGCGGGGCGCCCGATGGGCTGCTCCCGGTCCTGCCCCGCGGCGCGGGCGCACACGCGTCCCGCACGAGCTCTTCGCAGCTTCCGTCGTTCCTGGCGGAAACCCTGGCGGTCACCCGACCGCACGCCGGCGGCGGCAGTTCACAGCGCCGGTCCGCCTGGCGGTGGGCGCTGCTCGTGCTGGTCGTGCTGGTCGCGGCGTCGTCGCTCGGGGCGTGGGTGCGGGCACGCTCGGCTCGCGCGCGACCCCGCGCCGCGGGCGCGGCCCGCCCCCAGACCGCGGTGCGCGAGCTCGAGCGCGCCCTGCACGGGTTTGCGTGGCCGCTGCTTCCCGGCACGACGCTCACGCAGATCGCACACCGCCTGGAGCGCGGGGCACAGCCCGAGGCCGCCGCCTACGTGAGACGGCTTCGCGATCGCCGCTTCGGCCACCCACAGGCGCTCACCGCGCTGGAGCTCTCGGCCGCGCGTGCGGAGCGCCTCGCGCTCCGCCGCGCACTCGCCCGCGGGAGGGGCCTGCGCGGCAGGCTGCGCGCGCTCCGCCTGCTGCCTCCGCGTGCGCCGAGCCTGTAGGCGCGGTCGGTGCCGGCCGCCGCCCCGTTCAGCCCGCGGTGAGCAGGAATCGCTCCAACCTGGCGGCGAAGTCCGGCGCGGCGGCCACGGAATGCCCGGCGCCCGGCGCGATCACCCGCTGGGCGTTCAGAGCCGCTGCGACCGCTGAGGGCGTGCCTCGCTCGGGGGCCGGCTGCCGTGGGCGCGGCGCACGCCGCGCTTCGCCTCCTCGGGGAGCGGACCTTCCCGAGGTACCGGCGCCCCGGCGATCATCAGGAACTCGCGCAGCATCCCCGCATCGCTGTCGAGCCCGTGAGCAAGGACGGCGTCGCCCAACCTCGCGAAGCGCGCAACGTCGGGATCGTCAGCGGGCAGGAAGATCGCCGGCTCAAGCAGGGTCAGCGAACGGACCCGCTCCGGCGCTCGGCTGGCGGCGATCACCGCGCCGACCGGTCGGTGTCGCGGGCGCCCGTGTGAGGTTGTACATTGGCGGGTGGTTGAGCCGGGAAGTCTGGTCGGCAGCAGTTTGGCGGCACGCGATGCACTCGAACGACTCTTCCCCATCCTCCGCCGAGCAGGTAGACCTCGAGGCACGAGGCGCGGGCGAGTGGATCGCCCGTCCACCGGGTGACGGGGCGGCGCTACACATCTACGAGCTGGCGGCGACCGACTGGCTCGTCTCGGAGGTGGGCCAGACCAGCGAAGGTCGGGGGAGCGACGTGAGGAGCGCCCTCGCGGCACTCGCTCGCGGCCGCTCGGCACCGGCTTGGTGGCAGGGGGTCGTCGAGACCCTCGACGGGAACGGGGGCGCGCAAGCCCGCGTGCTCGTGCAGCCGTCCGCAGGGGAGCCGGTCGGTGACGATTCGCGCAGCGGTCGAGCCGGCGAGCAGGTCATCGTGGCCCACCAACACCCGGTCTAGACGCCCGTCGGGTGGGCAAGGCAGGAGGGAGTGCGTCGAATCGCGCTCGCGGGGCTCGTGTGCGCCGAGAGTCGGACTCCCGAAGCGGCGCACAGGGCTCCCACCTGCAGCAGCTCGGTGATCCCGCCGCAGCGCGTGACGTCGGCCTGCAGCACGTCGACGGCGCCCGCCTCGAGCATCCGCCGGAAGTAGAAGAGGTCGTAGCCGTACTCGCCCGCGGCAATGCTCATCCCGGCCGGCCCGCGGTCGCGCAGCAACCTCAGGCCCCGCAGATCATCCGAGGACACCGGCTCCTCGAACCGATCGCGCCGGAGGCCACACCGGGATAGCCGAGGTTGCGCACGGCACGGCGCATCCGGCCCCATGCCGCCGTGGGCGAGAGCGCATCGCGCCCCACCACCACGTCCGTGAGCACCTCGTCGACCAGTGCACGGGCGGCGCCGGCGGCGTAGCTGTAGCCGAAACCGGTGTGCCCGCCCGCGTGGGCTTCGACGAGGACGACCGTCGTCTCATCCCAGCGCAGCGTGCCGTCCGCCTCGGGGGCGTCGGTGGGCACCGTGAACGCACGGGCAGTGAGCTGCTCGACGACGACCCGTCGCCGGAGGCGGGCCCGGGCGCCGACCTCAGCGTCTGCGCCCGTCACCTGTTCAGCCGCTTGCGCCTTCCCTGGCGAGGGCCGTCGAGCCGAGCCAGCCAGCCTCGACTCGCTCGGATCATTTCGGCCCCACGTTCCCCGGCGCGCCGCCACCGCCCTGATACCCGACGGCGAAAGCAAACGGTGTCGTCAGCTGCCAAGCGAGCGATTCCAGCCCGTAGGGCCCGAGTGCGACTCCGCCGAACAAGGTGGACCACAACAGACCGGCCTCGGACTTGAACCCCGTCACGTGGTGAGCGCTGCCGGCCTGGTCGGCCGAGGTGTCGCTCGTGACGTTGTAGTCGAACACGCATTCGCTGGCGCAGAACTTCCCCGTGCCCGAGCCGCCGTCGTACGACAGCAGGCTCGGCGAATGCCCGGCACACGGGCTGATCACGGTAGGTGTCGTGCCACCACCTGTCTCGAACTGCGGCGGGGTCGTGGAGCAAGGGATTTCGAGGCTCAGATTGTGCGAGATCTCGTCGTTGTGTCCTTCGGCGCAATCGCTGTTCCCAGAGGCTGTGCGTGCAGAGAACACGGTACCGCCGAAGTTTCCTTCGGGGATCGAGACGATCTCCGTGTTGTACCTGTAGCTGAAGTTGCTGATTGGACAGAACCCAGGGCCCTGGCCGTCCGCGTCGCGTTCGAACAGGTTGTTTTCGAATCGAACATCGTTGTACACGGGAGCTGTTTCATTCGTCGCCTCGATCAAGATCGTGTTCCCGTTCGTGCCGGTGTTGCGGATCACGTTGTTGGAGAAGACGATGTGTTCGCCCGGATGGAACGCCTGGAAGACGTTCGTGTGGTACCCGGTCGTGTCGCTCGACGTTTTCGTCTTGTAGCGTTCGGACGGGCCGAGGAAGGTGTTGTATTCCTCCGTGATGTAGCTGCCACCCCCGTCCTGGGTGTAGTGGCCCGAGTTTTCGGGGCCGCACACGTTGTGCGAGAACGTGACGTGTTCCCAGTAACCAATGAACGTGCCGCACTGGCCGTCCATACTCGCGCCCCCCGGTTCGTTGTTCAGACGGGAGAAGCGGTCGTATTCGATCGTCGTGTACTTCGGCTCAGTGGCTTCGGAGGTGCCCCACACGATCACGCCGGATTCGGACGCCGGGCCCCCGACCCATTCGTCATGGATCAGGCTGTTGTGTTCTCCGCTGCGGACGCGTGCCGTCTTGGTCAGATAGAGGTCTCTGACCGTCACATTCGACGCACTGATTTCGATGCCCGCGACCGACGCCTTGGCGCCCGCTACCGGACGGATCGTCGCGCCAGAGACGCCCGAGATGCTGATCGCCGGATAGCTCCCTGAACGTAGGCAGGTTACCCCGGGCTTGACCGTAACGGGACCGGGGTTGACGGTGGTCGTGCAGCCTTCGTTACCAACTTCGCCCGCTTCGGATTCCTCGGCGCGTTCTTCGGCTTCGCGCTGTTCCCGTTCGGCCTTTTCCTTTGCCGCGCGTTCTTCTCGTTCCCGGGTCGCTCGTTCTTCGGCTTCACGGGAGGCACGTTCTTCGGCTTCCCGGCCTTCGCGGGACACCTGTTCTTCGTGTTCGCGGGCTACTTGTTCTTCGTGTTCGCGGGCGGCTTGTTCTTCATGTTCCTTGCCAGCCTGTTTTTCGGCTTCGTGTTCGCGGGCGGCCCGTTCTTCGCGTCTGCGGGCTCGTTCTTCGCGTCTGTGTGCGACCCATTCTTCACGTTCGCGGATGGCCTTTTCTTCCGCTTCGCGGCTTTCACGTGCCACCTGTTCTTCGTGTTCGCGTGATTCGCGTGCCGCCTGTTCTTCGTGTTCGCGCGCGACCTGTTCTTCGTGTTCGCGGACGACCTGTTCTTCGTGTTCCCCAGCGACCTGTTCTTCGTGCCTGCGGGTGGCTTCTTCTTCACGTTCGCGGATGGCCTTTTCTTCCGCTTCGCGGCTTTCACGTGCCACCTGTTCTTCGTGTTCGCGTGCTTCCCGTTCGGCCTGTTCGATGGGGACGGCTTCTTCGGATTCGGGGCCTTCTCCGGGTTCGCCTTCCGGTTCTTCGCTGGGTTCGGTTTCGCCGGTTTCTTCCAGGACGTTCGCGCCGGACGCGTAGAAGGACGCCGGGCTGTTCGCCCACACACGCCCCGTCGCCCACGCAACCGGCAGGCCGAGGAGCGAATGGGATTGCGATTCGTCCGTCGGTCCGTGGCCTCTTTCGTAGTCGCGCACCGTGAGCGTTCCATGCCTGGCGAGTGCGGCGAGCCAATACTTCGTGCCAGCGGCCACGAATACCGCAGTGACGCCCACGGTGTTCCACGCGTTTTCGATTGGAGCGGAAATGACGCCCGCGGCGAGCAGCACACCGGGGTGGTCATGGGTGTCGGAGTAGATGCCCACGAGAACGGGCGACGTCGTCTCGCCCGTGTTCCCGTACAGGCTGACCGATTGGACGATGCCCGATCGTGGGGCCGTGTACTGCCACGATTCCGCGGTTCCCGCCGCGGCCTTGTCACCCCACGGAGCGAGGGTGTTAGATCCGACTAGTACCTCACCACGCGCCATCGCCGGCGTGAGGAACAACGCCAGCAGGATGGCGACGCTCAGGCGCAGAGCTCGCATCAGGGCCGCGCCTGCATCCCTGCTGAGACCGCATGGCACGCGTCAACGACATGCGGGGTGTGAAGCCCTCGTTTCATGGAACTGTCCTACCCTACGCATTTCTGGCCAAACTGGTCGAACCTACCCCTGAGTCGAGTTCTCGGTGAGTGCAATTGCCGCCGCGACGTGCGACAGATGGGTTAGTACTTGTGGGTAGTTGCCGAGCAACCCGCCGCTGTCGGGGTCGACCTGCTCGGAGAACAGGCCGAGCGGACTCGCGGCCCCCACTGCGCGGTCGAATACCTTTCGTGCGAGCGCGAGACGTCCCTGGCGTGAGTAGCACTCGGCCAGCCAGAACGAGCACGCAAGGAACGCTCCCTCCTGTCCGGGAAGCTCATCGTCCCGTCGGTAGCGATAGAGAAAGCCGGATCGCGTGCTTGCTCGCGCAGTAGGCGCTCTGCAGCGGGATCCCGCGGTAGGCGAGCGCGGATCCGACCTGGACGATCACACCGCTGTTTCGCCGCTTCATCCTCGCCAGCGCGCTCAGCGTCCCGTGCACCACACCGAGATACGTGACCTCCGTCACGCGTCGGTACTCATCGGGAGCGATCTCCCACGTGGGCGCAAACACGCTCGCCATCGCGTTGTTCACCCACCCATCAATTCCGCCATGCTGCTCGAGCTCGCCGGCCGCCATCTCCACTGCGTGTGCGTCCGCCACGTCGCGTTCCAGCACGACTGGCCGTCCGCCGAGCGAGCTCACCTCGGACGCGGTGGCCTCGAGCGCCTCCCGGCCCCGCGCGATCAGCCCCACCGTCGCGCCCTCGCGTGCGAACGCCCGTGCCGTCGCCCGTCCCACTCCCGAGCTCGCACCCGTAACGGCCACGACCAGAGCCATCCGCGTCGGCCCCTCCTGTCAGCCTGCCGGCGCCGGGACCGCCCTCGCCGCCGGGACTGCCCTCGCCGCCGACGAGCCCTCCACGGTCAGCGGCTTGGCGACCCACTCGAGGCTTTGGCGCTCGGCTCTCACCCCGAACACGAGCTCCGCGGGTCCGCCCAGGATCATCATCACGGCGCCCAGCCGATACCTCGCATCACGATCCAGTGAAAGCGCGACCACGGCAGACGATCGAGCCGCGCCGGGATCCTGGTCCTGATCGTTCCTGTTTCAACGCCGTGGCTCATCACGGACCGCCTCGCTCCAAGTCCGAGGCGAGTCGCCGGCACGACGGCCGGTGACATACCGCCGGTGACATGTCCCAGGCAGGCACCTACCCGGGCTAACGAGCCGCAATCTGAGTGCAGCGACTCGCACGCGCTCACCGGGCGCGGCCGCGCTCCCGCGGGCGTTCCCCGCTCGCCGCCGTCACACTGTGTGTGGGCTTGAAACCGCGCGCCATGGGTAGGGGTGAGACAGTCGTCCGTGCTGACAGAGGCAGGCCATTGCGATCGGACCTCGATCAAAGCGATCCACGGCGTCGAACGAACCGGTGTCCCATGACCATCCGCGGCCTCTGAACCGGCCGGCTCACCCGGACCGAACGGCCCCGCAGATCGACCGCAGCGACGGTATCTCCGGCGTGCGTGCACGGGCCCGCGGCTGCCGCGCGTGCCCGCTGTGGCGCGACGCCACCCAGACCGTCTTCGGCGAGGGCGCATCAGACGCCTTGATCATGCTGGTCGGAGAGCAGCCGGGCGACGGCGAGGACCGAGCCGGTCATCCCTTCGTCGGGCCCGCCGGGCGCGTCCTCGACCGCGCCCTGCAGACGGCGGGCATCGAACGCACGGTGGTGTACACGACGAACGCGGTCAAGCACTTCAAGTACCGACACCGTGGCAAGCGACGCATCCACCAACGACCCGCTGCAGCGGAGCTGGCCGCCTGCCGGCCGTGGCTGGAAACCGAGATCGAGCTCGTCTCGCCGCGGGTCGTCGTGGCGCTCGGCGCGACCGCGGCACACACCCTGTTCGGACGCGCCACCCCGGTCGCCGCCAACCGCGGACATCCCCTCCAGGCCGCGCTGTTCGAGCCCGTGCTCGTCACCATCCACCCGTCCAGCGTGTTACGCGAGCGAGACCATGACGCACGCGAGGTCGCCCTCGGGAAGCTCGTCGAGGACCTGCGCCTCGCCGCCCGGGTCGCCGCCGGCGGCGACGGCCCGCTCGCCGGCGGCTCGACGGGGAGGTATGCGTGAAGCCGGTACGGGTGGGCTGCTCGGGCTGGAACTACGCCGACTGGCGGGGGACGTTCTATCCGCCGGGCGTCCCGGCCCGTCGCTGGCTCGAGTCCTACGCGCAGCGCTTCGACACGGTCGAGATCAACGCGACGTTCTACCGTCTCGCCACCCGCGCCACGGTCGAGCGCTGGCTGGAGCAGACGCCCGAGGGATTCTGTTTCGCTGTCAAGGCGAGCCGCTACCTGACCCACGTCAAGCGCCTCGCGGGCATCCAGCAGGGCCTGCGCAGGTTCTATGCGCCGCTCGCGCCCCTCTCCCGCGCGGGCCGCCTCGGGGTCGTCCTGTGGCAGCTGCCTGAGACCTTCCACCGCGATGAGCGCACCCTGGCCGAGTTCCTCGACCGACTGCCGGCCGGCCGCCACGCGCTCGAGCTGCGCCACCCGAGTTGGTTCGTCGAGGAGGTGTTCGCCCAGCTGCGTGCCCACGATGTCGCGTTGGTGCTCGGCGACCACCCCGAGCGTCGCTTCCAATCCCACGAGGCGACTGCAAGTTGGCGCTACGTCCGTTTCCATTACGGCGCCCGCGGACGGCGGGGCAACTACTCCACGGCCGAGCTGGAGCAGTGGGCCCAGCGGCTGCACCGCTGGCGGGCCACGCACGAGCTGTTCGTCTACTTCAACAACGACCGGGAGGCGTTCGCCCCGCGCAACGCCCTGTGGCTCGACAGGCGCCTGCGCCGGCTCGCCACGGCCGGCTAACCGCCGGCGGTCCGGGTCCGCGCGTCCCGTTCGGCGGGCACCGGGGCGTCCTCGAGCAGCTCGAGCACGGCGCTCTCCACGCGCGAGCGCACCCGGGGGCGGGCCAGATCGGTGCCCGTCCGGGCGATCGCCCCGGCGATCGTGACGCCGGCCTCGAAGCGGTCGATCACCCTCGGGTCCACATACGAGGCCCTGCACACGGCCGGCGTGTTGCCCAGATACGCGGCAACCCGCCGTCACGAGCTGCCCGAACGGCTCACCTTCGGCGACGTGCTGCTCGTCGGAATCGCCACCCACAAGCTCAGCCGCCTGATCGCCAAGGACAAGGTCACGAGCTTTCTCCGCGCGCCTTTCACCAGGTTTCAAGAGCCGAGCGGGCACGGGGAGGCGGAGGAGGAGCCGTGCGGCCACGGGTTGCGCCTGGCGGTGGGGGAGCTGCTGGTGTGCCCCTACTGCCTCGCCCAGTGGGTCGCCACCGCGTTCACCGTCGGGCTCGTGCGCGCGCCGCGCCCGACGCGTCTGCTGGCAACGGTGTTCGTGGCCCACACGGTCTCGGACTTCCTGCAGATCGCCTACCGCGCCGCCGGGGAGGAGCTGTGAGTGCTACCTACCGCCGCCGGAGAGGAGCTGTGAGTGCTCGGAGGCGGCTCAGATCGGCAGCGACCCGACATCAAGCCCCGCCATCTTCTGCGCCGCGGTCACGACCGTCTCGTTCTCGCCGATGCACTCCGCGTGTCCGGTCATGACCTCTCGTGCAGCCTTGCTCATCGGCAACCTCGCTTTCACTCGTATGACCGGTCCCGAGACCTGGCCAATACCCACCGCCGAGTCACACAAACAAACGTCGCCCGCGTGCTCGTTTGCCGGTGTTCGGCCATGGGTAGGCATTCAGACAAACGAGGATTGGAGGCTTATCGTGGTTGCTCTGGTAGTGCTGGTGTTGCTGTTGGCCATACTCGGCGGCCTCGGTTTTGCCGTGCACGTGCTGTGGTGGATCCTGATCGCGGCAGTGATCCTGTGGCTGCTGGGCTTCGTCGTCGGCGGCGTCGATTCCGGCATGGGACGGCGCCGGTGGTACGGACGCTGGTAACGCGCCCGGCGGAGACGCTGGTAACGCGCCCGGCGCCACGAGTACAAGCTCCTGGCACGACGGCGGGCAACCGTGGCCACGCCAGTCCGGCGCCCGCCGTCAGCTGCTAGTCGAGCGCGTCGTCGGGGGTCTGGATCGTCTGCAGATGTTCGTCCAGGCGCGTGAGGCTGAGCAGGCGCTGAAGCTGTCTGGAGCCCTGCGTCACGGCGAATCTCCGGCCGCTGTCGCGCACGGCCTTGCGAGCCCTGAAGATCGCTTTCAGGCCGGTGGAGTCCGCGAAGGTCACGCCGTGGAGGTCGAGTACCACGGCCTGTGAATCACCGAGATCGGCGCCGGCGAGAGCCCTGTCGAGAAGCTCGGAGCTCGCCATGTCCAGTTCGCCCTGGAGCTCTAGGATCAGGCGTTCGCGTCCAGGCCGCGCATCGACGCGGAGCCGCTCGTCAGAGCTCATCTGGCGCTGATTCTAGTCCGCGCCGGGGTCTGGGGCGAGCCGAAGGCCGACCAGGGCGATGTCGTCCTGGGGGTGCCCGGCGGCGCTCGTCACGGCCGCCGTCTCGACGGCTCGGAGCATGTCCGGCAAGGCCAGCTCCCGCACTTGCGCGATGAGGTTCTCGAGTGCGAGCGCGGACTGCGTGTGTGACCGGGCCGCGTCGGTCACCCCGTCGGTGTGCAGCAGCAGCGTGTCGTCCTCACCGAGCTCGACGGCGACCTCGTTGAGGACGATCGGATCGACCATCCCGAGAATCGTGCCGGGCTCGCCGACTGCCCTCGCTGTCCCTCCCGGACCGACGATCAGGGGGCGCGGATGGCCGGCGAGAGCGATCCGCAGTCCCATGTGCGTGCCCGGCGGACGCGCCCCCGGCGGGTCGACCACCACGAGGCAGACCGTGCACATCTGGCCTTCGGGTTCCTGGGATCGAAGCGTGTGGTGGAGCAGCTCGAGCATCGCCACCGGCGGGGTCTCGAGCCTCGCCGCCGCTCGCAGCGTGTGACGTGCCAGCGCCGTTACGCTCGCCGCCTGGGCACCCTTGCCGCACACGTCGCCGATCACCAGCATCCAGCGGTCCCGTCGATATGGGAACACGTCGTAGAAGTCCCCGCCCACGTCGTTGAGCTCACCCGCGGGGCGGTACAGGGCGGCCACCTCGAAGCCGGGCATCTCGGGGAGCGAGTCCGGTAGCAGCGCGCGTTGCAGCACACCGGCGATCCGGCTGCGCTCGGTGTACAGCCGCGCGCTTTCCACGGCGGTGCCCGCTCGGCGCCCGAGACGTACGGCCACACCCAGGTCGGCGCGGTTGAGGCGGCGGCCCTCGCGGGAGGACACGAGCGTGATCGCGCCGATCGTGCGCGAGGGTGCCGCGAGCGGCACGATGATCACGTCGCGCGCACCCATCTGGGTCAGCAGACGCAAATGGTCGGCGTCGCGGGCATACCTCGCGAGTTCCTCCTCGCCGATGTCGTTGAAGATCCGCGCCTGACCGGTGCGGATCACCTCCGGGACGCCGGTCGGGTCGGCTAGGTTCGGACGGTACCGCCGGTCGATCTGTTCGGCGAGCGCGAGCCTGTCGGGGTCGCGGTGATGCACGGCGACACGCTCGAGCTGGCCCCGAGCGCCGAGAACGTCGACGGCACACCAGTCGGCCAGCTCGCCGGCCGCGAGCTGGGCGATCCTCTGGAGGGTCTCGGCATAGTCCATCGAGGAAGCGAGCACGCGGCTGGCCTGGGCCATGAATGCCTCGGCGAGCTGTGCGCGCTTGACCTCGGTGACGTCCTCGAACACGTTCGCCGCATACATCACGCGCCCGCTTTCAGGGTCGACGATCGGGGAGGCGCGGACCACGATCCACCGCTCCTCGCCGGTCGCGCGCACCACGTTTCTCACCAGTAGGGGGGGAGCGGCTTCGCCCCGGAAGAGGCGTCGAGCGGGCATCGACTCGAGCTCTAGCTCCTCCCCCGACTCACTCCGCACGATGAAGCGCGACATGATCTCGCCCGGCTTCGACCGCGTGAGCTCCTCCGCGGATTCGAGGCCCAGGAAGCGAAGTGCCGCCTCGTTCGCGAACACGGTCCGGCCCGTGTCATCGACCACGGTGATCGCCTCTGCGAGGTTCTCGAGTATCGCTTGCAGCCGCTGCTCGGCCGTTTGGAGGTCGGAGAAGAGCTGCGCGTTCTCGATCGCCAGCGCAGCTCCGCGGGCGAGCTCACACACGAGCTCCAGGTCCTCTCGGTCATACGGTTCGCTGTCGGCGAGCCTGATCGTGGAGAGCGCCCCGAGAGTGCGCCCGCGGGCGGTCAGGGGCGCGACGATCGCCGACCGATAACGGTTGGCGATCATGAAACGGGCATGCGCGTAACCGTGCGCGAACGATTGCAGCGACTCCGGGCTCATCTCGGATAGCAGCTGCGGCTCTCCGGTCCGGATCACGCGCGCCACCGGATGCGGACCACGCGGATCGAGCGGGAAGCGCGAGCGCAGCTCTTCCAGTCCCCTGGCGAGCTCGGGGTCTGCCGAGGCCGCCGCGAGGTCGCTGATCGGCCCCTCGCCGTTGCCGAGATCGATCACACACAGGTCAGCGAGCGTGGGGATGGTCAACTGGGCCACTTGACTCATCGTGATCGCCGGGTCGAGGGACCGGGACAGCATCGCTCCGGTCTCGACGAGCAGCGCGATCGCCCATCCCGGGCGCTTCGCTGCATGCTCGATCGTGGGCATATCGAATCCTGCGGGAGTGGAGTCTCGGGGCGAACGCGCGCCGACCGGTGATCGCTCCATGCGCACCACGAGGCGTCGCGGCGGCCCGACCAGCGGCTCCATCGCGACCGCAAGGTCGGGTTCCACCGAGCCCACGGCGATGGCGAGCCGGGACACGTCCTCCTCGGACATCGGGCCGATCGCCACCTCGAGTGAGCCGTCGACCGCCGTCACGCGCGCCGAAGCTCCTCGGGTGATCCAGCTCGAGATACCCGCGCCGAGCACGGCGGACGTCACGCGCTGGACGTCAGCGTGTCGGTCGACCGAGAACTGGGCGCGGGCCGCCATCACCCGCAGCAGGCGCGGCAGCACGCACCGCGCGATCGAGCCGGGAGCCATCTCCACCTCGATCGCGTGGACGGGGCCGGAGGGCTCGTCGTCGAAGAACCCGGCGAGCTCCGCCTCCGGGCCGGAGGTCGCCCGGACCACGGCGGCCGTGGGGAAGGTCATCTCGACCTCCGTTCCCCCGCCGGGCGGCTCGGTCCATCGTGCCGCACTCGCAAGAGCTTTGATCGAGGGCACCCCGATCCCCGTCAGCTCACCGTCGACGTCGGACGGGAACTCGACCGGCGAGCCACCGTCGAGCGCCATCCCGACGCCCCAATCACGGACGGTCGCGACCACCTCCGCGTCGCGGGCGAGCACGTCGACCGCCAGCGGCCCGTCGTCGCCGCCGTAAGCGTGCGCCGCGGCGTTGTTGCACGCCTCCGTGACGGCGGTGCCGATGTCGCTCAAGTCCGCAGCGGACAGGCCGGTCGCATCCGCGAACCCGCCGAGCAGCTGACGCACGACTATCACGTCCTCGAGCCGGCTTGAGAGTCTCAGTCGGACGCGGGCTCCTTGGGGCTTGGTGCTCATCGCCATCAACCGTCCATGTAGCGCCGGAGGGATCGACGAGGAGCGCTGAACACGTGTGTCGCCGAGGCGCTAACGCACCTCGGCGGGAAGCTCTGCGAGCTCACGGAGCCGGTCCAGGGACCGGCGCAGCAAGCGGGAAACCTGCATCTGGGAGATGCCGATCCGCTCTGCGATCTCGGACTGGGTGAGTTCCTCGACGAAGCGCATCCGAAGGATCAGGCGATCGCGCGCCGGCAGCTCGGCGATAGCCGTGCAAAGCGTAGCGTCGCACTCGATCAGGTCAAGGCGCTCGTCCTCGTCGCCCAGCGTGTCCGCATAGCTTCCGCTCGAGCCGTCCTCGGTGTGCCGAGGGGCGTCCAGCGAGCACGTGTCGTGCGCCTGCGTTGCGGCCAGCGCGTCGAACACGAGCTCGATGTCGAGCTCGAGGTACTCCGCGAGCTGGCTCGCGGTCGGGCTCCGTCCGTGCAGGGTCGACAGGCTCGACATCGCCCCGCGGACTTCGAGGGCGCGCTCCTTGGCGGCGCGTGGCACGTGCAGCGCCCAGCTGGAGTCCCGGAAATAGCGGCGTATCTCCCCGAGGATCGTGGGCACCGCAAAGGTCGCAAAGCGGCCCCCGCGCTCGACGTCGTATCGGTCCACCGCGTGCAGCAGGCCCACCGAGGCGACCTGGAGGATGTCCTCGAACGGCTCTGAGGTGCGCACGTAGCGTCGCGCCAGCTGCCGTACGAGCGGCATGTAGCGCTCGACCAGCTGCTCGCGGGCGAGCTCGTCGCCGTGCTGCTGCCACGCCACGAACAGCTCGCGCGACTCGGTCGTGTCTCGGACCTCACGCGGCACGCCACGTCCCGGATCGCGGGGGATCCGGTGGGTGAGGGAGAGCGTCGATCTTTGGCCCATGCAGCGCTCCTTTCGGCTCGCTTCGCCTACCTGGCGTGCCGGCCCAGTAGGCCCTCAAGGGTTTCCTACCCGCTCTTCGTGGGCGCTAACGACCACCACCAGGATCGGGCCGCCAATGCCCGATGGCCGGCCTGCGAGGCCCGCAGATCGTGCCGTTAGGGCGTCGTAGTCCCGGGTAGGCCAGCCCAACGAGCATCGAACGGCACGAAAGGAGGGTCACATGACCGCCGCGCCACTACAGGGAAAGACGGTCGCGTTTCTGACCGCGCAGGAGGGGGTCGAGGAGGTCGAGCTCACCGAGCCCTGGAAGGCCGTCGAGAGGGCAGGGGGGAGCCCCAGGCTGATCGCCCCCGAAGCGGGCGAGATCCAGGCGTTCAGGCATCTCGACAAGAGCAACACGTACCACGTCGATGAGACGCTGGCCGAGGCCGACCCAGACAGCTACGACGCGCTCGTGCTCCCGGGCGGGGTAGCCAATCCCGACCAGCTGCGCACCGACGAGCGGGCGGTCGAGTTCGTCCAGAGGATCTTCTCCGCCGGAAAGCCGGTGGGCGCGATCTGCCACGCTCCCTGGACGCTCGTGGAGGCCGACCTCGTACGCGGGCGCAAGATCACCTCCTGGCCGTCCCTGAAGACCGACATCCGCAATGCCGGCGGGGAGTGGGTCGATCAGGAGGTCGTCGTCGACCAGGGCCTCGTCTCGAGCCGCAAGCCCGACGACCTCGACGCCTTCTGCGCGAAGATCACCGAGGAGTTCGCCGAGGGCCGCCACCCCGTGGCCGGCACGCCCGGGTGATCTGAGCCGATCCCCAGCGGCGCGCGACGTCGCCCGCGGGTAGATACCCCGCGGGCTTCGTCGCCGGGGGTGCGTCGCCGGCCGTACGCCGCCCGCGGTGCGTCGCCGGTCGTCAGGACCCGTTGTTGTCGATCGCCTCGTACGCCCGGCAGGGCTCGTTGCGCAGGCTCGGGCAGGGGGGCAGCGAGCTCGGCACGCTGACACCGGGCACGATCGGGAGGATCAGGCTCGACGGCTTGTTGCGCGAGAAGGCGATCGACACCGTGGAGGTGCCGCCTTCGGGCTGCGTCTTGCCGAACGACCACACCGGCTGAGTTCCGTTGGGCGCCGCGATCGTGACCCTGATCTGCGAGCCCGCGCGGTATGCATGCCCCTCGAAGTACAGGGGGACGACGACCGGCACGAACCTGCTCGCGGGCATCGGGCGCACTTGCTTGGCGAGCATCGTGGGGATCGGTTCGAGCAGCGTCGGCTGCTGCTTCATGATGTTGTTCGCGTTGGTGGCGAGCTTGCGCTCGCTCGCCCTGATCCAGCCGTTCTGCACGAACGTCTCGTTCCCGTCGGGACGCACTTCGCTGACCGTCGCCTGCAGATCCACGTCCGGCGTGGACGACTTGACCCACAGGTGGACGGCGCCCGCGCCGATCGCCGTGGTGTCGCTGCTCAGCGGTTCGGACACGTACGACACCGCGGAGCCCGGTGGCGGCTGTACCCAGTTCCATTCCCACTCAGACGCGTTGCCCCACAGGCCACCGGTCCCGGTGCTGGCCGAGTAATCGGTCAGCGGCGTGGCGCTCGCGTTCGAGGTGTAGGTGTCGGAGTCGGTGCCGCGGATGGCCGGCTGTTGTTCGGTGAGCGTGCCGCCCGGCCCGAAGTACCAGGTCCGCGCGGTCGTGCCGGGGACCGGCAACGAGGAGAACGTGTCTTCGAACGCGGGGTAGGGGTCGCCGGCCGTGGTGCTCCCGGTGGGCGAGGTTCCTGCGCCGTTGTCGAGCATCACCCGGATCTCCGGGAGCGCTTCGAAGGCCGACAGCGCCGCTTCGTAGGTCGGCTGCTGCTGGATCGGGTCTTCCGGGAGCGTGACGAGGTCGGTCTTGGGAAGGCCCATCGCTTCGTCGTAGATGACCGGGGCCGCGGCTCGGGGCACGGCCGAGTTCACGATCGGGGCCTGGTGCGCGACGTACAGCTCGAGGAAGTCGTACAGGCGGTCGAACGTATACGGGTCCAGCGAGTCGATGTGGGCGCCGTTGGTGAAGGTGAACCACTTCCGTGTGGTGCCGGTGAAGTGCTGGACCAGGTCGGCGCAGTGCCCCCCGGTCTGCTCGTCCTCCCACTGGCAGGCCATGAACGTCGGCACGTCGATGTTGTGGACGAAGCTGACCGGATCCAGGGGATCGGCCACAGACGGGTTGTAGGTCGAGTTTTCCTTGATCTTGGTCAGCAGGTTGCTGGCCTCGCCGTGCAGGTCCTGGTTGTCCGCGCACGTCTGGTCGCCTTCCTGGACGCGTTCGTAGGCCCATTCCTGCCCTTGCCCCGGGCCGGCCGGTTCGGCGTTCTGCTGGCGCTGTTCGGCCCACGCCACCGCGAAGCCGGTGTTGAGGATGCCGCCCGGATACAGGGTGGTCGCCGTCGCGTCGATGACCGACAGCGGCGCGATCGCCTCGAGGTCGGGCGGGCGCAGCTGTGCCGTGAACAGCTGGCTGATCCCGCCGTAGGAGATGCCCATCATTCCGACCTTGTTGCCGAGCACCCATGGCTGGTGGGCGATCGTCTCGATCACGTCGTAGCCGTCGAGGTTCTGCAGCGGTTCGAAGAAGTCGTAGGCCCCGCCCGAGCACCCGGTGCCGCGCATGTTCACGTCGACCACGGCGAAGCCCATCAGGTTGGCGACTACGGCGATCCCGTTTTCCGGGCCGGCGGGGTTCGCGTATCCGTAGCCCGAGTACTCGATCAGCGTCGGGTACGGCGCGGTGTAGCTCGGCGTCGGGACGCCGGGGATCGGCGCCGTCGGGAAGTGGAACATCGACGGCACACCGGGCTCGCCGGCCGGGCTCGTCGGCGGGTGCACGTCGATCGCCAGCTGGGTGCCGTCACGGGTCGTCAGGTAGGTGTAACCGTTGTCGGGGATCGACTGGTTGTAGATATCGGGGTTCCAGGGTTCCGCCGCGTCGGTGTGGACGGTGATTGGTTCGGACTCTTCTTCGGAGCCGGCCAGGCGGACGCGGTAGCCGCTGCCCGGCTTCACGTTGCGGAACAGGAGACCCCCGAGCGAGTCTGCGTTCTGGGTGGAGACGGCCTTGCCGTGCGAGTTCAGCAGCGACATCTGAGCGTTGGCTGCCAAGCCGGTGACGTCCACCTGTTCTGCGCTGCCCCGCGCGTCGAATGCGGACGCGCTCGCCGCCGTAACCGTCAACGCGGCGATCGCCGCGACCACGGACATGACACACACCCGCCACAGCGACGGTCTCCCCATCCTTCGTCCACCTGCCCTTTTCTGAGATTGGTACGCGGCCCGAGATTCGAACCAACTGGGATGCGCGCGTCTGTACCCGTTTCCGTGACGCGCTAATCCTCGGCGGGGGCGCCAGAGCGCGTCGGCGGGGGCGTCAGAGCGCGTCGGCGGGGGCGTCAGAGCGCGCGCAGCTGCGCGGAGACCGCGTGCAGGGGAGCCACATCGCGCTGCGCGCGCGAGAGGATGAGGCCGCCCTCGACCGCCGCGAGCACCATCAACGCGCGCTGCCTCGCGAGGGCGTCGTCGCAACCCGCTCGCGTGAACCGCCGCTCGAGGACCTCCAGCCACGAGTCGAAGGCGGCCTGCGCCGCCGCGCGCATCTCCTCCGACTCGCTCGCCGTCTCCAGCGCGACGGTCGCGATCGGGCAGCCGTCCGTGAACTGCGAGTCCGCGAGCCCGGCGGCGAGCACGTCGACAAGGCGGCCGATCGCCTCGCCCACGTCGTCGCTGCTGTCGAGTACCGCCGCCATCGCGTCGCGTAGCTGCACGGCCGAGCGCTCCATGGCCGCGATCGCGAGTTCCTGCTTGCCCCCCGGGAAGTGGAAGTACAGGGAGCCCTTCGGGGCCCCGCTGCGCGCCACGATGTCGCTGAGTCCGCTGGCGACGTACCCACGCCGGCGGAGGAGCCCCTGTGTGGCGGCGACGAACGCCCCCTTCGACGCCCCCTTCGAGGCTCCCCGCCCGTGTCCATGCTCGCCTGATCGCATTCGGTTACTATAGTGACCGGTCTACATAGAAAGGAGTGGGTGATGCGACAGCTTGTGTTCGCCGGGCCTGGGTCACTGGAGTGGCGCGATGTGGCCGAGCCACGCCTCTCGTCCGACGAGGGGGCGCTCGTGCGCCCGGTGGCCGTCTCCACGTGCGACCTGGACGGCCTCATCGTCGCCGGAGCGTCGCCGTTCCCGGCCCCGTTCCCGCTCGGACACGAATGCGTGGCCGAGATCCTCGAGGTCGGCGACGCGGTCGGCTCCCTGGCCCCGGGACGGCTGGTCAGCGTTCCCTTCCAGATCTCGTGCGGGACGTGCGAGGCGTGCCTGGCCGGGCGTACCTCCAACTGCGCCGAGGTGCCGCTCATGTCGACCTACGGGTTTGGCCCCGCCGTCGAGCGCTGGGGCGGCTTCCTCTCCGACGTGGTGGAGGTCCCCTTCGCCGAGCACATGCTCGTGCCGCTGCCGGACGGCCTCGAGCCCGCCGCGGCAGCGAGCGCCTCGGACAATCTCAGCGACGGGTGGCGGGCGGTGGGCCCCCCGCTCGCCGATCTCCCGGGTGCGGACGTGCTCGTCGTGGGCGGCGCAGGCCCGGGGTCGATCGGACTGTATGCGGCGGGCCTGGCGGTGGCGCTCGGGTCGCGTTCGGTGCTCTACGTCGATCCCGACGACGGACGGCGTGAGACCGCCGCTCGCCTCGGCGCCCAGACGCTGGCCGAGAAACCCAAGCGCGTGGGCCCGTACCCGATCACGGTCGACGCGAGCGCCGATCCGCAGGGCCTGAAGCTCGCGCTGCGCTCGACCTCCCCGGACGGGGTCTGCACGAGCACCGCGATCTACTTCGGCGACCAGCCGAGCCTGCCGCTGCTCGAGATGTACACGAAGGGAATCACCTTCCGCACCGGACGGGTCAACGCCCGGAGCGCCATGCCGCACGTGCTCGGCCTCGCCGCCGAGGGCCACATGCACCCGGAGCTCGTCACCACGCGCCGCGTCGAGTGGGATGACGCGCCCGCTGCGCTCGCCGACCAGGGGTGGACGAAGCTCGTGATCGAGCGAGACTGACCGTCGCCGGCAAGGGCCAGTATTGGACGTTGACCCCCCTTAGCCCGATTGGTATACAAGGGCCTCTGTCGGGTCGGGTAGCCACGTAGCAGCGGTTTCTCCGATCCCCCGACGCGCTCATCAAACTGAAAAGGGGGCTTCCGCATGCCGCGCTATGCGCTGTTCGTCGCTGGGCGAACTTCCAAGGTTGCAGTGATGACAGTGGCGCTGCTCGCGCTGGTTGTCACACTCGCGAGGGTCACACCATCTTCGGCTTCACCGATCGAACCGGGATTCAGCTCGGAAACGCTTGAAGCCAACGACGACGGGTCCACCGAAGAAGTCGGGCTGCCGTTCTCGATCGACTTCTTCGGCACCACCTACAACAGCCTGTACGTAAACAACAACGGCAACGTCACGTTCGAAGAACCGCTCTCGGATTACACGCCGGAGGGTCTGTCGACGTTCGGCAGCCCGATCATCGCCCCTTACTGGGCGGACGTCGACACGCAGGTCGCAGGGAGCGCACTCGTCACCTACGGCGACGGCACCGTGGACGGGCATCCCGCGTTCGGTGTCAACTGGCCGGGGGTCGACTGCTTCGTCACGACCGAAGGCGGCTTGAACTACTTCCAGATGTTGATCGTCGACCGCTCGGACATCGCACCGGGCGATTTCGACATCGAGTACAACTACGGCGAAATCAACTGGGACAGCGGGCAGGCGAGCGGAGGTGACGGAAACTGCCGCGAAGGCGTCTCCGCCGCAGTCGGATACACCAACGGGTCCAGTGACGCCCTCGAGCTCGCGGGGTCCTTCGAAGACGGGGCGTTCATCGACGGCGGCCCGCACGCACTGGACTCGGGCAGCCAGAACTCCCCGGTTCCCGGACGCTACATCTTCCCGATCCGCGCCGGGGGAGAGGGCGGCTCTGTAACAGGTACGGTCACCGACAACGGCCAGCCCGCCAAACCGATCTCGGGCGCTCTGGTGTCGGTGTGCCGGACCGGCATGCAGGACCGGGAATGCTACGGCGCAAGCACCGGAGCCGACGGCTCCTACTCGGTCCTCGGGGTGCCGAGCGGCAACTACGTGGCCGCGGTCTCTCCCCCGAAAGGGAGCGCCTACGACGAAGCCAAATCGGCCCCGTTCGAAGTCCAATCGCCAAATGCGACCACCGAGGACTTCACGCTCACGGGGCCGACGCCGCCCCCCAACGGGACGGTCGTGACGGGCTTCGGCGAAACCGACGTGGGTGGCCATGAGGTACCGGTGATCAACTGGTCGGTGAAATCGCCGATCACCACCCACGCCTGTAGCGGTGGAGCCGTGACAGCGACGATCACCGCCGAGAACAGCAGCAACGGCACGACCGAAACGACCGCGCCGGTGACCCTGACCGAAACCCCGCCCGGCTCGGGCACGTTCACCGGAGAACTCCCGGCCGTCTACCCGCTGCACGGCGCCGGGACGGTCTCGATCAAAGTGACGGGGTGCCCGAAACCGGAAGAAGACGGGGGCATCGAATTCACGATCTACATCGATCCGAGCGGCAAGGTCGTCGACGCCAACAACGCCGGTGCGCCGATCGCCGGGGCGACGGTGAGGCTGCTGACCTCTGACAGCCTCACGGGCACGTTCGCGGCCGTCGAAGACGGTTCGCCGTTGATGTCACCTGCCAACCGTGACAATCCCGACACGACCAACGCGAAAGGCGAATTCGGCTGGGACACGGTTCCGGGCTACTACGAGGTCGAAGCATCCAAGACGGGTTGCGGGACGGCGACCACGCCGGCCTTCCAGGTGCCGCCACCGGCGACGAACCTGGAACTCGTGCTGCACTGCCCGGTCGGCTTCGCAGTCACCACCGAAAGCCTGCCTGCGGCTAGCCGCGGCGTCGCCTACAGCTACCAGCTCGCGGCGGCGGGCGGCACGACACCGTTCAAATGGAAGAAGGTGGGCAAGCTCCCCAAGGGCCTCAAGCTGAGCAAAGCAGGGGTCCTCTCGGGTACACCGAGCAGCAAGCTCGCGCCCGGCTCCTACCAGCTGACCGTGGCTGTCAAGGATTCGACCAAGAAGCACAAGCAGACGGCGACCAAGACGCTGACGCTGAACGTGTCCTAACGCAATCGGCTAGCGAGACCTAATCGCGGGCCGTGCCGGATGAAGAACGCCGGCACGGCCCGCGACGCTCTGGGTGCCGCGGTGCGACCGCGACCCTCGGAGTGCTGCGCTCCGCAGGAGCGACGTTCCGCGTGAGCGCCGCGGTCGGCAGGTGCGGCTCAGCTGCCCTCCCCGTGCTCGTCCTCCCACTCCTGCGGCGGCCCCAGCACGGATGCGTCGGCGCCGAAGCGCTCGGCGTACGTGTCGCGCAGCTCCCGCCAGCGGCCCGGGTCGTAGTCGCCCGCCGCCTCGCCCGCGAGCGTGCGATCCAGCACCTCGAGGCATTGATGCCAGCCGGCGCCGTCGCGGGTCGCCTTCCCGAGCTCCTCGAGCACGACGGTGAACGCGATCGCGGTTCCCTCGTCCGTCGGGCTCGAGCGCGGTGGCCGTGTCCCATTGGCGCCAAACAGCGAGGAGCATATGACCGTGCCCGTGGCGGCAGCGCACGGGGCGTCGCGGCGGGCTCATCGGCGCCCCGAGCCGGGCTCATAGCCGCCGCGATCCGGGCACGGCAAACTGTGGCGCTCTCGGCTTTCGCTGCAAGCAACCCAGCAAGGAGGGGCACATGAGCGAGCTCTCGATCGAGGAGCTCTTTTCCGTCGCGGGCAAGACCGTGCTGGTCACGGGCGGCTCGCGCGGCATCGGGGAGATGATCGCCGCGGGCTTTCTCGCCAACGGCGCCACGGTGTACGTCAGCTCCCGCAAGGCCGACGTCTGCGACGCGACCGCCGCGCGCCTGGCGGAGACCTACGGCGGCACGTGCGCGTCGCTCCCGGCGAACCTGGCGAGCAACGAGGGCGTGGCGAGCCTCGTGCGGGCGCTCGGCGAGCACGAGGACCATCTCGACGTGCTCGTCAACAACGCCGGTGCCTCGTGGGGGGCGCCGCTCGGCGAGTTCCCCGAGAGCGGCTGGGACAAGGTGATGGACACCAACGTGAAGGGGATCTTCTTCCTCACGCAGGGCCTGCTCCCCCTGCTCGAAGCCCGCGCCAGCGCGGACTCGCCCTCACGCGTCATCAACATCGGCTCGATCGACGGCCTGCGCACCTCGCGCTTCGAGAACTGGTCGTACGGGCCGTCGAAGGCGGCCGTGCACGCGCTCACCCGTCAGCTCGCGGCGACCCTGGTGCGGCGCAACATCCTCGTCAACGCGATCGCGCCCGGCCCGTTCCCGACCTGGATGCTCAGCACGGGCGTTGGCGGGGGCGGGGACGTGGAGGCGACCGACTGGGAGCAGGTCGGACAGACCAACCCCAGCGGGCGCGTCGGCAGGCCGAGCGACATCGCCGGGACGGCCCTGTTCCTCGCCTCCCCGGCGGGCGCGTTCATCGTCGGCGACACGATCGTCTGCGACGGCGGGGTCGTCGCCAGCTGACCGGCCGCGCCGAAGCGTCCTACCGGGGTCCCAGCCAGCTGCCCTGGTCGGGCCACGGATAGCGGGAGGGTCCGTCTGCCCCGGGGGAATACCGTCGTCCAATCGGGTCCCCGAAGCTAATGCTGAGGCGTTGCGCAGACGATTGCAGCGGGGTCTCATGAGGGTTGGTAGGAGTCTCAAGTGCAGCCGCCCTGCACTGGGCGGGCGCATCAGCGCAGCCGTCGGCGGCGCCCTGCTGGCGCTGCTGGCGCTCGGCGTCGGGGCCGGGCCGGCGGGCGCCTGGGGAAACCACACGCCGAGCTACATGCTGACGGTCGCCGAGGGCGAGACCACCTTCCCGGAATACAGGTCAGTGGCCGTCACCTGGGGGTCGGCCGATCCAAGCGCTGAAGTGGCGGTCTCGATCATTCGTGGCGGAATCACCGTCTATAGGCAGACCGGCAACGGGGGGGCCTCGCTCTCGCAGGTTCCCCAGGTGGGCGACGTGGTGACGCTGGAATCGCCGATCGGACGTGTGGTCGGGTCGGTCGTGTACGACGGCCTTCCCTCGATGGATCCCACCGTGTGCGCGGGCTCTGCCAACTTCTCGGGTCAGAACTCGGCGGGCTTCACCGTCGAAGGGTCCTACGTCACCTACTCGCTGAGGACCGACCCATACGGCCACGTCAGGGGGCTCAACGAATCCGGCTTCGGCCAGGCGCAGGTGAAAACGCTGTCGGGGACGGCCTTCGGTGGCAACTTCCTGGCGCCCCTGCAGCCCGGCCAGACCATCACCGCGACCGAGTCGCTGAAAACCCTGCTGGCCGAAGGAGCCACCTACACCTATACGAGCGAAACCTCGCGCCCCGTGGGAGCGTGCCCGGCGCCCCCGGCTCCGCCCCCGCCGCCGCAGCCGCCGGCGCTGCAGGGGTCGGTGATGAAGCTAGGCCACCTCACGATCCACTCGCTCCTGAAGTCGGGGTGGCACGTGCTGGTGGGCATCAACCAGCCCGGCACCGTCGTCGAGGACCTGTACAGGCAGGGCGGCGCGCTCCCCGCGTTCGCGTCGAGCAAGCATCACACCCACAAGCCGCCCGCGCTGCTGATCGCCCGGGGCTACGTCACCGCCAAGAAGGCCGGCGTGGTGAGCGTGCTGCTGCGCGTGACGAAGAAGGGGCGCAGCAGGCTCCGCTCGGCCAAGCACGTGCACGCGGTGCTGCTCACGACCCTGCACAGCACCTCGGGGGCGAAAATGGGCCTCGGGCGCCGGTCCCTCTCGATTCGCTGAGGGCGCGCCCCTGCGTGGAGCGCCTCCTCGGCATCGCGCTGACCGCGCTCGCCTGGCTGGTGCCCCCGCCGGTACTCCCGATCCCGTCCCGCAGCGGGGTGGAAGGACCGCCACGGCCTTTCACGGCCACGCCGCGATCGGGCCCGACGCCGGCGCGCACGCGTCCCGGCATAGCCCGCTCCCAGAGTCGCGCGATGCTGTACGGGCCGTTTCCGGCGGGAGGGCTGGTGCGCGGCATCTCCGACGGGGTGCTGCTCGAGAGCGCCGGCCCCGAGACCCGTGCGCTGGCGCTGGCTCGCATCCGCGCGACCGGCGCCACGGTCGTGCGCATCCCGGTGGACTGGCGCGAACTGGTGTCCTCCGGTCCGCCCGCCGGCTTCGACCCTGCCGATCCCGCCGATCGCGCCTACCGCTTCGCGCGTCTCGACGAAGCGGTCCGCAGCGCGGCCTCCGCTGGCCTCGTGCCGATCCTCGTGGTCTCCCACGCGCCGGACTTCGCCGAAGCGCCGGACCGCTGGCCGTTCGCGTATCGGGGCAGCTGGGCGCCCAGCCCGGAAGCGCTGCAGGCCTTCGCACAGGCGCTGGGCCGGCGCTACGACGGAAGCTTCCCCGACCCCCGGACGCCCGGTCGGGCGCTGCCGGCCGTGAAGGATTTCCAGGCGTGGAACGAGCCCAACCTCGCGCGCTACCTGGAGCCGCAATGGGTCGCCGAGGCAGGGCACTGGACGGCGTTCTCGCCGTTGCTGTACCGGCAACTGCTCAACGCCTTCTACGCCGGCGTCAAGCAGGTCGCGCCGAACGACGTCGTGATCGCCGCGGGGATCGCGCCCGACGGCGACCCCTCCGGCGTCGGGCGCATGGCTCCCATCACGTTCTTGACCTCGCTGCTGTGCCTGCGCGGCGGTCCCCATCCGGCCCGCGCCCCCTGTCCCGACCCGCCCCACTTCGACGTGCTGGCGTTCCACCCGCTGTCGGTGGGCGACCCCGACCGCCCCGCGGCGTCCTCGCTCGACGTGTCGATCGCCGACGCCGCCAAGGTCACGCACCTGCTGCGCCGCGCCGAGGCGCTGGGCACCGCTCTGCCCGCCGGGCCCAAGCCGGTGTGGGCCACCGAGCTCAACTGGGAAAGCGCCCCCCAGTCGCCCCGGGGCGTGGCCCCGGGCCTGCAGGCGCGATGGACCTCCAGGGCGCTGCACCGGCTGTGGATCGCCGGGGTGGGGCTGGTCGACTGGCAGTTCCTGGTCGACCCCTACCCCGCGCTACGGGTCGCCGGCCCCACCGGAGAAGGAGTCGAATACCAGCGTGCGGCCGGCCTCTACAGCGCGGGCCCGGGAGGGAACCTCGAGCTGGCCCAGCCGAAGCCGTTCCTGGCGGGCTTCACGTTCCCGTTCGACCCGCTGCGGGCGCGCGCCGAACGGGTCCGTGTGTGGGCGCTGCTGCCACCCGGCCAGCAAACCGCGCTGGTGCAGTTCGCGCGCACCGTCCAGGGCCGCTGGCACACGCTGAAGCTGCTGCGAGCCGGGCCCTCCGGCGTGCTCAACGTGCTCGTGCGGATGCGCGCCGGCGCGGTGCTGCGGCTCGTCAGCGGCGCGCTGGTCAGCCCCGCGGCGAGCGTGCCCGCGGGCCACCGGGCTTCAGCTCGGCAGGTTGCGAGCCGAGGCCCGGGACACACGCGGACGCGGGAGTAGGAAGGGACCGGGGCCCGTCATGGCTTGGCGCCCGACTGGGGGTCGAGCAGCGAGAGGGTCACGGCCGCGGACAGGGTGGAGGTGGCGCCGCCGATGAACAGGCCCTTCACCGGAGCGACGTCGGCATAAAAGCGGCCGTGGCCGATCTTCACGTGTGAGCTGTCCGCGAGGCGCCGGTTGGTGGGATCGACGCTCACCCACTGCGGCTCGCCGCCCTCATCGGCGTCCGGCAACAGCGCCTCGACCCAGGCGTGCGTGTCGACCTCGAGCGAGTCCGAGGCGGCGTCATCGGGAGCCGCCCACAGATAGCCCGACACGTAGCGGGCAGCGATGCCCATCCGGCGCAGCAACACCAGGGAGAGATGGGCGAAGTCCTGGCAGACCCCGGCCTTCTTGCGCAGCAGCTCGTCGACGCCCGATCCGACGTAGGTCGCGCCAGGCCGGTACTCGAAGCGCTCGGGTATCACCTGACACAGCCGCTCGAGTGTCTTCAGCGGTGTCTCCGCCGAGATCGCCGCCTCCAGGTCCTCGAGGCCCGCGATCGTCGGCTGGTCCTGCCAGGGGAGCGCGAACTCGCCCGCGGCGTCCGTGTATGAGGCGCTGCGCAGGCTCTCCCATGACCCCTCCCGCGGATCGGGCTGGTTGGACGTGACGACGCGCGCCCGGACGTCGATCGTTAGGTGGTCGTGGGGGGTGGGGACCCCGAACTCGATCACCTCGGTCCCGAAGTAGTCGAGGTGGCGCGCGATCCGCGCTTCGGGCTCGATCCGCGTGTGGAACTCGTCGCAGCGCTGGGTCGAGGTCGTCGCGGGTCGCACCCGCAGGGAGTTGAGGTTGTCGGTGACCGGCGCGTCGTAGTGGTACTCCGTCAGGAAGCGGATCGCGAAGTGCACTACAGCTCGCCCCTCGGACCGGCCGCCGCGGCACCGGCGAAGTAGCGCTCGGCCACGTCCTGGTCGAGGTATCCCAGCTCCTGGCGGGTCTCGGAGCAGATGCCGGTTAGCTCCGAGCCCTCGGGCAGCGCCCTGCGCTGGAAGTCGAGGTCGGCTGCCAGGCGGCTGACCCGAAGCACCGGCTTGGAGTTTCGTGGCCCGGCGTCGGCGACCATGAAGACCTCGTGCAGGGAGTCCACGCACGCGGCCACGCTGTCAGGGTAGGAGCGCTCGAACAGCAAGAAGCGCGCCACCGGGTCGGCGTTGGGGGGAGCCGTCACTGCCCGCAGGTAGGCGTGAAAGCCGCCCACAGCCTGCAGCAGGATCAGGGCGGTTCCGTCCGCCGGCGGTGAATCGGTGGGCGGCATCGCCACGTGCAGCATCCGCAGCACCATGTCGGAGATCTCGATCAGGCCGCCCGCGTCGAGGAAGCACTTCGCCTCGTCCCGGAGCATCGAGCGGTTGGCGATCCCCCAGATCAGCGAGGTGCGCTCCTTGATGTACTGCGAAGCGAGAAAGGGTCCCGCGGGCGTTCCCCACCCGGGCTGCCCCGCGCGGTGCAGTCCCAGGGCGGTGGTGTTGATCGCCTGCCACATCTCCGCGCTGATCACGTCGCGGACCGTTCGCGCGCCGTCACGGGCGCGCTCGATGCTCGCCAGCATCGATTCCGGGCGCTCGCGATCGAGGATCAGCTGGCCGAGGGTCCGGCTGGTGTTCCCCTGGCCGTGGTCGTCGCCCAGCATCGCAAGCAGACCGCCCGAGCCGAAGCTCACCCCGGGGGCTGCGTCGGACGCTCCCTGCAGCTCGGCCTGCAACACGGCCTCGACGGCCCGTGCCGTGAACTCCGCCCGGGCGAGGTTGCGTCCCAGCCAGTAGAGCTCGTGTGCGATCCGCGCGAGCATCAGCGTCGCGGCGCGGGACAGCGCACGCCCCGCTGCTGCGGTTGTTCCTGCTGCTGTTGCTGTTGCTGTGCGACCCAGGTGCCGTAGCGCAGGTCCGGCAGCGCCGGAGGTTGCGTGTCGGCGATCGGCGGACCCGCACGGTCGGCGTCGTCGCCGTCCTCGAGCACCCACGTGTCCTTCGAGCCGCCCCCGCGGGAGGAGTTGACGATCAGCGAGCCCTCCTCGAGCGCGACCCTGCTGAGGCCGCCGGGCACGATGTCGATGCGCTCGCCGAACACCGCGAACGGGCGCAAATCGACATGGCGAGGCACGAGCAGACCGTCGGCGTCCACCACCGGGACGGTCGAGAGCTCGACCACGTCCTGGGCGATCCACCGGTCCGGTGCGGCGAGCAGCAGTCGCCGCATCTGCGCGATTTCAACCTCGTCGGCGTGGGGGCCGATCATCACCCCTCGGCCACCGGACTCCCCCGTCGGCTTCACGACCAGCTCGTCGAGGTGTCCCAGCACGTGCTCGAGCACTTCGGGGTCCGACGGCAGGTAGGTCCGTACGTTCTCGAGAATCGGCTCCTCGCCGAGATAGAAGCGGATCATCTCCGGCACGAAGCGGTAGACGGCCTTGTCATCCGCGACACCCGTCCCCAGCGCGTTCGCGATCGCCACGTTGCCCGCGCGGTAGGCCCTCACCAGCCCGGGCACACCGAGCAGCGAGTCGCCCCTGAACTCCAGCGGATCGACGAAGTCGTCGTCGATCCGACGATATACCGCGTGGGCGCGCTCGAGGCCTTTGATCGTGCGCATGTACAGCACGTCGTCGCGCACCACGAGGTCGGATGCTTCCACGAGCTCCACGCCCATCTGGCGCGCGAGGAACGCGTGCTCGAAGTAGGCGGGGTTCGCCGGACCGGGCGTCCACACGACGACCGTGGCCTCGCTCTCGGCGGACGGAGCGACTGCGCGAAGCGCCCCCAGCAGCAGCTGTGGATAGTGGTCGATCGGGCGCACGCGGTAGGACGCGAACAGCTCGGGGACGAGGCGGGCCATCGCCGCCCGGTTCTCCAGCACGTAGGAGATCCCCGACGGGATGCGCACGTTGTCCTCGATCACCCTCCAGCTCCCGTCGCTGTGGCGCACGAGGTCGCATCCGGCGACATGCGTGTATACGCCGCCCGGTGGTCTGATGCCGTGCACCGCGCGGGCGAAGTGCGAGCAAGACGCCACGAGCCTCCACGGCACGATCCGCTCGTGCACGATCTCACGCGTGTGGTAGACGTCGTCGACGAAGTGGTTGAGGGCGCGGATCCGCTGGGCGAGGCCGCGCTTGATGCTCGTCCATTCCGCACCGCCGAGCACGCGTGGCACGAGATCCATCGGAAACGGACGATCGTGGGTGGGACCGTCCCCGCCTCCCGTCTCGAAGGTGATCCCCTGCTGCATGAAGATCGCATCCCGTCGCCGCCCCGCCTCGATCAGGCCGGCTGGTCCCAGTTGCGCCAGTGCCGCCACCAGCGCCCGCGCGGTCGGCCGGGGCGTCCCGTCGCGCTCGAACAGCTCGTCCAGGAACGGCGGCCTCGGGCGGTAGACGGCGTCCGCGTCCCTGACGGGGGCGGCGTCGAGCGCCGGCATCTCCGTGCCGTCCGCCAACCCTCCGCTGGCAGCGCGCGACTGCACACGCAGATTCTCCCCGGCGCCTCTGGCGCTGCCTTCCGACTGCTGGCGAAACAGGGAAGCCCCGCCGTGCCCATTTGTCGATCACCGGATGCGCCCCGAGCGAAGGTGAGCGCCGGTGCAGCGCTCGCGCTACGCGAACGCCTTCAGGAACGCCTGCGCGATCACGTGGTACCCGGTCGGGTTGGCGTGGATGTTCGGGCCCACCGGGGCGGGCGCGCACATCCAGGTCAGGCGGCAGACTTCGGCGACGGCGACCGGAACCTGCGTGCTGTGCCCGGCGAGGCGCTCCTCATGGGAGGTGTCGTAGGTACGGAAGGCGCTGTCGACATGCGCCACGCGGAAGCCGGCCGGCGCGATACAGACGCGTGAGCCCCGCGTTGACGTTGCGCGCGTAGCGCACGCTGGCGAGCGCTTCTTCGCGGCCACCCGGGGACAGGAACAACTCCAGGAACGGGTCGTAGAGGGTCATCGCCGCCATCGGCGTCCCGGGTGCGGTGGCGCTCCGCAGTCGGCGCAGGATCACGGGCAGGTTCGTGGCGATCCGTCCCACTCCCGCGATCACGCAGCCGGTATTGATTTCAATGCCGTGCTCGCAGCCGTCGACGTCGTTCGCGCCGATGTCGAGCGTCACCAGCGCCACTTCGCCGGCACGCCGGTGGCGGCGCAGGAAGCGTTCGGCGGCGAGCATCTGCGAGCCGCCGGCCGGGGTGATCCCGGCCCCGTTCGGCTGCATCCCCTGGGCGAGCGAGTCGCCGAGGGACAGGCAGTAGCGGCTCGCGGCGGCCGTGGCGGGGGGCGCCAGCACGAGGACCAGCACGGCGGCCCAGATCACGGTCAGGCCGCGGCGCGACGGCATGCTCTCGAATGTAGCGCCGCGACGGGCCCGGGGAGGCGGGTCAGCCCGCGAGCGGCCGTACCTCGACCGAGGCCATGTCCCATTCGTCCTTCGTGGGGGCGGTGTCGTTGAGCGTGACCGTTTCCCCGGCGGCGGCCGCGGGGGTGCCCGTGCGCTGCGTCCAGGTGGTGTCCCCGGCGGCGCCATCGAGGTACTGGTGCAGCAGGACCTGGCCGCTTCCGAGCGTGCGCGCGGTGGCGTTCGTCCAGTCGTGTCCCACGGCGAACGCCAGCGAGCCCTTTTCGGTCGTCTTCAGTGACACGCTCGAGGCGCCGTTCGCCGCCCCGGCGCCGGCCGAGGCCCCGGCGCCCTGGGAGTTGCGCATCGCGATCACCGTCAGCGACTGGTCGTAGCCGGGCAGGCTCGGGGTCGCGGTGACGGTGGCGCCGAACAGCGGCGCGAGTGCCGTCGCGGTCCAGATCTCGGCATCGCCCGCGCGCGAGTTGGCGCGCTGTACGAGCGTCCACGTGAGGCCGGCGGCGGACACGGACGCGGTCTGGTGCTTGGCGCCCGAGGGTCCGTCCAGCGACACGAACGCGAACAGCTGCTCGCCGCTTTCGACGGTCGTGAAGGGCGCGGTCGTCACGGTCCCCTTGCCGTTGACGGTCACGTTCGCGTCGATCACCAGGCCCGGCGTGGGGATCAGCGGGGTGACGGCGTTGGAGGCGAGCGATTCGGGCCCCGTGCCGTACTGGCTGGTGGCCGCCACGCGGAACGTGTACGTGGTGCCGTTGGTGAGCCCTTCGATGGTGGCGGTGCTCGCCGAGGGCGTGCCCTTGACGGTGGTGGAGGGCAGCGCTTCGGCGCCCGCGTAGGGAGTGACCGTGTAGCTCATGATCGCGCCCCCGCCATTGCCGGGGGCCGTCCACGCGACGGTCGCGCTGGCGTTGCCGGGCACGGCCGTGACCGCCGTCGGGGCTTCGGGGGGCGTGGGGGCGAGCGGCACCACTTCGTTCGACGGCGCCGACACGGGCCCGGGGCCGACCGGGTTGAGCGCCTGCACGGTGAAGGTGTAGGCGGTACCGCCTTTCAGTTCCGTCAACGTCGCGGTCGTCGCGGGCGCGGTCAGGGTCACCGTCGCGCCCGTCTGGGCTTCGCCGGAGATATACGGGGTGACCCTGTATTCGGCGGGTTCGCCGCCGCTGGTCGGGGCGCTCCAGCTGACGGTCGCGGAGTTCATCCCCGGGCGCGCGTCGACGCTGCCGATCGGTCCCGGTGCGGCGCTCTGGGATTCGCCTTCTTCGACTTTCCCGGCCGCGTAGCTGAAGGTCTGCCCGCCTTCTTCCTGTGCTTCCCGGTTGGAGTTGGTGAGGTGCTTGCCGGTGGGTTCCTCCTGCAGCCAGCCTTCGACGTTGCACTGCTCGCAGTTGATCTTCGTCGTTTCCGGCGAGGGCAGTTCTCTCAGCGGGCGCGGCCCTTCTTCCCAGTTCGACGGTTCGTTGGAGTACACGCCCCACGGCTGCCCTTCGGTCTGGCTACGCCGTTCGTGGAGGAACTTCTGGTACACGTGACCCGCACCCCGGGTCGAGAAGGTGGTGTTCGCGAGCCAGTACTTGACGCCCTTGAAGACCTTGACGGGGTGTTCCAGTTTGAATTCGGTGAATTCGGCGTTCTTGATGCTCGACTCCGCCACTTTGCCGGACGTGCCCAGCAGGGCGCCGGGGTCTTCGGGCGGGATTTCCGCTTCGTACTTCATGAATTCCGCCGGCGTCCACGTGCAGCTGCAGCCGCCCTTTGCGTTTTCCGCGCCGTTGTTGTAGGTGATTTCCGCGTAGCGGTACACGCGGTTTGCGAAGATCCCGATTTCCGACCCCGTGTTGGTGCCCCGGGCGGAGCCATACAGGACCGCGAAGATCGCTTCCACGGTTCCGGTGTGTTCGGCCACGAACGGCCACGCCACGAACTGCCCCTGGGAGATTTCGTCCACGCACCCCGACCCCACGTTCGGGCATTCCGCCGAGCGGGCCTGCCAGTGCTGCTTCTGGGTGGCTCCCATCAGCACCGCGGCTCCGGTGGCTTCGCCAGACGGCGGTGTCGTTTCACCGGGCGGGGGGGTGGTTTCACCGGGCGGGGGGGTGGTTTCGCCGGGCGGGGGGGTGGTTTCGCCGGGTGGCGGGGTGGTTTCCGCGGGGACGAACGTCACGTCCACCCAGTAGTTGGTCGACTTGTAAGTCTTGGTCGGGAACGCGTTGGCGGCGCTGTACACGTACACGCCATCGGTGCTGAGCGTGTTGGCGAGCGCCGTCAGCGGCGGGCTGCCTAGGCCGGCGGTGGCGAAGGCCGAGACGGTTTCCGAGTAGTGACCCTTGGGCGCCAGGTAGGAGGCTACGTACGTCGTGTTGGCGGCGATCGTCACCGGCGTGGCGAACGTCACCTGCTGCCAGCCCGAGGTGCTCTCGCCGGTGAAGGTGGCCGAGGCGAGCAGCGTCCCGCTCGAGCTCCACAGGCTCCCCACGTGCGTGCCGGTGTTGGTGCTCGCCTTGTAGAAGCGGATGCCGGTCACGGTCCCGGGGACTTCGGATCTGAACTTGACCCCCAGCACGACGGCGTTGCCGTCTTTGGAGTCGACCGTGGTGGGTGTCGCGTTGCCCAGGATCGTGGACGTGGCCGCCTGCGCGGGCGCGGGTGGCGCTACGAGCGCGACGAGCAGCGCTGCGAGCAGCGGAGCGGGTGCCGCCAGCGCGAGCAGTGACCTCCGGGTGGGGCATACAGCGGACATAGCCGAAGCGGGCCCCCCGGCGCGAGAGGGCGAGACGCCCCAAGGCTAAACCCGCGTGATGCCGCCATCCAGAGGCTGGACGGACCATGGGCACTAGGTTTAGTTCGCAAATTGCGGGCTTTTCGTGCGATCGGGGTCCGCGGGGCGCAAAAGAATCCCGGCGACGGCCCGGCAGGGGGAGCCGGGCCGCCGCCGGTGCTCCACAGGTCGGCTGGTCTGAGCGACGCCGGCTAGTGGCGCAGGTCCAGGGTGTTTTCCGCGTCGTTGACGAAGTACACCCCGTGCTGGTCCGGGGTCAGGGTCAGGCCGAACAGCCGGCCTTCTTAGCGACGGAGGCTGTTCACGTCTCCCTCCTCCCAGTGGTGGACGAGACCTACACAGGCCTAGATGCCATGACGCGCAAAAACTTCCCCTCGCCGCTCGCACGGCCGTTTAGCACGGCCGTTTAGGCATCGGCACGCCTGCTCATCATCCGGGCCCCCGGCGCCGAGGCAACCCCATGACGCGGACCCGCCCCGCCGCGCTACGCGAGCCGAGGGCTTTCCACGGAGCACATGGCGACCACGAAGGGCACGAGTCGGGCACGCCGGCGCACGCCTCCTCGACGACGAGCCACCACAGCTCCACGCGCAAGCCGAAGGCGCACAAGCCGAAGCACAAGCTGCACAAGCACACCCTCCGCAAGCACAAGCACAAGCACAAGCGCAAGCACAAGCACCACCGCCCCAAGCATCACGCTCCGGTGTCGGGGCTCCCGGGTGCGCCCGCCCCGCCGATGGTGCCCGTCAACCCGCCGGCGCCGTCGCCGACACCGCCGCCCGCCGTCGAAGACGTGCTCAGCCTCGCCCGCGCGCGCCGGCTGCTGTGGCGGGCCGGCTTCGGTCCCGCCCCGGGCCAGGCCGAGGCGCTCGTGGGGAGCTCCGTGCAGCAGGTCGTGTTCAGCCTCACGAGGCCATCCGGCGAAGCGGCCCTGCAGGGGCCCGAACCGCACAACGACGAAGGGGAAGCGCTGCAGCCGGCCGACAACTGGGGGGATGACCACTGCTGGTGGCTGGATCGCATGATCCGCTCCGATCAACCGCTGGTGGAGCGGATGACCTACATCTGGCACGACTGGTTCGCCAACTCCAACGAAAAGGTGAACGACCAGCAGCGCATGCTCGACCAGAACAACCTGTTCCGCGAGCGGGCGCTCGGCAGCTTCCACGACCTGTTCCTCGCGGTCACCACCGATCCCGCGATGCTGATCTTCCTGGACGGCATCTACAACAGCCGCTGGGAACCGAACGAGAACTACGCGCGCGAGATGATGGAGCTGTTCTCGCTCGGGGCCGACCGGGGTGCCTACACCGAGGACGACGTCAAACAGATGGCCCGGGCGCTCACGGGGTGGACCGCCGAATGGACCGAAAGCAGCGGGCTGCAGAACTTCCACTTCGAAGCGAAGCGCCATGACCCGGGCGTCAAGACCGTCTTCGGCCAGAGCGGCAAGTGGACCTACGAAGACGCCGTCGCGCTGTGCGTCGCCCATCCGCTGCACCCCTCCTTCTTCGTCAGCAGGCTGTGGAGCTACTTCGTCCCGGTGCCACCGCCGGAAGCAACGCTGGCTTCGCTGCAGGGGCTGTACATCTCCTCGGGCTACTCGATCCGCGCGGTCGTGGAGGCGATCCTCCAGAGCCCCGAATTCCTCGACGGCCCGGAAATGGTCACCCCGCCGGTCGTCTACAACGCCGGCCTGCTGCGTGCGGTCGGACGCTACATCGACACGACCGCATGGACGTGGCTGTCGGCCGCCGCGGGCCAGCATCTGTTCTACCCGCCCAACGTTGCCGGCTGGGACTTCACGCGCTGGCTCGACACCTCGACCGCCAAGGCGCGCTGGGAAATGGCGACGTGGGTCACCTCCAACAGCTATCCCAACCCCTGGCCGGGCAAAGGCGAACCGCGCTACAGCGAAACCGAGACCGGGGCGGAAGCACTGACGAGCGCGATGGCCTACTGGGCCCAGCCGGGGATCTCCGAAGAATCGCTCAGCTGCCTCGGCGAGTTCGCCCAGGACTGCCTCGAAGGGGTGGCCACCGCCAAATGGCAGCAGAGCCCCTACCGGGCGATCCGCCAGAACGCACTGCGCATGCTGATCGCGACGTCCCCCGACATGCAGGTGAGCTGATGAAGACGCCCCGCAGCTGCTCGTGCAAGGAGTTCACGCGCTCGCAGATGCTGCGCGCCGGGGTCGCCCAGGCCGGGCGCGGGCTGCCGTCGATCGAGCCGGGGATGCCGCTCCCCGCCGGCACCGGCCTGAGCCGGCGCACGTTCCTGTTGCGCTCGGCGGGCGGCGTGCTCGCCGTGTACGGCGCGGGCGCGCTGTCACCGCGCCACCTCGAAGCGGGGATCGCCCAGGCCGCCGCCGCGTCGCCGCCGAAACAACCCGTGGTCGTGTCGATCTTCATGGAAGGCGGCTGGGACGCGCTGTCGGTGCTCGCGCCCGTCAAGGAAGACGCCTACCACAAACTGCGCCCCCAGCTCGGGCGCAACGAAGGGGAAGGGGCGCCGTTCAGCGAGGATGAAACCTTGATGTGGCATCCCCAGGCAGCGGGCCTCGCGCAGCTGCACGAAGAAGGCAAAGTGGCCGTCTTCCCCGCGATCGGCTACGACCCGCCCGACGAGAGCCACTTCACCAGCCGCCACTACTGGGAGGTCGGCGAACTGAGCACCCAGGGGCGCACCGGCTGGATGGGCCGCTACCTCGACGTCGCCGGCGATCCGGACAATCCCCTGCAGGGCCTCTCGCTCGACTACTCGCTGGCACCGGCGCTGGCCACCGCACGGGTGCCGGTGGCGGCGGTCTCGACCCCGTCCGACTACGGCTTCTGGGCTTACGGCTTGGACGAACCGCTCACGGAGCCCACCCTCGCAGCGTTCGGCAGGCTCGGCTCGTTGGGCGCGGGCTCGACGGCCATGGCCGAGGCGCGGACCGCGTCGCTGGACACCGACATCATCCGCCAGCAGGTGGCCCCGTTCGCCGACGTGGAAGGAAAACCGCCGTTCACCTCGCCGGTCGCCTATCCCACCACCGGCGACGAGTTCCCGGTCCGCCTGGCGGTGCTGGCCGCGATGCTCTCCGACGAATCGCTGCCGATCAAATGCGTCTCGCTCTCGGCGGTGGGCGGATACGACACCCACTCCGACGAGGTCACCACCCTCGCCACCAACCTCGGCCAGTCGGTCGAATCGATCGTCGCGTTCCAGCGCGACCTCGAAGCGCGGGGTCTCGACGATCGCGTCGTGATCCAGGTGTGGAGCGAGTTCGGGCGCCGCCCCCAGGAAAACGGCTCCGGTACCGACCACGGCGCCGCCGGGGTCGCGTTCCTGATCGGAAGCCGCGTGCGGGGGAAGATGGTCGGCGAATTCCCCGGCCTGACGAAACTCGACGAAAACGAAAACGTGATCAACACGTCGGACTTCAGGGCGATGTATGCGGGCCTGCTGGGCCAGTGGCTGGGGGTCGAAGCGGGACTCGTGATCCCCGGCGCCGGCACCGGCCTGCCCGGGGCGAGCACGTACGGCACGGTTCCCCAGCTGATCGAATGAGCGACCAGCCGCGCACGGCCGCGTCGAGCGTTGCCGCGTTCGGCGTGTCCGCGCTGATGGCCGCGGCCGCGCTTATGAGTTGGTATCCCGTCCGGCGCGTCTACCGTGCCGGCGCCGCACACTCGCACGGCTCGGGTTCCTGCACGCACGCGCGGTACAGGGACTCGCGCCGCCACGACTCGCGGGCGCGCACCGCGAGCGGCCGGGGAGCACCCAAGCGCTGCCCCGAGGCGCACAAGCACGCTGTCGCCCCCGGGCGACAGACCCGTCCCGGAGGCTCGTCGGCGCCGGGGGGCTCGCCGGGCTCGCCGGGCGCCACCCCCTCGCCGGCCGTGCCGGGCGGCTCCACCTCTTCACCGCCGGGCCAGCCCGGCTCCGGCGAAGCCCCCGCGCCGCCGCCGTCGCTGCCGGAGGTGCAGATCAGCGCGGTCGAGTACCACTTCACCCTCTCGCGCACCACCGTCCCGGCCGGCAAGGTGATCCTCCAGTTCGTAAACGACGGCCAGGACGAACACAACCTCAATGCCCAGGGCGCAACCGGGCAGTCGGCGGCAGCCTTCGCGATTGAGCGGCCGAAGGCCGTGACCCGTCAGGTCGTCGAACTGCGCCCGGGCTCCTACACGTTGTTCTGCTCGCTGGCCGACCACGAGCAGAAAGGC
>DATJBO010000132.1:0-4368 GCA_035515315.1 Solirubrobacteraceae bacterium
GTCGCCGAGGAGATGAACACGAGCGCGAACGCCACCGCCAGGCCGGGTGCGATCAGCGGCAGGGTCACCCGCCGCCACACCTCGGCCGGGCCCGCGCCGAGCGAGCGGCCCACCTCCTCCAGGCGCACCGGGGCCGCCCCGATCGAGGAGCGCACGCCGACGACGGCCAGCGGCAGGAACAGGACCGCGTAGGCGACGATCAGCTCCAGCGAGCTCTGGTACAGGGCAAAGGCGTGGTTGATCGTGAACGACACGAGGCCGAGGGCGACCACCACGCCGGGCAGCGCCATCGGCAGGTAGCTGAGTCGCTCCAGCAGCACCGTGAAGCGGTTGCGGTGGCGCGTCACGAGCATCACGACGGGCAGGGCGAGCGCGGTGGCGAGCGCGGCGGCGGCCGCGCTGTAGGCCGCCGTGTGGCCGATCGCGGACCCCACCGAGGTGGCGGGCAGCGTGCTCGACCCGCCCTTGATCAGCCAGTACACGAGCGCTCCCCCGGGGACCCCGAGGGCGAGCGCGGCCAGCGCTCCCAGGCCGGCCAGCGGCAGCGCCGCCAGGCGGCCCAGCCGCACCCGCGGCGCGGGCCTGCGCGGGCCACGGGTGCTGCGGCGCGCGTCCGCCGGCCCGCTGAGGGCGAGCTCGCCGCCGAGCACCGCCACGCTGAGCGCTACGAGGACCAGCGACAGCACGCACGCCGCAGCGGTGTCGAAGCCGAGCTGGAACTGCGTGAAGATCGCCACCGTGAATGTCCGGTACTCGACGATTTCAAACGCTCCGTACTCCGCCAGCAGGGCCAGCGCCACCAGCAGGCAGCCTCCGAGCAGCGCCGGGCGCAGCTGGCGCAGGGTGACTCGGGCGAACGTCCGCCAGGGGCCGGTGCCGAGGCTGCGGGCGGCCTCTTCGAGGCTCCCGTCGAGGTGGCGCAGCGCGCTCGCCACCGGCACGTACACGAGCGGGTACAGCGACAGGGTCATGATCATCACCGCGGCCGGGTAGCCCCGCAGGCCGGGCGCGACCGAGACCCACCCGAACCCGATCACGAAGTCGGGGATCCCCAGCGGGAGCACCAGCAGCACGGCCCACAGGCGTCTCGCCGGCAGGGACGTGCGCTCCACGCACCAGGCCGCCGCGACCCCGAGCACCGCGCACAGCAGCGTGCACGCGACCGCCAGCCGGGCGGTGTTCCACAGCAGCACCGCGACGGTGTGGCGGAGCAGCAGCCGCCGGACCTCGCCCAGACCGGGGTGGACCGCCTCCACGATCAGGAATACCAGCGGCAGCAGCACCAGTGCGCCGGCCACCAGCGCGCCGGTGAGCGTCCCCAGCGGCCAGCGCCCGCGCGCCGACCAGGCGCGGGCGAGGCTGGGCGTGCGGACGTCGGTGGCGGTCGCGCTCACGCCCGGCCGCCTACAGGAGTCCGACCTTCTGCTCGAGCGCGAGGGCTTCGCTGCCGTCGCCCAGCTGCGCGGGGGTCAATGGCGCCGGCTGGAGCGTCGACAGCGGGCGCAGCCCCGCCGGTGCCGCCACCCCGGGCCGCAGCGGGTACTCGTAGCTGTCGCTGTGGACCAGGATTTCCTGCCCGGCCCTGCTGACGAGGAACTCCAGGAAGCGCTCGGCGGCAGCGCGGTGGGAGCTGGACTTCAGCACCCCGGCGCCCGAGACGTTCAGCAGGTAGCCAGGGTCCCGGGGGGCGTAGTAGCCGATCGCCGAGGACATGTGCCCGCCTTCCTCGCGGCGCAGGCGGTACCAGTAGTAGTGGTTGATCGGCCCCAGCTCGCTCTGCCCGGCGTTGACCTGGGCGGCGACGGACTCGTTGTCGGGCAGCTGGCGCCCGTTCCTCTGCAGCCCCTTCAGCCACGCTTCGGCGGCCGGCTTGCCGTCGAAGGCGGCGATCGACGTGACCAGCGGCTGGAAGTCGGTCTCGGAGGGCGCGAAGACGAGCTTGCCCTTGAAGCGGGGGTCGGCCAGTTCGAGGATCGAGCCGGGCAGCTGCGACGGGCCTAGCTTGGAGGTGTTGTAGACGAGCACCGACACGCGCGCGGAGACGCCCACCCAGCGGCCTTGCGTCGAGCTGTAGCGCGCCGGCACCGAGCTCAACGCCGCCGGCGCCGCCGCGGCCAGCAGGCCGTGCTCGCGCAGCGCTTCGAGCGCCGGCGTGTTCTCGGTGTAGAAGACGTCGGCCGGGGACTTGGAGCCCTCCTGCAGCAGCTGGTTGGCGAGCGTCGCCTCGTCGCCGCTGCGCACCGCCGTCTTGATCCCGGTGCTCCGTTCGAAGGCCTTGACCAGTGCGTCGGTGGTCTGTTCGTGCTGCCCGTTGTAGATCGTGAGCGCGGCGCCCCCGGAACCGCCGCCGCAGGCGGAGGTCGCGACCGCGACGCACAGCGCCGCTGCCACCACCTGGATATGGGGCCGGAGGCGGACCTTCTTCAAATCCGATCTGGGAGGTCGGGATGACCATGACCCACCGTACCACAGGAGTTAGGGTGCCCTAACTCGTGCCCGCCGACGCCCCCCGGCCGGCCCATGCGTGACAATCTCCGGCGATGCACGTGACCGCCAAGGCCGACTACGCAGTGAGGGCAGTGATCGAGCTCGCCGACAGCTCCCAGGAAGCGCCCCGCAAGGTGGATGACATCGCCACCGCGCAGAACATCCCGGTGTCCTTCCTGGAGAACATCCTCACCCAGCTGCGATCGGCCGGCGTGGTTCGCAGCCAGCGCGGTCCCGAGGGCGGCTACTGGCTGGCGCGGCCAGCGGACGAGGTGAACCTCGCCCAGGTGATCCGCGCTGTCGAGGGGCCGCTCGTGGGCATCCGCGGGCAGCGACCGGAAGAGATCGAGTACGTCGGCTCGGCCGAGGCGCTGCGCGACGTGTGGATCGCGCTGCGGGCGAACCTGCGCAAAGTGCTCGAGCGGGTCACCGTGGCCGATGTCGCGGAAGGCAGGCTGCCGAAGGACGTGGTCGCCCTCACGCGACGCGAGGAGGCGTGGCAGACGCGCTAGCGGGGTATGGTGACATCACGGCCCGTTTTGTCCGCGAGATTTACATCGGCCGGTATCCTGTCGCTAGGCCAGCAAACCCAAGGAGCGCTAGATGTCGACGTCCGCCGTGACCCCCGATCCCGACGCGCCGGCCCCCGAGCCGCTCGCTGAGGACGCCATGCCCGAGATCCAGGGGGGCGACTTCTCGCTCGAGCTCACCCAGGACCAGAAGGACATCCGCGACTGGGTCCACGGCTTCGCCGCCGACGTCGTGCGCCCCGCCGCCCACGAGTGGGACGAGCGCGAGGAGACTCCCTGGCCGATCATCCAGGAGGCCGCGAAGATCGGCCTCTACGGGTTCGAAGGCCTCGCCCAGTTCTTCGCCGACCCCACCGGCCTCACGCTCCCGATCGTCAACGAGGAGCTGTTCTGGGGCGATGCCGGGATCGGGATGTCGATCATGGGGACGAGCCTGGCAGTGGCCTCGATCTTCGGGCAGGGGACGCCGGAGCAGATCGGCCAGTGGATCCCCCGCTGCTTCGGCACCCCCGATGACGTGAAGGTCGCCGCGTTCTGCTCGTCGGAGCCGAACGCCGGCTCGGACGTGTCCGCCGTGCGCACCCGCGCACGCTACGACGAGGCGGCGGGGGAGTGGGTCCTCAACGGGCAGAAGGCGTGGGCCACCAACGGCGGCATCTCCGACGTCCACGTGGTGATCGCCACGGTCGATCCCGAGCTCGGTGCGCGCGGGCACGCGGCGTTCGTCGTGCCGATGAGCGAGGCGAACGGCATCTCGCAGGGGACCAAGGTCTCCAAGCACGGTCTGCGGGCCTCCCACACCGCGGACGTGTTCCTCGACGACTGCCACATCCCGGCCGATCACGTGCTGGGCGGCAGGGACCGCCTCGAAGAGCGGATCGCGCGCGTTCGCGAGGGCAAGCGCAGCAGCTCCCAGGCGGCGATGCAGACGTTCGAGGCCTCGCGCCCGACGGTGGGCGCGCAGGCATTGGGGATCGCCAGGGCGGCGTATGAGTATGCATTGGAGTACGCCAAGGAGCGTGAGCAGTTCGGGCGCAAGATCGTCGAGAACCAGGCGGTGGCGTTCACGCTGGCGCGCATGAAGCTGGAGATCGACGCCGCGCGGCTGTTGGTGTGGAGGGCCTCGTGGATGGGCCGCAGCGGGCAGCGCTTCGAGAACGCGGAGGGCTCGATGAGCAAGCTCAAGGCGGGCGAGGTGGCGGTGTGGACGACCGAGCGGGCGATCCAGATCCTCGGCGGCAACGGCTACACCCGCGAGTACCCTGTTGAGCGCTGGCACCGCGACGCAAAGATCTACGACATCTTCGAGGGAACCGCCGAGATCCAGCAGCTGGTGATCGCCCGCGCGATC
>DATJBO010000133.1:0-4600 GCA_035515315.1 Solirubrobacteraceae bacterium
CTCGGCTTCGCCCGGGAGCTCCCGATCGCGCTCCGGCGCCCCCGCGAGCACGCGAGCCTCCTGGAGGTTCGGCGTGACCACGCTCGCGCGGGGCAGGATGTGCTCGGCCAGCCACCGCTCGGCGGCGGGCTCGATCAGGCGCGCACCCGACTCGGCCACCATCACCGGGTCGACCACGACCGGGGTGCCCGGGGGCAGCTCCGCGAGAGCCGCCTCGACCGCCTTCGCCGTCTCGAGCGTCCCCAGCATGCCGACCTTGACCGCGTCGGCGCCGATGTCCTCGAGCACGGCCCGGACCTGGTCGAGCACCATCTTCGGCTCGACGGCGGCCACGGCCCTAACCTCGCGGGTGTTCTGGGCGGTGATCGCCGTGATCGCCGAGGTGCCGTGCACGCCGCAGCTGGCGAACGCCTTCAGGTCGGCCTGGATCCCCGCACCCCCTCCGGAGTCCGAGCCGGCGATCGTCAGCGCGGTCGGCGTCCTGGGCGCCATCCGGCGGGATGCTAGTGCTGCTACGTCGGCTCACCGTGTTGCGGCGAGATCCGTCCCCCGTATTGGGGCGAGACGACCCGGTACCGTCGGCCCCGTCCGGGCCGACGGTACCGGGAGACGTCTAGCGCATGCGAGGATCGATGTACAGGTCGTAGACCTGGAACTCGCTGGTTTTGCCTCCGGGGACCAGGGTGATCCTCATCGGCTGCCAGCCCGACTGCTTGCCCGGCTGGATGTTGACAGCGTTGACCAAGGTCCAGTCGCTCTTCGAGCCGTGGATCTGGCCCGTCGTTTTCGCGCGTTCCCAGGTCTTGGTGCCTTCGTATTCCACCATGAACTGGACACCCTCGGCGCCTTTGACGTTGCGAACGATGCCACGGGCATTCGGATATAGCGACGTCACGCAGATCACGGGGCTCACCGCCTGTGATCCGCTGGGTAGGTCGAGGACTTGTCCGGTGGCGCCGTCGGAAAGATTCGTCGTGACGATCTTTGCCCCCCCGCTCAGCGTCCATCCTTCGCCGGTGAAGCTGTCGCTGGTGTCGCCGGTGACCGACGTGTACCAGTTGCTGTCGTTGGCGTAGGAGAAAGCCTGAAAGTATTCAGGCGTCTGACATGCTTCGGTGTTGACCGTTGCCTGCGCCGAGGTGGCGGCGAGGGCGGCCATCAGCAGGCCGAGGCCCAACGAGCCCAAGGGCCTGCGGCTGAAAAGGAACTTCATAGGGCTAGTACGCACCTTCCGGTGTGCACTGGCAACCGAGCTATCTCGACTGACGAGACCTCTGGCTTTGCGTCCCCGGCTCACACCGGGTTTGCCTTTTTCAGCTGGGTTTACATGACCCCTACTACGGGGTTTTCACGGACCGCTTCGTCCGTCCGGGGCCTGCTCCTGAGCGAACGCCGAGATGCTTGGACGAAAGGCGGCTCGCCGACCACCGCCGGCCCGCATCGGGGCTGGTCGCCGAGGCTCGATGGCGAACCTCGGTCGGGGAGCTCAGCCGCGGGTCCGGGCCCGCACGGCGGCGTCCTCGAGGTGGGGTTTGGGCGGGAAGATCGAGTAGCTCCCGATCGCCGTCGCGAGCAGGCGGCCGTCCTCGTGGCGGACCTCGGACTGCATCACCCCGATCGACCGGTTGCGGCGGTTCAGCGTCGAGCGGCAGATCACGTCGCCCTCGGTCGCCGTCTGGATGTAGTTGATCGAGATGCTGATCGTGGCGATCCGCTCCTGGTCGGTGGTCTGGGCCCACAGCGTGGAGCCCATGCAGTAGTCGACCAGCGCGAAGGTGACCACGCCCGACAGCAGCCCGCCCCGGTTGATGAGCTCGGGCCTGATCGTGACCCGCACCGTCTCGGGGTCCTCCCAGCGAAGCCCGATGAAGCTGGTTAGCCCGTCGAGTGAACGGGGCCCTGCGGCAGGCCCCGGAGGATGGGCGGTTCCCTCCCCGGCGGCGACGCCGGGATCTCCCTCGGTGGACGGAGGCCTGCTCATCGCGGCGCAGGCTATGAGAAAACACCCGGCCGGCGCGGCGACAGCCGGTGCCGGAACCCCGCCTCGCGACGCTTCGACATCCCAAGCCGCGCTCCGACATCCCAAGCCGCGCGTAGCTTCGAGCGGGTGCACGCCCGCGGCCGGCTCGGAGCGCTTGGAGAGGAGCTGGCCGCAGCCCACTTCCGGAGGCTCGGCTTCCGCGTCCTGGAGCGCAACGTCAGCGCCCGCGACGGGGAGATCGACCTGATCGCCTTCGATGGCCGGACGCTCGTGTTCGCGGAGGTCAAGACCGCCCGGGCGGCCGGGGCCGGGTCCCGGGCCGGGCGCGGCCGGCAGGAGGCGGTCCCGCTCGACTGGCTGCAGCCGCGCCAGCGCGTACGGATCAGGCGGCTGGCGCGCGCCTGGCTGGCCGATCCGGATCGCGACCACCCGCGGGCCGCGGAGCTGCGGTTCGACGCCGTTGGCGTGGTCGTCGACGGGCGCGGTCGGCTGCTCGCGCTAGAGCACCTCGAGGGCGCCTGGTGAGGTAGCCGGCACCGGGCCGCCCGGTGCCTCGCTATCCCGGCGGCGCGGGATCGCTACAGCGCGAGCTGCTGGTAGGCCAGGGACTGGAAGGACATCCGGTGCAGCGGCGAGACGCCCTTGGCGATGATCGCCTCGCGGTGCTCCGGGGTGGAGTAGCCGACGTGCTCGGCGAAGCCCCACCCCGGGTGGTGCTCCTCGGCGCGATGCATGTACCGGTCCCGCGCCACCTTCGCGACGATCGAGGCCGCCGCGATCGCCGCGCTGCGGGCGTCCCCGTCCACGACCGCCTGCTGCGGGCGCCCCAGCTCGCCGACGGAGAAGCCGTCCACCAGGCACAGGACCTCGCCCTGCACATGGGCCGTCACGCCGGTCAGCGCTTCGCGCAGGGCCGCGAGGTTCGTCCTGTGCAGCCCGCGGCCGTCGACGGTGCGAACGCACCTCGAGACGACGTACACGCGCACGGCCGTCCGAAGCACCAGGGGGTAGAGCGCCTCGCGGGTCTCGTGGTTGTGCTGCTTGGAGTCGTTGAGGGCGCCCAGCAGGCGCACCTGCTGCGGTCCCAGCAGCTCGTAGTCGAACAGCACGGCGGCGGCCATCAGCGGCCCTGCCAGCGACCCGCGGCCGGCCTCGTCGGCCCCGGCTATCAGGCGCGACCCGAGGCGCCTGTCGAACGCGAACAGCTTCCTGCCCGTGCGTGCCTTGCGCCGCCCGGACCGACCGCTCGGAGCGCTTCCAGAGCCCGCCTGCCCGCCGCCGCTGCCGGCGGACCCCACCGCACGGCCCGTCACGCCGATCTCAGATGGGCCCGATCCGGTCTGGAGGCCAGTAGGTGAAGAAGGCCTCGCCGATGATCCAGGAGGTTGGAACCGGTCCCCAGAACCTGCTGTCGTCCGATTCCCCACGGTTGTCGCCCATCATGAACCAGTGGCCGGCGGGAATCCTGATCGGCTTCGCGAACGTGCACTGGGGATTGGACCCGCATTCGCGGATGTAGGAGTCCTTCTCGCGGACGAACGTCGTGGTGCCCTTCGCCTTGCGGTAGACGTGCCCGCTCTGGATGTACATTTCGTCACCGGGGCCGGCCACGATCCGCTTGATGAAGTTGACGCTGTCCTCTTTCTCGACCGGCCGGGAGCACGCTTGGCCGGCGGAGGTGGCCGCGCCGCAGCGCTCGCTCTCGGCGCCGGCGGGGGGATGGAACACGACGATCTGCCCCACGCTGGGTTTGCCGAAGTCCATGCCGACGCGGTTCACCAGGACCCGCTGGCCGATCGAGAGCGTGGGCTCCATCGATCCGCTCGGGATCCGGTAGGGCTTGACGACGAAGGCCTGGATCGCGAGTGCCAGGCCGAGGGCGACGGCGACGATGATCACCAGCTCGACGATCGAGCCGGTCACCGATTTGGAGCGCTTGCGGGCCTTCAGCGCAGTACTCACGCCGCGTCATCACCGGCTGGGGCGGCCACGCCCTCGCCTGCCTCGGGGGAGGTGTCAGCGTCATCCGCCGGCGGGGGCGGGGGCTCGGAGGAGGCCTCGCTCGCTCCGCCCCCGCTCGCCTGGACCGCCTCCCCCCCCTGCTGGCCGTCATCGCCGCCAGCCCCTGCGCCGTCCGGCGACGCAGCCTGCTCCTGCGCCTCCTCTGCCGGCTCCTGCTGCGCCTCGGGCGCCTCCGTCATCTCGGCCTCGCCGGCCTCGGCCGCCGCGGTCGCGTCTGCCGCCGCCGTAGCCTCGGTGGCCTCCATCACCTCGGCCGCCTCGGCCGCCTCGGTGGACTCCATCGCCTCGGCCGTCTCGATCGACTCGGCGGCGGCGCCGTCGGCAGCCTCTTCGTCGGGAGTGTGCAGCAGCCCGGGCTCCACGACGTCCTCGGGGCCGGTGTAGCGGCGCTCGCGCACGCGCGCCCGCTTGCCGACGCGTTCGCGCAGGTAGTAGAGCTTGGCGCGGCGCACGTCACCGCGGGCGGCGAGCTCGATCCGCTCGATCTTCGGGGAGTGGAGGGGGAACATCCGCTCCACACCGACGCCGAAGGACTGCTTGCGCACGGTGAAGGTCTCGCGTGCGCCGTGGCCCTGGCGCTTGATCACGACGCCCTCG
>DATJBO010000134.1:0-25065 GCA_035515315.1 Solirubrobacteraceae bacterium
CGTCCGCGCGGCGCTGCCCGGCGTCCCCCACGTGGCGTGCTTCGACACCGCCTTCCACGCCGGCATCCCGCCGGCCGCCCACACCTACGCGCTGCCCGCCGGCTGGCGCGAGCGCCACCCGCTGCGCCGCTTCGGCTTCCACGGCCTGTCGCACTCGTGGGTCGCCGCCCGCGTGCCGGAGCTCCTCGGCGCCGGCCAGGGCGGCGCCGACGCGGCCGGCGCCGGGCGGGGCGCGGGCGGCCCGGGCGAGGGCAGTGGCCGCGACGCGAAGATCGTCAGCTGCCACCTGGGGGCGGGCGCGTCGGCCTGTGCGATCGAGGGCGGGCGCTCGCGCGACACGACGATGGGCTTCACGCCGCTGGAGGGCCTCGTGATGGCGACCCGCAGCGGCACCGTCGATCCGGGGATGCTGCCGTGGCTGATGGAGCACGAGCACCTGTCCCCGGCGCAGCTCACCGACGCGCTCGAGCACCGCTCCGGACTGCTCGGCCTGGCCGGCAGCGGCGACATGCGCGAGGTGCTCGCCGCCGCGGATACGGGAGACGAGCGGGCCCGGCTCGCGCTAGCCGTCTACGTCCACCGCCTGCGAGCCGCGATCGCGGCGATGGCGGCCGCGATCGGAGGGGTGCACGCACTGGTGTTCACCGGTGGGGTCGGGGAGGGCTCGCCGCGGGTGCGCGCGGATGCCGCCTCGGGGCTCGCGTTCCTCGGCGTCGCGGTCGCCGGGCAGCGCAACGCCGCGGTGCACGGGGAGCCCAACGCCACGGGGGACGGGGAGCCCGACGCCGCGGCGCGGGCGGACTGCGAGATCGGTGCGCCCGGCGCAGCGGTGCGCACGCTGGTCGTGCACGCACGCGAGGACATCCAGCTCGCGCGCGGCGCACGGGCGGTCCTCGGCGCGGCCGACGGGGCGTTGCGCGTGGACGCCTGACCCCTAGCATGGTGGCAATGCCCGACGACGGCCAGCCCGCCCAGTCCCAACCGGCGACCGCCAACTCGCAACCGGGGCCGGTCGGCTCCCAGCCGGGGCCGGTCGGCTCCCAGCCGGGACCCGCCCGTTCGCAGGACGATCCTCTCAACGCCGACCGCACCGATCCCCACCCGCCGCTGCCGCGCGACAAGCGCGGGTGGTCGGTCGCGCCCTCCCCCGACGGCCGCGGCATGCCCGAACACGCCGACGCGCCGCCGCCGCCCCATCGCACGCGCGGCTTCCTGTGGTTCGTGATCGCGCTGCTCGCATTCAACTGGCTCGCGGTGCTCGTGTTCGGCACCCCCGGAAAAGGCGAAAAGCGCGTGACGGTGCCCTTCAGCCCCTACTTCCTCGAACAGGTGAAGGCGGAGCACGTCAAATCGATCAACACCAAGGGCGACACCATCGAGGGCAACTACACCGTCAAGCTCCGCTACCCGCCAAGCAGCGAAAAGGCGACCCCCACCAAGCTGTTCGCGACCGAGGTGCCCACCTTCTGGAACGGCGGTCAGCTGTCGGCCCTGCTACAGGAAAAGCACGTCCAGATCAACGCCGAATCGACCTCTTCGAAAACGTCGCTGCTGGCCGAGCTGCTGCTCGGCTTCGGCCCCACACTGCTGATCATCGGGCTGTTCGTGCTGCTCGCCAAACGTGCCGCGGCGGCGAGCGGGGGAATGGGAGCGCTCGGCGCCTTCGGCCGCAGCCGCGCGCGGCGGGTCGACCCCGAAACGATCCGCGTTACGTTCGCCGACGTGGCCGGGATCGACGAGGCCAAGGCGGAGCTCGCCGAGATCGTCGACTTCCTGCGAAATCCCGACCGCTACGGGCGGCTGGGCGGGCGGATGCCGCACGGGGTGCTGCTGTCCGGAGCCCCAGGCACCGGCAAGACGCTGCTCGCGAGGGCCGTCGCCGGCGAGGCGCACGCGGCCTTCTTCTCGATCTCCGCCTCGGAGTTCATCGAGGCGATCGTGGGCGTCGGCGCGGCGCGCGTGCGCGACCTGTTCGCCAAGGCCAAGGAAGAGGCGCCGGCGATCATCTTCATCGACGAGCTCGACGCGATCGGGCGCTCGCGCCAGGGGTCGGTGTCCATCACGGGTGCCAACGACGAGCGCGAGCAGACGCTCGACCAGATCCTCACCGAAATCGACGGCTTCGAATCCTCGGAGGCGGTCGTGGTGCTGGCCGCCACGAACAGGCCGGACATCCTCGACCCGGCGTTGCTGCGCGCCGGGCGCTTCGACCGCCGCGTGGCGGTGCAGGCCCCCGACCAGAAGGGCCGCGTGGAGATCCTGCGCGTCCACACCCGCTCGCTGCCTCTCGATCCGGACGTCTACCTCGAGTCACTCGCATCGAGCACCCCCGGGATGGTCGGCGCGGACCTCGCCAACCTCGCCAACGAGGCCGCCCTGCTCGCCGCCCGGCGCGAACACACGACGGTGAAGATGAGCGACTTCACCGACTCGCTGGAAAAGATCCTGCTGGGCGCGCCCCGCGGCATCGTGCTGACCCCGGCCGACCGCGAGCGGACCGCCTACCACGAGTCGGGACACGCGCTGGTGGGGATGCTCACCCCGGGCGCGGATCCGGTGCGCAAGATCTCGATCATCCCGCGCGGGATGGCGCTCGGGGTCACCCTCTCGGCCCCCCAGAACGACCGCGTGTCGATCACGCTGGAGGAACTGCAGGCCAAGATCAAGGTCGCGCTCGGAGGGCGCGTGGCGGAGGAACTGGTGTACGGGACCTTCACAACCGGCGCGGAGTCCGACATCGAGCAGCTCACCATGATCGCGCGCCAGATGGTCGGGCGCTGGGGCATGAGCGACGCGGTCGGTCCCGTCGCGGTCCTGCCCCAGGACGGCGCCGGGCCGCTGCTTCCCGGCGTCAGCGAGACCTCCGAGCACACCCACCGGCTGGTCGACGAAGAGGTGCAGCGGATGATCGAAACCGCCCACCATGAGGTCACCGAGCTGCTCGGCGAGCACCGCGAGCAACTCGAGAGCCTGGCCCGCGCGCTGCTCGAGCACGAGACGCTCGACGCGCCCGACGCCTACCGCGCCGCCGACGTGCCGCTGCCGCGCGAGGCGGCGGCGGCCGCCGTCTGAAGCTCCGCCGCGGGCCCGCCCGCCCCGCCACCGGCGCCGCCCGCATCGCCGGCTCCGCCCACGCCCGCCGCGCGCTGCCTTCGGAACAGCTCGACGCCGACCGTGCAGACCCCCAGGCTGACCAGCGCCGAGACCACGATGGCCGTCGCGATCACGGGCGAGAGCAGGTGCTCGGCGAGGCCCAGCGAGGCGACCGCGGCGGGCACCCCGAGCTGTGCGCACGCCGCGAGCCCGGCCGCCGTGGATTTGCCCGTGGTCGTCGCCGCGAGCAGGTGGATCACGACGCTGAGGCCGACGAGCGCCGCGGCCAGGCCGAGCATCGAGGGTTGGTGGAACAGGCCCCTGACGTCCAGCTGGGCGCCGAGCACGACGAAGAAGAGGGGCACGAAGAACCCTTCGGCGACGCCGCGCACCTGGGTCGAGAGGCGTTTGGGGCCGCCGATCAGCGCCACCATCACGCCCGCCCCGAAGCCTGCGATCAGGATGCTCGTCCCGCCCTTCTGCGCGAGCCACGCCAGCGCGAACAGGACCACCAGCGACAGCCTCAGGTCGAGCGCCCAGCGGCGCTCCTTCGACAGCTTTCGCACGCGGTCCACCCAGGCGCGGCCCCGCAGCGGCAGCGCCGCGAGGCGCAACGCGACCACGGCGGCGGCCACGAGCAGGGTCCCGAGCACCGCGTGCCAGGCCCGCGACGGCTGGAGCACGATCGGAACCGACACGATCGTCAGCACGTCGGCGATCGTGACCTGCGCCATCACCGTGAGCACCTCCGTCCCGCCGAGGTCGCACTCCTGGATCGAGGGCAGCAGCACCGCGGCCGAGCCCGAGGCGAGCACGGCGGCGAAGATGGCCACATGGCCGCCGCCCGAGATCTCGCCCGCCAGAAGCCCTGCCGGGACCGCCAGCAGGCCCACCAGCACGGCCAGCAGCGCGCCTCCCCGCAACGCCGCCGCCAGGCGCCTGTCGCGCAGCGGCAGGTGCATCCCGACGGTCAGCATCAGCATCGCGAAGCCGACTTCGGAGAGGAACGAGACCGTCGGCTGGTGGGGGTCCACGACGCCCAGCACCGCCGGGCCGACGAGGATGCCGGCGAGGATCTCCCCGACCACGACCGGCACGAAGCGACCCTCGAGCATGCCCAGCAGCGGCCCCCCGAGTCCGGCCAGGACGATCACGGCGAGGATGCCGAAGCTCATATCCCGACCAGGTCGCGTCGCGAGAAGGCCCACACCGCGACCGCGCACGCGAGCGCGGCCACGCCGAGCATCACCGCGGCCGCCCCGCCCTTCAGGGGCTGGGCGGGCACCAGCCCGACGTGCTCGAACGGCGAGAGCTCGCGCAGCCAGGCCGGCGCTCCCACGATCGAGCTCAGCAGCTGCCACACGAAGCTCACGGTCACCACGGCGAACGCGACGGCGGTGCTCGCGCGCGGCACGAGTGCGTACGCGAGCGCCGCGATCGACAGGAACAGGATCGCAGCCGGGGCGCAGTTGAGGCCGGCTTCGAGCATCGTCGCCAGCGACACGCCGGCGTGCTGGGAGGCCGCGCCCGCCCACGCGAGCACGCCGACGGTGACCGACAGGGCCACCACAGCGGCGGCAGCGAGCGCGAGCCGGCCGCCGAGCCACCGCCGGCGCGAGACCGTCAGCGCCAGCACCACCTCGAGCCTGCCCTCCGCCTCCTCGTGGCGCGCGGCGGCCACCTGCGAGCAGGCGAACACGCTGATGGCGAGCACGAAGAACAGGAAGCTCAGGCCGATGTAGCCGGCGGGGTGGGTGATCGAGGTGGCGCCGAGCCTGCGCAGCTGACGGCGCAACGAGCTCGAGATCCCGGCGTTTGCGACGCTGGTGGAGATCAGGCCGACCACGAGCGCGAAGAAGCCGCTGCCCACGAGCCAGCCCGACAGGCTCCAGCGCTCTTCCCGAAAGGCCAGCGCCGTCGGCGAGGAGAGCCACTGAAGGCGCGCCCTGGCGACATCGCGGGTGCTCAGCAGGCCCCGGCCGACATCCCGCCCGAGCCACAGCGCGCCGGCACCCACCAGCGAGGCCGCCGCCAGCGCGACGGGCAGCGCGATCACCCCCGGCCGCGCCCCGGCGAAGGCCCGCAGTTCCTCGCTCCATCCCAGCGGGGTCAGCCAGCGCAGCCAGCCGAGCGAGGAGGAGGTGTCGGCGACCACCCGCACCAGCAGCGACACCAGCAGCACGGCGCCCGTCAGCTCCAGCGCCACCCGCCGGGAGGAGGCGAGCTGGCAGGCGAGGGCACCGAGCCCGAGGAACACGAGGCCCGGCGCAACCGTGGCCAGCGCGAGGTACGCCGATCCGCCGGCCGGCAGCCGTCCCGCGAGCAGGCCCACCACGAGCGCGGCCCACAGCACGAACGCGCCCGACAGGCACCCGCACACGCTCGCGAGGAACATCCTCGCCCGCGACAGCGGTGCGGCTGCGAGGATCTCCGCCCTGCCGCTGTCCTCCTCGGCGCGCAGCGCCCGCGTCGCCGAGAGCATCCCCCAGACGGCGGAGAAGATCGCGAGGATGCCCCCCACCCGCCAGGCGCTGTAGCCGCCCACGCTCAGCAGGTCCAGCGGCCTGCCGTAGAACAGGCGCAGGCTGGCGTTCCCTGCGAACGCATGGACGAAGCCGAGCCGGTCGCGCAGGGTCGGATAGTCGCTGCGATATGCGGCCGGCTGCGCGTAGGCCACCAGCGCGAACAGCAACACGAAGCCCACCGTCCGCCCGCGCGCGTCCGCGAACGTGCGCCGTGCCAGCGCGAAGATCGCCGCGCCGCTCACCTGCCGGCCGCGGGCCCCGTCGCCTCGCCGTGCGCCGTCGCCTCGCGGCGCGTCCCCTCACCCGGCTCGCGATAGTGGTGCAGGAAGATCTCCTCGAGCGAGGGTTCGCGGCTCGTGAGGGCCTCAACAGGGTGCCGGGCGAGCACCTCGATGAGCGGGGCGAGCTCTCCGTTGACCTCCAGGCGCAGGCGCCGCCCCCGCTGCTCCACGACGCTGACCCCGGGCACGCCGTCGAGCCTCGGCGGGGCTCCGCGGAACGAGACCTCTAGCGTGCGGGCGCTGAGGTGGCGGAGCTCGGCGAGCGTCCCCTCGTCGACCAGGCGCCCGGAGCGCAGGATGCCGACACGGTCGCACAGCGCCTCCACCTCGCTGAGGATGTGGGAGGACAGGAACACGGTCTGTTCGCGTTCCTTTGCTTCCAACACGGTTTCACGAAAGGCGACCTCCATCAGCGGATCCAGCCCGGCGGTCGGCTCGTCGAGGATCAGCAGCTCCGCACGCGTGGCGAACGCCGCGACCAGCTGGATCTTCTGGCGGTTGCCCTTCGACAGCGCGCGCACGCGCCGGTCGGCCTCCAGCTGGAAGCGCTCGACCAGCAGCTCGCGGTAGGCGAGGTCCGATCCGCCGCGCACCCGCGCCAGGAACTCGAGCGTCTCGGCGGCGGTCAGGGAGGGCCACAGCGCGGGCTCGCCGGAGACGTAAGCGGCACGTGCGTGGGCCGCGACCGGCTCGCCCCAGGCGTCGATGCCGAACAGCTCGGCCCGCCCCGCGGTGGGACGATGCAGGCCGAGCAGCAGGCGGATCGTGGTCGTCTTGCCGGCGCCGTTGGGGCCGAGGTAGCCGTACACCTGGCCCCGCGGGACGGAAACCGAGAGGTCCTCCAGGGCGCGAGTGCTCCCGTAGCGCTTGCACAGCCCGAACGTCGCGATCGCCGTCCTGGCCGCCGTCCCGCCGTGCCCCGCGGCGGGGGAGCGCGAGGGTGACGAGGCCGGCGGCACTGCCGGAAAGCATAAGTCGCCGGCCCCCTACAGATCCGTGGAATCCCGTGACGGCTTGGCGTAGAAACCCCGCTGGCCGTGACGCCCGCGCGCTTCTAGCGTGCACCCATGGCCTCCCATCTGCATGTCGCCACCGCCCCCACGGCAGCCCAGGAGCCCCGGCCCGAGCCGGCCAGCCTCGAGGCCGTCGCGCCCCGGCCGATCCGGGTCGTCCTCGCCGACGACCATGTGCTGATGAGGCGGACGCTGCGCCTGCTGCTCGAGTCCGAGCAGGACGTCGAAGTGGTCGCCGAGTCCGCCGACCATTCGGCGACCGTGCGCCACATCCACGGCCACGAGCCCGACGTGCTCGTGCTCGACCTGCGGATGAACGACGGCTCCGGCATCGAGACGGTGCGCTCGCTGTGCACGCTCGTGCCGCAGACGAAGATCGTGGTCCTGACGATGGAGGACGACCCCTCGTTCGCCCAGCGCTCGCTGGTCGCCGGGGCGTGTGGGTTCGTGGTCAAGGAGCTCGCCGACGACGAGCTCGTGGATGCGGTCAGGGCCGCGGCACGCGGCGAGGAGTACGTCAGCCCGCGGGTCGCGGCCAGGCTCGACGCGCTGCACCGCGCGCTCACCGACAACAAGCTCAGCCAGCGCGAGGTAGAGGTGCTGCGACTGATCGCGCTCGGGCACACGAGCGTCGAAATCGCTCGCAGCCTGCACCTCTCCCCCCGCACGATCGAGACACACCGGGCACACATCCACAAGAAGCTCGGGCTGAAGACCCGCGCCGAGCTGGTGCGCTACTGCCTACGACGCGGCCTGATCGGCTGAGCGCGAAGCGCCCCCGCGTGAGCCGCGACGTGCCGGCAGCGAAGCCCGCACGGTCGTACCCTCGGACCCCGACTCGACGCTGAGCTCGCCCCCCGCCAGCTCGATCCGCTCGCGCATCCCGGCAAGGCCGAAGCCCCGTTGCACGGCGTCGGCGTCGAAGCCGCGGCCGTCGTCGGAGACGGTCACCCTGAGCTCGCCGGGCCGCTCGTCGACCTCCACCGTCACGCTGCTCGCGTGGGCGTGCTTGGCCACGTTGGTGAGCGCCTCCTGCACGAGCCGGTAGGCGGCGATCTCGACGGTCTCCTCGAGACGGCCCCCGCGCACGGCCGCGGGTGAGAGCTCGAGCTGGGAGGAGATCGAGATGCCGCTCTGCCCGCGCTGGCGCTCGAGCAGCGCTTCGATCGCCGCGCGCAGACCGAGCTCGTCGAGCGCCGCCGGTCGCAGGTCGGTGATGATCGCGCGCAGGTTGCCGATCTCGAGCTCGATCCGCTCGACCGCGTCGCGCATCGCCTGGCGGGCGAGCTCGGGATCCTCCCCGCGCAGGGCCGCCGACAGCAGCAGCCTCAGCCCTCCGAGCCCCTGGAGCGTCTCGTCGTGCAGCTCCCGCGCCCAGCGGCGCCGCTCCTCGTCGGCGGCCGCCAGCGAGCTCCGCAGGCGATCCGCCATCACGCTCTGGGCGAGCGCCACGGCGGTGGCGGCGCTGGCCGCGAAGGCCCGCAGCGTGGTTTCGTGTTCCTCGCCGAACCCGCCCGCCTCCGCGCCGTGGTCGAAGGCCGCCAGCACGCCCACCGGCTCGCCCCGGTAGAGCATCGGCACGATCAGCGCGGTCCGGGCGTCGTGGACGCCGAACCCCTCGGGGGAGATGCCGAGACGCGCATCGACGTCGCCGATCCGCTCCGCGCGACCGCGCTGGAGGACCTGCCCCGAGGTGGAGTCGGTCAGCGACAGGCGCGTCCCGACGCTCTGCTCGACGTGGCCGGCGCTCGAGTGGACGACGAGCTCCTCACCCTCCTTGAGCATGATCACCAGGCTGCGCGCGTCGACGAGCGCGCGACCGCGCTTGGCGATCAGCTCGAGCACGCGTCCGAGCTGGATCTCTCCGCCGATCGCCTCGGCGATGTCGCTGGTCGCCTGCAGCCGCCGCACGGCCCGCTCGAGCTCGCCGCGCCGGCGCTGGCTGGTCTCGTACAGACGCGCGTTGTGGATCGCCACGGCCGCCCAGTCCGCGAGGACCACCGCCGCCTGCTCGTCGCGCTCGGTGAACTCGCCCTCCTCCTTCTCGGTCAGGTACAGGTTGCCCCACGCCTCCCCGCCCACGAGCACGGGAACGCCAAGGAAGCCGCGCATGACCGGATGGGCCAAAGGGAAGCCGTAGCTGGCGGGGTGGGCGCCGACGTCGGGCAGGCGCAGGGGCTGCGGCTGCTCGATCAGCACCCCGAGCACGCCCCTGCCGGTGGGAAGGTCGCCGATCATGCGGTGCGCCTGCTCGTCGATCCCCGAGGTGAGGAAGCGGGAAAGGCCCGTGCGCTCGTCGTTGAGCACACCGAGCGCGGCGTAACGGGCACCGGTGATCTCGCGGGCGGTCTCCAGCACCCGGTCGAGCACGACGGCGAGGTCGAGCTCCGTGACCAGCGAGCGGCCGACCTCGAGCAGGCGCGCGAGCCACCGCTCCTGGGAGCCGCCCGCGGCGGCGGGCTCGGGCTCGGGCTCGGGCGACCCCGTCCCCGGCCTGGGCTCTTTGGTTTCTGCGTGTTGATCGAATGCCATCTATGGAAGACGGCGATCGGCAGTCATCACCGGCACATAGGTGTTCTGGGCGGCCCTCCCCAACCGTCACACCGCGGGGAGCGGTGCCGCTATCCATCAGCTTACGCCCTCATGGATCGAACCGGGACAATCTACCCATGGGGGAAAACCACGCGAGAAGGTGCGGCTCATCCCGCAGGCGCACGAGCCCGGTCGTGCCTAGCCTCCAAGCATGATCAGATCGCCGAGCCCCCCGACGAGCTTCTCGCACCCCGATCCGGCTAGCCTGGCGCCATGAGCTCGCAGGCGCCCGGCCCGAAGCTGCAGGTGGTGATCGCCGGCGGGGGCGTCGCGGCGGTCGAGGCCGCGCTGGGGCTGGCACAGCTCGCGGGTGAGCAGACGCAGCGGACCGTGCTGGCTCCCAACGCCGAGCTGGTCAACCGGCCGATGACCGTGCGCGAGCCGTTCGCCTACCCGAAGGCCCAGCGCCACGAGCTCGCGCCGATCGTCGCCGACGCCGGCGCCGAGCTGGTCGTCGACGAGCTTGCGTGGGTCGACCCCGAGGGTCGCCGGGCGCACACCAGGGGAGGCCTGGCGCTGCCCTACGACGTGCTCGTGCTCGCGCTCGGCGGTCGCATCGTCCCCCGCTACGAGCACGCGATCACGATCGACGACCGCCACCTGGACGAAACCGTCGAGGGGCTGGTCAGGGACGTCGAGGAGGGCTACACCAAGAGCGTCGCGTTCATCGCTCCCGGCCGCGTGGCCTGGCCCCTGCCCCTCTACGAGCTGGCCCTGATGACGGCGGGCCGCGCCTACGACATGAACGTGCAGTTGCGCGCCACGCTCATCACCCCCGAGGACTCGCCGCTGGCGATCTTCGGCTCCGGGGCGAGCACCGCGGTGGCCGAGCGGCTGGCGCGCGCACACGTGGACACCGTGTGCTCCTCCTACGCGGAGGTGCCCGCGAGCGGGAAGGTGCTCATCAACCCCGGCGAGCGCGTCCTCGAAGTGGAGCGGGTCGTCGCCCTGCCCGAGCTCTACGGGCCGGAGATCCGCGGCATCCCGCTGAGCGAATACGGCTTCATCCGCACGGGACGGCACAGCGAGGTGCTCGAGCTCGACGGGGTGTTCGCGGCGGGCGACTGCGTGGACTTCCCGATCAAGCACGGCGGCCTCGCCTCCCAGGAGGCCGACGCCGCCGCCGAAGCGATCGCCGCGCGCGCCGGAGCCGACGTGGAGCCCCAGCCCTTCCACCCGGAGATCCGCGGGATGCTGCTGACGGACGGCAAGCCGCTGTACCTGTGCGCCAAGATCACCGGCGGACACGGCTTCAGCTCGGAGGTGAGCGAGCAGCCGCTGTGGTCGCCGCCCAGCAAGATCTCCTCCAAGTACCTCGCCCCCTACCTGGAGTCCCGCGAGCGGGCGGGCACGGGCCGGGCATGAGCGACGGGGCCGACACGGCGCGGGAGGGCGCGAACGCCGCACGCCGGTGCCTGGCGGTCGGCTACGACCGCACCGAGAGCTCTCGGCGCGCGGTCAGCTGGGCAGCGTCGCAGCTGCAGCCCGACGGCAAGCTGGTGATCGTCCACGCCGGCAAGCCGCTGCACGCCCCCTCCTCCCCGCTGAGCACCCACAGCGAGCGGGCCGAGCTGGGCCGGGCGATGATCGACGAGCTGCTGCTCGAGGGCGACGACTCGCTGCGCGACCTCGAGCTGGCCGCCGAGATCCTCGACCGCGACCCCGTCAACGCCCTGATCGAGGCCGCCAGCCGCCACAACGCCAGCGCGATCGTGATCGGCCACGAGCGCCACTCGCGGCTGAGGCGGGCGGTGGGCGTCCTCACGAGCGAGCTGCTGGACGCCTCGCCGCTGCCGGTGATCGCGATTCCGTCCGCGGCGGCGCCCGACTGACGGCGGCGCCCGACTGACGACGGCGCCCGACCGACGGCGGCGCCCGACCGACGGCGGCGCCCGACCGACGACGGCGCCCGACTGACGGCGGCGCCCGACCGACGACGGCGCCGCGCACGGGCCGAGCCCGGGGGAGCACCCCCTCTTGCCAGCCTGGCCATCCGCTTGAATGCCCCGGATGGGAGACGGCGGACGGACCGCGCTGGTCCTCTCCGGCGGCGGGGCGCGGGGCGCCTACGAGGTCGGCGTCCTGTCGGTCCTCCTGCCGGAGCTCGAGGCCCGGGGGGAGCGGCCCTCGATCCTGGTCGGCACCAGCGTCGGTGCGATCAACGCCGCTGCCCTCGCGTCCACGGCGCACCTCCCGGCCGGGCAGGCGATCGAACGCGAGCTCGCGCGGTGGGGGCAGGTGAACCGGGCGGCGGTGATCCGGCCGGTGATCCAGCGACTGCCGCTCACGGCACTGCGATTCGCGGGCGGCATGCTCGGCGTCCCGGGCGTGCGCCTGGAGAGCCTGCTGGACCCATCGCCGCTCGAGAGCAACCTGAAGAGCTGGATCAACTGGCCGAGGCTCCACCGCAACCTGACAGCCGGCCGAGCCATCTCGCTGGGCGTCGTCGCGACGGCCGCCGGCAGCGGACGGCCGGTCGCGTTCGTCGAGGGCAAGCTGCGCGCCGCGGTGCACAACTCCCACGTGATCGACTACGTCCCGGCCAAGATCGGGCAGATGCACGTGCGTGCGTCGGCCGCCATCCCGATCCTGTTCCCGCCCGTGCGGGTGACGACCCCGGCCGCCGCCGCCGGTTGGTACGTGGACGGCGGCACCCGCCTGAACACGCCGATCAAGCCGGCGATCGACCTCGGAGCGGACCGGGTGGTGGTGATCGGCACGGGCTCGGTGGCCCCCGCCCCCAAGCACGAGGGGCGCCACGACGCCCCGGCGCCCGACTTCGGCGTCGGCGCGCTTCACCTGCTGGAGGGAGCCCTCGGCGACCCGCTCGTGGAGGACCTGCGCAAACTCGGCGACATCAACACCTTCTACGCCAACGGCTCGAGCTCGCCGGCGTCGCTGCACCATCGCGAGTCGCGCGGGCGGCCCGGGTACCGCTCGATCCCCTACATCTTCGTCGGCCCATCGCACCCGGGGGCGATCGCCGAGCTCGCGATGGACTGCTACCGCAGCCGCTATGGCGGCCTGAAGGCGCTGCGCTCGCTGGACCTGGCCGCGCTCAGCAGGCTGCTCGGCAGGAACAGCCCCACGCACGGCGAGTTGCTCAGCTACCTGTTCTTCGACCCCGAGTTCATCAAAGGGCTGGTGGAGATGGGCAGCAGCGACGCGCGGGCCTGGCTCGAGGCCTCACCCGGGCCGAGCGAACCGTGGCAGCTGGAGCCGCTGGAAGCCCTTTCACGCACCGCGCGCTGAGCCCCCGGGTCCAGCTCCCGGCGGCGCCCTGCGGGTGCCAGACTGGAGGGCGATGAACGAGCCCTGGGCGATCGTCGCAGTGCTCGCGGGCGGGCGGGGCTCGCGCCTGGGCGGGGACAAGGCACGAGCCGTGCTCGGCGGCCAGGCGCTGATCACGTATCCCCTCGCCGCGGCGAGGGGAGCGGGTCTCGAGGCGATCGTGGTGGCCAAGCGCAGCTCGCAGCTGCCGTCGCTGGCGGGCCGCGTGCGCTACGAGCCCGAGCTGCCGGAGCACCCCCTGTGCGGGGTGGTGCGGGCACTCGAGTACGCGTGCGAACGCGGCGCCGGCGGCGCCGTGCTGCTCGCCTGCGACATGCCGCTGGTCACCCCCGGCCTGCTGCGGTGGCTGGCCGGGCTGCCGGGAGCCGCGATGGTGCAGGTGGAGGGGCGCCCACAGCCGGCGCTCGCGCGGGTGCGCTCAGCGCATCTGCCCCAGCTTCGCGAAGCCCTGCTCTCGCAGCGCTCGCTGACCGCGGCGATCGTCGGGCTGGAGCCGCGGATAGTCGAGGAGGAGGACCTGCGGGCGTTCGGCGCGCCCGAGGAGCTGTGCTTCAACGTCAACCACCCCGAGGACCTCGAGCGCGCGGCGCTAGTGCTCGCCCGCCGCGCCCGCGAGGCGGGACGCGAGCGCCCGGGCATCGTCGGGGCTCAACCCCGCCCGGGCGGCGATCCAGCATGAGATCGGGGCCGCGGTTCGCTCGGAGGCGTGCGCAGCGATGCCCGCCAGCGCGAGCAGCTGCTCGACCTCCTCGCCGGTGGGCGCGCCCACGCCCGCCTCGGACGCGAAAGCCGCGATCCATTCCGGGGCGTCCACGGCGCCCGAGCTTACAGTCGCGATGAGCCGCGGGGAGGTTCCCGCCGACCCGGCGGCACCAGCTGCGTCAGTCTCCCAGCTCGCGGCCCATCCAGACGTGCTCGATGCCGGCCTCCTGGAAGGGCTCGGACTCGACCGCGAAGCCGACGCCCTCGTACACCTCCGTGGCCCGCGTCTGGGCCGCCAGGCGCGCATGGGTGCAGCCTTCGGCTCGCGCCTGCTCGACGGCCATCCGCAGCATCCGCGTCGCGATGCCCCGTCGCCGCCAGGCGCGGCGCACCACCACGCGGCCGACTTTGGCGATCTCGCCGTCGCGCAAGAGCCGCAGCGTCCCGAGTACCTCGCCGGAGCCGGTGTCGACGGCCACCAGGTGCCGGGCGTCCGGGTCGCGGCCATCGAGCTCGAGCTCGCGCGGCACCCCCTGCTCCTCGCAGAAGACCTGTTCGCGGAGGGCGAGGGCGGCGCTCAGGAGCGGCTCCTCCTCGGTCCAGCCGATGCTCGGCACGCGCGGATCCAACGTGCTAGCAGCCTCCGGCGACGAGCTCGCCCGTGAGCTCCCCGGCGAGGTGGGCGGCACGGCTGCGGCGCAGGGCGAGCAGTCCCAGGGCCGCCACCAGCAGGCACGTCATCGCGCCGAGCCCGAGGCCCGCCCTGGCTCCCGCCCGGGCCATCACCCAACCCACGATCGGGCCGCCGATCGGGGTGGACCCCTGAAAGGCGACCAGCCACAACGACATCACGCGGCCGCGCATGCTCGGCGCGCACGTCAGCTGCAGCGTCGAGTTGCCGGTCGACATGAACGCGATGCTCGCACCCCCGACGAGGGCGAGCGCCACCAGCTCGACCCCGAGCGAGGGGGCCAGCGCCGCGCCGAGCAGCAGCACTCCGAACGCGCCCGCCGCGAGGATCAACGGGGGCAGCCCGGTGCGCCCGCGGGCGGCGACGAACAGGCCGCCGACGACCGCGCCGAGGCCCATTGCGGCGGTCATGAACCCGAAGCCACCCGGACCGGCATGGAGCGCGCGGCTCGCCATCACCGGCAGCGTCACCTGGAACTCGTAGGCGAGCGCGCCGGCGAGGGCCATCATCGCCAACGGCACCGCCAGGTCGCGGATCCCGGCGACGTAGCGCAGCCCCTCGCGCAGCTGCCCGGGACTCCTCGGAGCGGGCTCGCTCGGGTCGATGGCGGCGCGGTCGAGCGTGAGCAGCGACGCGATCACGGCCGCGAAGCTGGCGGCGTTCAGCAGGAAGCACACGCCCTCGCCACTGAGCACGATCAGGATGCCGGCGAGCGCGGGGCCGACGACGCGGGCGAGGTTCACGAGCACCGAGTTGAGGCTGACGGCGTTGCGCAGCGCCTCGGGCCCCACCATCTCGAGCATGAAGGCCTGCCGGGCCGGGGACTCGAAGGCGTTGTTGAGCCCGAGCAGCGCGGCGAGCAGACCCACCTCCCAGAGCGTGACGACCCCGGTGATCGTCAGCGCGCCGAGGATCAGCGCCTGCAGCCCCATCGCCGCCTGCAGGGCGATCATCAGGCGGCGCTTGTCGACACGGTCGGCGACGACTCCGCCGTAGGGGCCGAGCAGCAGCACGGGGAGCGTCTGCAGGCCCACGATCACCCCGAGCGTGGTGGCGGAGCCGCTGAGGGTGAGCACCAGCCACGACTGGGCCGCCATCTGCATCCAGGTGCCACTCAGCGACACCGCCTGACCGGCGATGTAGCGACGGTAGTTCGGCACCGACAGCGCCGCGAACGTAACCCGGCCGGCCGCGCGGGCGCGCCTCATGGCCTGCTCTCCCCGGGCCCGCTCTCTCCGAGACGGTCTGCGAGCTCCTCCAGGGCCGGTAGGGCACGCCACAGCAGATCACGCTGTTCGCGGTCCAGCTGCTGCAGGTGGGCGGCGAGCGCCTCGGTCCGCTCGCGGTGGATGCGCTCGCGCAGGCGCCGGCCGACGGCGGTGGCCGCGACCCGTGCCGCCCGCCTGTCGGAGGGGTCGACGGTGCGCTGCAGCAAGCCCTCCTCGACGAGGTGGGCGGTGATCCGTGAGAGCATCGTAGGGTTGATGCTCTCGAGCTCCGCCAGCTCGGACAGGCCGATCGGTCCTCGGCGCACCACCGTGAACAGGATCGAGGTCTGTGTAGGGGTGAGGCCGGCGCCCGCGGAGGTTCCCCGCAGGCGCCGTGACAGCCGGCCGATGACCGCCCGCAGGCGGTCGCTGCGCTCCTGCCGGCGGGAGTCGCCGGGTGGGCGCTTCGCTGCGATCGGGGCGGAGGACATCGGGCTCGTGACTGGCTGCTCCTTGGCTAGTTACTTGCTTGCTAGCAAGCATTATAGCGGCTGGGGACGGGAGGTCGCGAGCCTCGAGAGCGCCCGGCGGGGCGCGGGCCCGGGCAACTCGGCGCCCGCGCCGGCGTTAACGCCGAGGAATCGAGTCCCCGAGATGGAAGGAAAGCGACTGTTGCAGTGGCCACGAACAGCGGGACCAGGCCCGATCGCCGCGACGGCGATCGCGGTGTCGATCGCGTTGGCCGGATTCGGCTTCACAGCGCCCGCAAGAGCGCTCACGGTCTCGCCCCTGCCGGGCACCCCGGACGCCTCCCCGGTGACCCAGATCAGCTTCCTGGGAACGCCGGCGTCGAATGTCCGCCACGTCTCGGTGACCGGCTCCCGCAGCGGATCCCACGCGGGCTCGCTGAAGGCATACGCCAGCGCACCGGGCGCCAGCTTCCTTCCCTCGCGACCCTTCGCGGCCGGGGAGAGCGTCCGCGCGAGCGCCGTGCTCGCCCCCCACGACCGGCGGGTCACGTGGACGTTCCAGATCGCGCACCAGCTTCCCGATCCGACCTCGGCGAACGCCACCGTCGCCGCCGTCGCCGCCAAGCCCGGAACCGTGCAGAGCTTCGTGTCCCAGCCGCAACTGCAGCCTCCCATCCTGCAGGTGAGCGTCGACTCGCCGGCCGTGGCGCCCGGGTATGTGTTCCTCACCCCCAGCAACGGCTATGGCCAGCCGGGGGCGATGATCGCCGAAGACAACGGGGCGCTGGTGTGGTTCCAGCCCGCACCGCCGGGCATGGAGGCGACCAACCTGCAGGTGCAGCGATACGAGGGCTCGTCCGTGCTGGTCTGGTGGCAGGGGCGGGTGCTCGACGGGGTCGGCTTCGGAAGGGACGAGATCTACGACTCGAGCTACCGGCCCGTGGCCGAAGTCAAGGCAGGCAACGGCTACGAGGCCGATCTCCACGCGCTTCAGATCACGCCCCAGGGATCCGCCTTCATCACGGCCTACTCGATAGTGCGCGCCGACCTCTCCTCGGTCGGCGGTGCCCGCGACGCCCTCCTACAGGACGCGGTCGTGCAGGAGATCGACGTCAGGACGGGCCTGGTGATGTTCGAGTGGCACGCCGACGGTCACGTTTCACTCGCCGACTCCCACTACAAACGCGGACCCAGCGACCGGCCGTGGGACTACTTCCACGTGAACTCCATCTCGCTGGACCCCTGGGAGGACGGCAACTTCATCATCTCCTCGCGCAACACCTGGACCGCATACGAGATCGACCACCACAGCGGCTCGATCCTGTGGCGCCTCGGGGGCCGGCACTCGACCTTCCACATGGGCCCGGGCACGGGCACGGCGTGGCAGCACGATGTGGAGTGGCAGCCCGACCGCACGCTCACGATCTTCGACAACGGCGCTGTGCCCACAGTCCATCCCCAGTCGCGGGCGATCCATGAGGCGATCGACTGGAAGCACCGCTCGGTCGCGCTCGTCGATCGCGACTATCACACCCCCCCGCTGCGCAGCGGAAGCCAGGGGGACGACGAGACCCTGCCCAACGGCGACTCCTTCGTGGGGTGGGGCGAACGGCCCTACATGAGCGAGTTCGGACCGGACGGGCAGATTGTGTTCGACGCCCACATATTCGAACCCGGCCAGTCCTACCGCGCCTTCCGCTTCCAGTGGGAAGGCGTTCCCTGGTTTCCTCCCGCGCTCGCGCTCACCAGGACGCCCGACGACGTCGTGACCGCCTATGCGAGCTGGAACGGGGCCACCGGGGTGGCATCCTGGGAGCTCCTGGCGGGACCGGGACCCGGCGCCCTGTCGCCCGTGGCCAGCGCTCCCCGCACCGGATTCGAGACGGCCGTCACCGTTCGCACGGGCCAGGGCTGGTTCGTGGCACAGGCACTGGACTCCGCCGGCCGGGTAATGGGCCAATCCGCGCCGACACACGGCTGATCCGCCGACACACGATGGCCTGGCGCTGGAGCTCCGGCGGTCAGCCGCGCTGGAGCTCGGCCATCGCCTGCTCCCAGCGCTCGAGCGCCTGCTCTACCGGGCCGAGCGCCGTGGAGGGGATCCAGCGCACGACCCGGTCGATCCCCACCCGCTCGAACCGCTCGAGCTGATCGGCCTTCGCGGGGGCGCCCATCACGGTCACCTCCAGCCTGCGCTCGGCGCGGGCCCACAGCTCCTGTGCACGCGCGATCAGGTCTTCGCCGGTGTTGTTGGGCATCCAGCCGTCGCCGAAGCGCAGCACGCGATCGAGCACCGTCGGGCCGTTGCCCCCGACGAGCACGGGCGGGTGCGGCCGCTGCACGGGCTTCGGCCAGCTCCAGATCCGCTCGAAGTTCACGTACCGGCCCTGGTAGCTGGCCTCCGCCTCGGTCCAGATCGCCTTCATGGCCTCCACGCGCTCGGCCAACAGCTCCATGCGGGTGCGGGGATCGGTGCCGTGGTCTCGCATCTCCTCGCGGTTCCAGCCGGCCCCCACCCCGAAGTCCAGGCGACCCGCGGAGAGGTGGTCGATGCTGGCGACCTCCTTGGCGGTGATGATCGGGTCGCGCTCGATCACCAGGCAGATGCCGCTGCCGATCCGCAGGCTGGTGGTGGCGGTCGCTGCGGCCGCCAGCGACACGAACAGGTCGTAGGTGTGGGAGTACACCCGCGGCAGCTCCCCGCCGGCGGGGTAGGGCGTCTGGCGGCTGGCGGGGATGTGGGTGTGCTCGGGGAAGAACAGCGAGCGGTGCCCGCGCTCCTCGACGAGGCGGGCGAAGGTGGCGGGGTCGACGCCGTCGTGGGCGGGGAAGTAGCCGATGCCGAAGTCCATCGGAGCAGGCGACTCTATCCGGACCTGGCGAGGGGCTTGGCGGAACGCGTCGGGGGCTTGGCGCGGGGGGCGCCGGCGGTCGCCCCCGCGTGGCGGCGCCCGGGGTCAGCGCCGCGGGTATGTTTGGCGGCGTGGATGAGGCCTTCATCGTGAACGTGTCGGACGCCCCGGCCCTCGGCCACTCCCGCCGGGCGACGGTGGTCGACTTCGAGGAGGGCCGGGGCAACTGGGCGGACCTCGGCGTGAACATCCAGGTGATGGAGCCGGGCCAGCCGAACTGCCGGTATCACTCCGAGCCCGTCCAGGAGGACTTCCTCGTGCTGTCGGGCGAGTGCAGGGTGATCCTCGACGGTGAGGAGCGCCCGCTGCGCCAGTGGGACTTCGTGCACTGCCCGGCGGGCACCGAGCACGTGTTCGTCGGCGCCGGGGATGGCCCCTGCGCGGTGCTGATGATCGGCTCGCGGCGAGACGAGCGCGTCCACTACCCGGTCAACGAGCTCGCGGCCTCGTATGACGCCTCGGTGAAGAGCCCGACCGACGACCCCGAGGAGGCCTACGCGGACTGGCGGGTGGAGGCGTGGAGCCCGGTGCCGAACCCCTGGCCGCAGCTGGCCACGCACGAGCGCGACGGCGGCGGGGCCGACGGGGCTCCCAGCGGCGGGTCCCCGGGGCCCGCCGGCAGCTCCTCCTAGGCGACGGGCGGGTGTCTATGTCCGAGTACATAGGGGCGATCGACCAGGGCACCACCAGTACCCGTTTCATCCTGTTCGACCGCGACGGGCGAGTCGTGGCCAGCGACCAGCGCGAGCACGAGCAGATCACGTTGCGGGCGGGGTGGGTGGAGCACGACCCGATCGAGATCTGGAAGCGGACCTGCGAGGTGGTCGAGACGGGCCTGGCCCGGGCGGGCGTCGGGGCGGACCAGGTGCAGGCCGTGGGGATCGCCAACCAGCGTGAGACGACGGTCGTGTGGGACCGCGACAGCGGCGAGCCGATTCACAACGCGATCGTCTGGCAGGACACCCGCACCGAGCCGCTCGTGCGGCGGCTGGCCGCGGACGTGGGAGCGGATCGGTTGCGGGCCCGGGTCGGCCTGCCGCTCGCGAGCTACTTCTCGGGACCGAAGTTGACGTGGCTGCTCGAGCAGGTGCCCGGTGCACGGGAGCGCGCCGAGCGGGGGGAGCTCGCGTTCGGGACGATCGACACGTGGCTGGCGTGGAAGCTGACCGGGGGGACCCGAGGAGGGGCGCACCTGACGGACGTGACCAACGCGAGCCGAACCCTGCTGATGGACCTCGAGAGCCTCGACTGGCACGAGCCCAGCCTCGAGCTGATGGATGTCCCCCGCGGGCTGCTGCCCGAGATCCGCTCCTCCAGCGAGACGTACGGAGAGATCAGCGAGGGCGCCCTGGCGGGGCGGCCGCTGGCGGGCATCCTCGGCGACCAGCAGGCGGCACTGTTCGGACAGTGCTGCTTCGACCGGGGAGAGGCGAAGAACACCTACGGGACCGGGTCGTTCGTGCTGCTCAACACCGGCCCGCAGCGGGCGTCCTCGCCGACCCTGCTGAGCACAGTCGCGTACCGGCTCGGCGACCAGCCCGCACACTACGCGCTGGAGGGCTCGATCGCCGTGACCGGGTCGCTGATCCAGTGGCTGCGCGACCGGCTGGGTCTCATCTCGACAGCCGAGGAGGTGGAACAGCTCGCGCTGAGCGTCGAGGACAACGGGGATGTGTACATCGTGCCCGCCTTCTCGGGCCTGTTCGCCCCCTACTGGCGCGAAGACGCGCGTGGGACGATCGTGGGCCTCACCGCACACGCCAACCGCGGGCACATCGCCCGCGCCGCGCTGGAGGCCACCGCCTGGCAGAGCCGGGAGGTGGTCGACGAGGCGAACGCGGCCGCCCCAGCCCCGCTGGGAGAGCTACGGGTGGACGGCGGGATGACGGCCAACGCCCTGCTGATGCAGTTCCAGGCCGACGTGCTCGGGGTCCCGGTGGTGCGGCCGACGGTCACCGAGACGACAGCCCTGGGGGCGGCCTTCGCGGCGGGCCTGGCGGTCGGCTACTGGAGCGACCTCGACGAGCTGCGCGAGCGCTGGCAGGAGGACCGGCGCTGGGAGCCGCTGATGGACGCGGCCGGGCGCGAACGCCGCTACGCGCGCTGGAAGCAGGCGGTCAGGCGGTCCTTCGACTGGGTCGAGCCGCCAGCGCCGGAGTGAGCTGGCCGGCCGGGCGCGTCGCGGCCGCGCGGCGGCGGCCGGCGCGGCGCAGGCGGCGGATGCCTGCGAGGTCATCGCGGGCGGTGGCGAGGATCTGCACGCGCGAGTCGGTGTCCTCCACCCAGCGCACCGGTACCTCGTGGATCGCGAGCCGGCTGCGGCGGGCGTGGTAGAGGAGCTCGGTGTCGAAGAACCAGGAGTCGTCCTGGACGAGGTCCAGCAGGGGCATGAGGACCTCGCGGCGGATCGCCTTGAAGCCGCACTGGGCGTCCGAGACGCCGAGCCCCAGCGAGGCCCGCAGGAGGACGTTGTAGGAGCGCGAGATGAGCTCGCGGCGCAGGCCGCGGGTGACCTCGGCGCCGGGCGCCAGACGGGAGCCGATCATCACGTCGGCGCGGCCTTCGAGCAGAGGCGCGATGAGGTCGCTGAGCGCGCTCAGATCGGTGGACAGGTCGACGTCCATGTAGGCGACCACGTCGGCCTCGCTGCCGCTCCAGGCGGCTCGCAGCGCGTGTCCGCGGCCCTTGTGCTCGAGGCGCATGTAGTGGACGTGTTCGAGCCGGCTCGCCAGCGAGCGGGCAACCGCGGGGGTGGCGTCGACGCTCGCGTTGTCGGCGATCGTGATCCGGAAGGGGAAGGTGAACTCCCGCGCCATATGCTCGTCGAGCGTGGCGACCGAGGCGGCGAGGGCGTGCTCCTCGTTGTAGACGGGGATCACCACCTCGACGGCGACCCCGACGGGGGCCGGCGCGATGCTGAGGCTCGCCGCACTGCGCGCCGCCCGCCGCCTCCGGGCCGGAACTGCGGCGCCGGCCGCGGCGGGTGCGCCTTGGGAGAGGGAATCGGTCGCGGGGAACGACACGCCCCACATCGTGAAGGGCGTCTCTAAGCGCTTCCTACGCGAAGGCTGAAAGTTCCCTCAGCGCCCGGAGAGCCGTGATGGCGGCGGGCAGTGGCGCCCGCGCGGAGGGCCCGCGCAGAACTCACAGACTTCTCGAACGCTCGTGTGAGGCCGCGGCCCCAGCCTGGACTCGATACGGCGGAGCCCGACGGCGCCGCTTCACGATCCAGACGGAGGTAGAAGATGCCAAGAAGGTTGATCCTCGTCGCCAGCGTGGCCGGGGCGTGTGCGCTGGCCGCGGTGGCGACGGCGCTCGCGGCCGGCAGCACGAAGACGAAGAGCTCCACCCACCACGCCACCCGTCATGCCACGGCGAGCGGCACCGGTGAAGGGGGAGCTCCCCCCGGGCCGCCGGGGCCGCACGGCGACCACGGCGCCGTGCATTCCGAGAGCGTCGTGCTCAACAAGAAAGGTGACGGCTTCATCACGGTCACGACCGACAGCGGCAAGGTCAAGTCGGTCGACGCCGGTGCAGGCACCATCGAAGTCACCGAGGAAGCCGACTCGGTCGCCTACAAGACGGTGACGCTCACGGTCCCCTCCGGCTCGAGCGTGACCCTCGACGGCAAGAGCAGCTCACTCGTGACCCTCGCCGCCGGAGACCACGTGATCGTGTCCTCCTCCTCGGAAGGAACCACCGTGTTCGCCGCCGACTCCTCCTTCCACCCGGAAGGACCCGGCCACGGGGGCCCGCCCCCGGGAGGCGGGGGCCCGCCCGGCGCGTGGTAGAGGCGTACGGCCCACCGGTCCGACCCACCTGTGACGGGGTTCGCTGACCCGGTGAGCCACTGACCCACGCCGGCCCTAGCAGCGTTCGCCGGTGAGGGCCGGACCGCGCCTGAGGCCGTTCCGAGAGAGTCCCGGGCCGCCGCGAACCGGCGGCGGCCCGCTCCTGGCAGCGTTTCTGCGGGTTGGCGGTCGTATCCTTCCTACGGATGGCGGTCGCAGCCCCTGAGCGCCACTACACCCCCGCCCGGAGCCCGCGACGCACCGTCATCGCGGCGCTGCTCGGCGTCCTGGCGCTCGTGATCGGGCTCGCGTTGGTGGTGCTCGTGCTCTCCGGCGTGACGCTCGCGCGTGACGCCTCCGCGCTCGCGCGCGTCGACGTGAAGCCGCTCGGCGGAACCATCGAGCACCTCGAAGCGCTCGGCCCGGACGGCAGACGCATCCCGATCGCCGTCAGGGACGGGCGTCTGACGCCCCTGCGCAAGCTCCACCCGGGCACCCGCCTGACGGTGCTGGTCACGGTCCAGCGGCCAGGCTGGATCGGCTGGGCGCTGGGGGAACGACACACGGTCCGCCTGACGCTCACCACTCCGGTGGCCGCCGTCAGCCAGCGCTGGATGACGGTCCCCGGCGGCTCGGACGTGCGGATCGCCTTCCAGGAACCGGTCCGGGAAGTGCTCTACCGCGGACCACGCGGGCTGCGGCGGCGGACCCTGCACCCCGGCACACGCTCGGTGTCCCTCGGAGCCCAGCCGCCGACGGGAACGGTCCAGGTGGCGGCGGCGCCGCGGTCGTGGGAGTCGGTCGGCCGATCGACACCCGTCAGCTGGTTTCCGCCCTCCCACTATCCCGTGATGGCGACCTACCCGTCGCCGTCGAGCAGAATCTCGCCGTCGGGGGCGATCATCCTGACCTTCTCAAAGCCCGTCTCTGAAGTGCTGGGCGACCGCCACCCAAGGCTGTCCCCCTACACCCCCGGGCGCTGGAGGGAATCGGACTCCCACACTCTGGTCTTCCGGCCATCGGGGTTCGGGGCGCCGCTGGGCTCGCAGCTGAAGATGTCGCTTCCACACCGCGTCAGCGTCACCTCGGGATCGGGCTCCGGGCTGGAAGCCACCAGCCAGGTCCAGTGGACGGTTCCCTCGGGATCGATGCTGCGCCTGCAGCAGCTGCTCGCCGAGCAGGGATATCTCCCGCTGGTGTGGCAACCGTCCGGGCATCCGATCGGGCGGACGGCGCGGGCGCAGGTGGCGGCCGCCGTGGAACCCCCGCCGGGGCACTTCCACTGGCGCTATCACAACACCCCCCACCAGCTGAAGGCGCTGTGGGCTGCCGGTGAACCGAACACGATCGTGCGGGGCGCGGTGATGAAGCTCGAGAACCTCAACGACATGACCGCCGACGGGATCGCCGGGGCGACCGTCTGGCGGCGGCTGATGGACGACGGGCTCGCGCACAAGCGCCTACACGAAGGCTATAGCTACGTCTACGTCCACCGAGAAGTTCCGGAGACGGCCACCCTCTGGCACGCGGGTCACACGATCCTCTCCTCGGCCGCCAACACCGGCATCTCGGGCGCGGAAACCGCGCTGGGCACCTACCCCGTGTTCGAGCACATCCCCGAAGGGACGATGAGCGGCACCAACCCCGACGGCTCCCATTACGAAGACCCCGGGATCAAGTGGATCAGCTACTTCAACGGGGGCGACGCGCTGCACAACTTCGATCGCGCGTCGTTCGGGTCGCCCCAGAGCCTCGGCTGCGTCGAGCTGCCGCTGGAAGCCGCCGCCAAGATCTGGAAGTACACACCGATCGGGACCTTGGTCACGATCGAAGGCTAGGCGGCGCCGGCCCGGGCTAGGCGTCCCCCGCCCGCGAGACGCGAGGTCCCGCGGGCGAGACATTGGCGCGCCTAGAGGACGCCCTCGATGAGGGTCGTGAACTCGGCCTGCCCCGAGACGTTGGGGTGGTAGCTTTCGCCCAGAGGGTTCGACTGCCCGTTGAGCCACTCCGACGAGGAGCAGACCTCGTGCGGTTCGAACGCACCGGTCGGGTTCACGAAGGTGAATTTGGCGGCTTCTGCACGCGCCTTGATGACGCCGTCGAGCAGTTCGGCCGACTGGTTCATTTTCTTCTCGTTGCCCGAGGTGAGGAAGTTGACGTTGCACGTCTTGCCTTCGGCTGTGAACAGCTTCGGGTAGCCGAGCACGACGACCTTGGCCGTGGTGGCCTTCGCGCGGATGTCTTTGTAGGTCGTTTCCAGCAGCCCGGGGAGTTTGTTCTTGATGAATTCGTTGGCTTCGCTGATCGCACTGCCGCACGTGAAGTAGTGACCTCTACCTCATGGGCGACCTCCTGAAGGCCCAATACGTGATGCGCCGCCAAGCGATCGAGGAGGAGCTCCAACGTCTCGGCCCGCCGCGTGATCCCGGGATCGAGCGGGCCCGCGAGCTGCCCGCGGACTTCGGACGCCTGTGGGAGCTCGAGCGCGAGCCCGCC
>DATJBO010000135.1:0-7002 GCA_035515315.1 Solirubrobacteraceae bacterium
TCGTAGGGCTTGAACACCGACAGCTGGCCGTCGAATCCGAGGATCGAGGCGGACACCACCGGGATCCGCAGCCGCACGCTGGCGTCGTTGAGCAGGTAGCGGGTGGGGAAGTTGTCGACCCCGTCCACGACCACGTCGTAGCCCTGGATGATCTCGACGATGTTCGAGGCGTCGATGCGGGTCTTGTACTTGACGACGTTCACGTCGGGGTTGAGCGCGTGGATCGACTCCTCGGCCGAGTCCACCTTCGGGATCCCGATCCGCTGGGTGGAGTGGATCACCTGGCGCTGCAGGTTGGAGAGGTCGACCTCGTCGTCGTCGACGATGCCGAGCGTGCCCACGCCGGCGGCCGCCAGGTACAGGGCAGTGGGCGAGCCGAGGCCGCCGGCACCGAGCAGCAGCACCTTGGCGTCGAGCAGCTTCTGCTGGCCCTCGGCGCCGATCTCGGGGATCAGCAGGTGGCGGGAGTAGCGGTCGCGCTGCTCGGCGCTGAGCGCGCGCGGGACCTCGACCTCGTAGCCGCGGTCCTTCCAGAGGGTGATGCCGCCGGTCATCGAGCGCACGTGCTCGTAGCCGAGGTCCTCCTGCAGGGTGCGGGCGGCGTAGGCGGAGCGGTTGCCGGACTGGCAGTAGAGGATCAGCTCGTCGCTGCGGTTGGGGGCGGCGGTGTCGATGCGGGCCTCGAGGTGCCCGCGGGGAATGCTCTTGGCCCCCGGGAGGTGGCCCGTGGCGAACTCTTCGCTGCCGCGGACGTCCACGATCGTGACGCCCTCCCCAATCAGCTCCTTGACCTGGGCGGGGTCGACCTCCTCGATCTGGCTCTTGACACGACGTAGAAGCTCGGCACCGGAGACGCTCATCGACTCAAAACTCCTAAACCACGGTCGGGATTTACCAACTTCACAAAGTATAGCCCTGTGGATGTGCGCTTCCAAGGGCTGTCATACGCTCCGGATCGTGCCACCGAGACGCTCCCGGCGCCTGCCGACCCTGCTCGCGGGCGTGGTCCTGCTGGGACTGCTGGCGCTCGTGCTGGCGCTCGTCGCCGGGGGCGGCAAGGGCTCCTCCCCGCCGGCGGCGGGCGGCTCCGCCGGGAGCGGCTCCGCCGGTGGGGGCTTCGAGGGCGCCGCGCTGCCGCTCGGGGGCCTGCCCGCGCCGGACTTCTCCCTGCGCGAGGAGAGCGGCAGGACCGTGACGCTCAGCAGCCTGCGCGGCAGGCCGGTGGTGCTCGCCTTCCTGTACCCCGGCTGCGGTCCGAGCTGCGTGCTGATCGCCGAGCAGATCCGGGGGGCCCTGGACGACCTCGGGCACCCCGTGCCGGTGGTGATCGTGAACGCCGGCCCGTCCCCGAGTCCACCGGCGGCGGTGAGGCGCTTCCTGGACGAAGTGTCGCTGTCCCGGCGGGCGCTGTTCCTGGACGGCCCGCCGGGTCGGCTGCGGAGGATCTGGCGCCAGTACCGGGTGGTACCGGGGAGCGCCGGCAGGGCAGCCTTCGCCACCGCGGCGGAGGTGAGGCTGCTCGACGCCCAGGGCCGCCAGCGGGTGGTGTACGGGACCGAACAGCTCACCCCCGAGGCACTGGCCCACGACATCGCCAGGCTCCAGGGCGAAACCTCTCCGGGCGGCGGCTGAAACCGGCGTCGGGCCGAAGCGCGAGCAGGCGGCTGATACCCTAGCTCGCAGGTAGGAAATCCAGCGATGATGTTCTCGACCAAGGCTGAGTACGGGATCCGCGTGATGGTGGAGCTCGCCCGCAGCGCCGGTGAGGAGCCGGTGCCGCTGGCGGAGATCGCCGCCAACGACGGTCTCCCGCTCGCCTACCTGGAGCACCTCGCCGCGCGCCTGCGCAAGGCCGGCCTGGTGGACTCCCGGCGCGGCTCCCGCGGCGGCTACCTGCTCGCCAGGCCCGCCCGCGAGATCACGATGGCCGAGGTCGTCGAGGCGCTCGAGGGCTCGATCGCTCCGATCGAGTGCATCTCCGAGGCGCCCGACGGGTCGATCGTGTGCTCGCGCGAGACGGGCGCCGACCACATCTGCCCGACCAAGCTGCTGTGGACGCGGGTGCGGATGTCGATCGTGCAGACCCTGCGCGAGACGACGCTGGCAGACCTGCTCGTGGCGCCGGCCGTCGCCCGGCCGGTGCCCTCACCGCTACAGATCGCGCCGCTGGGCGGCGCCGCCTAGGAGGGCCATGGCCGACCTCGAGATCAGGGACCTGCACGTGCGCACCGAGGAGCGGGAGATCCTGCGGGGGGTCGACCTGGACATCAGCCGCGGCGAGATCCACGCGCTGATGGGGCCCAACGGCTCGGGCAAGTCGACGCTCGCCAACACGCTGCTCGGGCACCCCACATACGAGATCACCGAGGGCACGATCACCTTCAAGGGCGAGGACATCACCGAGGCCGAGCCCCACGAGCGCGCGAAGGCGGGCCTGTTCCTGGCCTTCCAGTACCCGGTCGCGATCCCCGGCGTGTCGGTGGCCAACTTCCTGCGCATGGCGATCAACGCCAAACAGGAGGAGCCGATCCAGGTCAAGGAGTTCCGCACCCGCCTCCAGCACGCCGTGGAGCTGCTCGACGTGGATCGCTCGTTCACCTCGCGGCACCTCAACGACGGCTTCTCCGGGGGCGAGAAGAAGCGCGCCGAGATCCTGCAGATGGCGATGCTCGAGCCCGACATCGCGATCCTCGACGAGACCGACTCGGGGCTCGACATCGACGCCCTGCGCACCGTCGCCGAGGGCGTCCAGCGCCTGCACGACGAGCAGGGGCTCGGGGCCCTGATCATCACCCACTACCAGCGCATCCTGCACTACGTCCAGCCGCAGTTCGTCCACATCCTGATGGACGGGCGGATCGTGCTGGAGGGCGGGGTCGAGCTCGTCGAGCGCCTCGAGCGCGAGGGCTACGACCAGATACGCCAGGAGGTGGGCGCGGCGGCGCTGGCCGGCGACGACGGTGTCTGAGCGGGTGCCCGGGACGACCCCGGCGAGGCAGAGCCGCAGGCGTGGCTGAGCTGCGCAGGACACCCGACGGCGGCTACGGCGGCGGCGAGGAGCCGGTGCGTGTGAAGGCCGGCAGCCACCGCGAGGCGACCCTCTACCACGCGCTGGCGGGAGCCGGCGCGGGCGACGGGAGCAGCCTCGAGCAGCTGCGCGAGCGGGCGCGGGCCGCCTACGAGCGGCTGGAGCTGCCCGTGTGGCGGCGCTCGGGCTTCTGGACGACGAGCCTGCAGAGCCTCGACCTCGAGGCGCTCGAGCCGTTCGGGGAGGACACTCGGGAGGGCTCTGGCGCCGGCACGACGGCGCCGGGTGGCCAGCTGCCCGACGTGGTCGCACGCACCCTGCCGCAGCGCTCGCGCGCGGGGCGCCTGGTGCAGGGGGCGGACGGGATCGTGAGCGTCGAGCTCGACCCGGGGCTGGCCGAGCGGGGCGTGATCCTGTGCTCGCTGGAGGAGGCGTTCCAAGCGCACGCCGAGCTCGCCTCGCGCTGGTACTCCCGGCGCCTGCCGATCGACCGCCACAAGCTCGAGGCGGCCAACGCCGCCTTCTGGCGCGACGGGGCCTTCCTGTACGTGCCGGAGGGACTGGCCGTCGAGGACCCCTTCGAGATCGTCTACGCGATCGACCGCCCCGGGGTGGCGCAGTTCGGCCGCACGCTGGTCGTGGGCGCCACCGGCAGCGAGTTCGCCGTGCACGAGTACGACCTCGCCGAGGACTTCGACGAGTACCCCGACGGCGAGCGCCAGGCCCTGCACGCGGGAGCCTTCGAGATGTACCTGCAGGACGGCGCCCGCTGCCGGCTGGCGCAGGTGCAGGACTGGGGCACGGGCGAGGTCTACGACGTGTCCACCCGCTTCGTCGGGGTGGGACGGGACGCCTACTGCCACTGGCTGCCGGCGCTGCTCGGGGGGCACCTGGTGCGCCAGCACCTCGAGCTGGCCGTGTCGGAGAAGGGCGGCGAGATGGCCTTTCGGGGAATGTTCTTCACCGAGGAGCACGAGCACCTGGACCTGTTCGCGGTCGACCTCCACGAGACAGGGCCGTCCGAGGGCGACGTGCACTGGCGGGGGATCGCCACCGGCGAGAGCCGGGCGAGCTTCGAGGGGCTGATCCAGATCGACCCCGGCTCCCAGCAGACCCACACCTACCTGCAGATCCACTCGATGATGCTCTCGCCGAAGGCCCGGATCGACGCGATCCCCTCCGTGCTCGTATCCGCCGACGACGTGTCCGCCTCCCACGGTGGCACGGTCGGGGAGCTCGACGAGGCGGCGATCTTCTACATGCAGTCGCGGGGGCTGGACCGGCCGACGGCCGTGCGGGTGATCGTGGAGGGCTTCTTCGAGCCGCTGATCGGCGAGCTCGCCGATGAGCCCCTGCAGGAGCTGGTGCGGGACAAGCTCGGGCACAAGCTGGCCCGCGCACGGGAGGACATCGAGACCTATGCCACGAGCCGCTGAGCACCGTCCGCAGGCGGGCCACGGCCTCGGGGTGCGGGACGACTTCCCGATCTTCACGCGGGAGTTCGCGGGAAAGCCGCTGGTGTACCTGGACTCGAGCTCCACATCGCAGAAGCCGCAGGTCGTGATCGAGGCCCAGGCCGCCCACCTGCGCGAGCGCAACGCCAACGTCCACCGGGGGGTCTACGAGCTGGCCCAGCAGGCCGACGCGGCCTTCGAGGGCGCCCGGGGGCGGATCGCCGCCTTCGCCGGTGCCGCGGCGCAGGTCACGATCTTCGCCAAGAACGTGACCGAGGCGATCAACCTCGTGGCCTATTCGTGGGGCCGCTCAAACGTGGGGCCGGGCGACGCGGTGCTCGTCACGCAGATGGAGCACCACGCGAACATCGTCCCGTGGCAGGTGCTGTGCCGCGAGCGGGGAGCCAGCCTGCGCTATCTGGAGGTGGACGAGCACGGCCGGCTGTCGCTGGCGCAGCTCGAGCAGGAGCTTGCCCGGGGCGACGTGCGGATGGTCGCCTTCGCCCACGTTTCGAACGTGCTGGGCACGATCAACCCTGTGGCCGAGATCGTCCGCCGGGCGCGCGAGGCCGGGGCGGTCACACTCGTGGACGGGGCCCAGGCGGTCCCGCAGATGCCCGTCGACGTGGACGCCCTGGGGGCCGACTTCTACGCCTGGACCGGCCACAAGGCGCTCGGGCCGACCGGGATCGGGGTGCTCCACGGGCGCCGCGAGGTCCTCGAGCGGATGCCCCCCTTCCTCACGGGCGGGGACATGATCGCCTCGGTGGACTTCCAGGAGGCCATCTGGAACGAGCTGCCGTGGAAGTTCGAAGCGGGCACCCCGATGATCGCCGAGGCCGTGGGCCTGGCGGCCGCCGTCGAGTACCTCGACGCGCTGGACATGAGCCGGGTCCGCGAGCACGAGCGCGAGCTCACCGAGCAGCTTCTCGAGGGCCTCTCGCAGGTGCCGGGCGTGAGCGTCGTCGGGCCTCCGGGCACGGAGTCCCGCGGCGGACTGGCGTCGTTCACGGTCGAGGGGATCCACCCCCACGACGTGGCCGAGCTGGTCGCGCGCCACGGGGTGTGCATCCGCGCCGGGCATCACTGCGCGCAGCCGCTGATGCGCTGCCTGGGTGTTACCGCGACCGCGCGTGCCAGCGTGGGCGTCTACAACGAGCCGGGCGACGTACAGGCGTTGCTGGACGCGCTTCACGGCGCCCGCGAGGTGTTCTCGCTCGAGGGGACCTCCCCGGCGCGGGTGGGCTGATGGACGACCTCTACCGCGACTACATCCTCGACCACTACAAGCACCCCCGCAACTTCGGGGAGCTCGAGCCCCACGACCTCGAGGCCTTCGAGCACAACCCCCTGTGCGGGGACGAGCTGGGTGTCCACATCCGGGTGCAGGACGACCGCATTGCCGACCTGCGCTTCCACGGTCACGGCTGCGCGATCTCGCAGGCCGCCGCGTCGATCTCCTCGGAGGAGCTGAAAGGCATGGAGCTGTCCGAGGCCGGCCAGCTCGGGGCCGACTGGCTGCTGGAGCTGCTCGGGATCCCGATCTCGGCGACCCGGCGCAAGTGCGCGCTGCTCGGCCTGAAGGCGGTCCGGGAGGCGGTCACCGGCGACGACGCCTGGCCCGTTTGAGCACGCCTGGCCGGTTTGAGCACGCCTGGCCGGTTTGAGCACGCCTGGCCGGTTTGAGCACGCCTGGCCCGCTTGAGCACCTGAGGCTCCGGGTAAACTCGCGGTAGAATTCCTACTTCGGAGCACAGGATTCGCAAACCCCCCATCTGAGGACCCCAAATGGCCACAGTTGAGAGCACCAAGATCGCCAAGCCCAGCCCCATCGTGGAGGACGAGCAGGGCCAGCTGCGCGCGCGCCAGGGGATCTCCCGCGAGGTGATCAGCGAGCTCTCGAAGATCAAGGGGGAGCCCGACTGGATGGCCGAGAAAAGGCTGCGCTCGCTGGAGATCTTCGAACGCAAGCCGATCCCGACGTGGGGCCCGGACCTCAGTGGTCTGAACCTCGACGAGCTCGTGCTCTACTCACCGCCGACGGCCGGGCGCTACAACAGCTGGGACGAGGTCCCGGCGGAGATGAAGCAGACCTACGAGGACCTCGGCATCCCGCAGGCCGAGCGCGAGCACCTCGCCGGCGTGGTGGGCGTGTGGCGCCAGGAGCCGGTGTACGAGGGCCTCAAGGAGGAGTACGCCAAGCAGGGGATCCTGTTCTGCTCGATGGACACCGCCATCACCCGCTACCCGGAGCTGGTGCAGCGCTACTTCATGAACAAGTGCGTGCCGCCCCAGGACAACAAGTTCTCGGCCCTGCACGGCGCCGTGTGGTCGGGCGGCTCGTTCGTGTACGTGCCCAAGGGCGTCAAGGTCGACCTGCCGCTGCAGGCCTACTTCCGCATGGAGGGCGCCGGCGAGGGCACCTTCGAGCACACGCTGATCATCGCCGACGAGGGCTCGGACGTGAACTACATCGAGGGCTGCACGGCGCAGACCTACAGCGTCAACTCGATGCACTCG
>DATJBO010000136.1:0-8678 GCA_035515315.1 Solirubrobacteraceae bacterium
AGGCCGCACAGCTCGCGGACACGCTCGAGGCGGTAGTAGATCGTGTGGCGGTGGGTGAACAGGCGCTGGGCGGTGCCCGCCACGTTGCCGTCGGCCTCGAGGAACGTCTCCAGCGTCAGCACCAGGTCCGTCTCGTACTGCTCGTCGTAGGACACGAGCGGCTCGACCGTCTCTTCGTAGAAGCGCTGCAGCTCCGAGGGGTTCTCGCTCATCGTCGAGAGGAGCAGCCGGTAGGCCCCCGTCTGCTCGAACGCCAGGGCGGCGTCCTCGCGGGAGCCCTGGGCGACGTTGGCGGCCAGCAACGCCTCGCTGGCGGCGCGGGGCAGCTCGCCCGCCTCGCGGGTCACGCGGCTGCGGCCGAGCGCGAACGTGTAGCCGGGAAGCGTTGCCTGCATCTCGCGCAGGACGGCGTCGGCGGCGCGTGCCGCGAGCACGTCCTCGTCGCCCGGGACCAGCACCAGCACCTCGGCCCCGGCCATCCCCTCGCGCTCCGACAGGGCCGCGATCGAGTGGCTCGCGACCGCCCGGGCGCCCCGCTCCGCCACCGCCCGCACGCGTCCCCGCCAGCCCTCGTCGGTCGGGGTCTGGGGGTGGGCGCGGGCGACGATCATGCTGGCTCCGTCCTCGATCGACACCGACAGGTCGCTGGCACGCACCGCGATCTCCTCGGCGCTCAGCCCGCGTGCGAGCACGGCCCGCAGAAAATCCGCGGAGGCGGTTTCGGAGATCCGCTCCGGAGCGCGCACGCGCTCGACCTCCGAGGCGATCATCGTCAGCAGCAAGCGGCGCATCGGTGCGCTCGGCTCGCTCTTGGCGCGCATGTGGAGCGTGCCCACGACGCTGTCGGCGACCCGCAGGGGGGCGCTCTCGACGCCGTCGCCCTGGGACAGCAGCGTGCGCTCCTCGGCCGGGGAGCGGGCCGCGACGGCCAGCGTCGCCCCGGTCGCGTCGGTCACCGCCAGGCTCGCGTCGAGCGCGCGGGCGGCCGCGCGGACCACCTCCGGGAGGCCCGCTCCCGACTCGACCGCCTCGGTGATCGCCTCGAGCGCCGCGAGGTCCGACACGTCGCCGGGGTCAGCCCCAGAAGTAGACGGCCGCGAGGGCGGCGCCGGCCCCGAGGCCGACCAGCACCCCGAGCACGTAGAACGACAGCACGGTGGCGGCCAGGCGCTCCCACATGCGCGAGTAGGACGTCCAGGCCGGGATCAGGATGTACGCGATGTACAGGCAGAACCCGAGAAATCCGGCGGCGCCCAGGACGAGCTCGTTGACGATCGTTCTACTCATGCGGCCTTCCGCGCCAGATTGTTGCGCACGCAGCCGTCGCGCCCGGGCGTGGCCGCGCGAGCGCGGGGCGACTCACGGGCCGGCGAGCACGGCACCCGCGCGCTCGTCGACGGGCGTGCACGCGATCACGCGCGGGCAGCGCGAGCCCAGCGCCCTGCCGGCGCGCGCGAGCGCGGCCGCGGCGCCGGCTCCGCAGAAGAGACCGACGACCGTCGGTCCCGAGCCACTCACGAAGGCGTGATCGGCCCCCGCCGCGCGGACCTCGGCGAGCGCCCCCTCGATCTCCGGGCACTGCGAGATCGCGGCGGCCTGGAGGTCGTTGCCCAGCAGCCCCCGGTCCTCGGGCAGCGGCGCCCCGGCGGCGAGCTGCTCTCGCAGCGCACGGCGCAGCCGCTCGAGCTCGGCGGGCGCCCTCGGCGCGGAGAGCCGGTCCGCCTGCTCGTAAACGCGGCCCGTAGAGAGCCCCTGCGTGAAGGGAAGCAGCAGGAACCCGAGCTCGCCCGCCGGCGCGGGCAGCTCCTCGAGCTGCTCCCCCGCCCCGCCCGTCAGCCATCGCCCCGGGCGCAGCTGGGCGCTCACGTCCGCCCCCAGCTGCGCGGCCAGCTCGAGCATCAGGGCTCGGTCCTGCACCCCGGAGGCGCGGGCGGCGAGCCTCAGCGTCGCGGCCGCGTCGGCGGAGCCACCGGCCAGCCCCGCCGCCAGCGGGATCCGCTTGTCCACCCGCAGGCGAACCGGCGGCGAGCGCCAGCCGCTCGCCTCGCGGAAGCGCGCGAGCGCGAGCCCGGCGAGGTTCTCCTCGGCTGGGCCCGGCAGGCCCGGGCACACGATCTCGTCGCCGCTGTTGCCGTCCGTGCCCGGCTCCAGGCTGAGCTCGTCGGCGAGGGAGACGGACTGCATCACGCTGACCAGCTCGTGCCGGCCGTCACCGGCTCGAACGGGTCCCACGAACAGCCCGAGGTTGACCTTCGCGGGGGCCAGCGTGCGCAGCAGGCTCATGGTTCCAGCGCCCGGGCCAGCTCGAGGAACTGCTCCGGGGAGATGCGCTCCGCGCGCACGTCCGGCGCCAGCCCGATCGAGGCGAGTGCCTGCTGCACCCGCTCGCGCTCCCATCCCGGCGAGCCGTCGGCGCCGGCCACGAGGCGCAGCGAGCCGGCCAGGGTCTTGCGCCGGTGGGCGAAGCCGGCGGCCACGAGCGCGCGCAGGTCGCGAGGCTCGGCGCGACCGCCCGGGGCCGCGTGCGGGTCCGCCCGGCGCTCGAGCCGCACCAGCACGGAGTCGACGTTGGGGGCGGGGTAGAACACGCTGCGCGGGATCGCGCGCACGACGCGCACCCCGCAGGCCAGCTGGGCGAGCACGGAGGGCACGCCGTAGGCGGCGGTCCCCGGACCGGCCGCGAGCCGCTCGCCGACCTCGCGCTGGACCATCACCACCCATAGGCCCACGCCCGGCAGCTCCTCGATCGACCGCAGCACGAAGCCCGCGGCGATCCCGTACGGGAGGTTGGCCACCACCTTGACCGGCGGGGGCTCGAGCGCGTCCAGGTCGAGCCGCATCGCGTCGGCCCACCACAGGGACACGTTGGTGCGCCCGGCGAGGGCGTCCTGCAGCGCCTCCCGCAGGCGCTCGTCGACCTCGACCACGTGCAGGTGCGCGACGCGGTCCGCCAGGTACTCGCTGAGCACGCCCAGGCCGCCCCCGACCTCCAGAACCGTGTCGCTCGCCCGCAGCGCGGCCTGGCGACCGATCACCCCGAGGATGTTGGAGTCGATCAGGAAGTTCTGCCCGAGCTCCCGGTCGGGGCGCACGCCGAAGCGCTGAAGTCGCCGCAGGCTCGGCTGCGCCGGCGCAGCCCCGGAGCGGCTCATGTCCAGCCGAACAGGCGCGCGGCGTTCTGCTCCAGCGTCCCGCCGAGCAGCGCCTCGTCCTCGCCCCGCAGCTCGGCGAGGAAGCGCACGGTGTGGGCCACGAAGGCGGGCTGGTTGCGGTGCTTGCGGACCGCCTGGGGGGACAGGTAGGGGGCGTCGGTCTCGACCAGCAGCCGGTCCTTCGGCACGCGCGCGGCGGCAGCCGCGAGCTCCCGGGCGCTCGGGTAGGTGACGTTGCCCGCGAACGAGATCCAGTAACCGCGCTCCAGGCACTGCTCGAGCTGCTCGGGCATCGAGAAGCAGTGCATCACCACCTCCACCCCCTCGGCCTCGGCGGCGAGCTGCTCGAGCGTCTCGCGGGCCGCCTCCCTGGTGTGGATCACGAGCGGCTTGCCGAGCTCCGCGGCGAGCGCGATCTGGGCCGAGAAGGCGCGGTGCTGGTCGCTGCGGGGGGCGTAGTCGCGGTAGAAGTCGAGGCCCGTCTCGCCGATCGCCAGGCATCGCCCGTGGGCCGCCAGTGCCCGCAGCTCGGCGAGGTCGGCGTCGTCGAAGCCGCGGGCGGAGTTGGGGTGCCTGCCGATCGCCGCGTAGACCTGCGGGAAGTCCTCGGCGGCGGCCAGCGCCGCACGGCAGGAGGCGCCGTCGATGCCGACCGTGAGGATCCGCGTCACTCCGGCCTGCTCCGCGGCCGCCACGAGCTCGGCGTTGGACGGCTCGCACAGGTCCAGGTGGGTGTGTGAGTCGATCATCGGTGCGCCGCCGCCCGGCGGCCGCTCACGCCTGGGCGGGCTCGACGTCCTTGGGGAACAGCGGGGCGAGCTCCTCCACGTGCCGTACGTGGCCGGCACCCAGCGGCGCCTGCGAGAGCGCCTGCTCGGGGGCGCCCAGCGCCGCCAGCAGACGCTCGGCGCTGGTGGGGATGAACGGCCACAGCAGCACCGTCACGGAGCGGAGTCCCTCGACGAGCGTGCGCAGCACCCGGTCGAGCTCCTGTGCGCGGTCGGCGTCCTTCGCCAGCGTCCACGGGGCCCGCTCCTCGACGTAGCGGTTGAGCCTCCTGACGCGCTGCCAGACGAGGTCGAGCGCCTGGGTCAGTTCGGCGCGGTCGAGGTGGGCGCACAGCTGCTCCACCAAGCCCTCGAAGTCGTCGGCCAGCCCCGCGTCGATCTCGCCGTCGCACACGTCTCCGTCGCGGTAGCGCCACAGCATGCCGATCGTGCGCGAGGCGAGGTTGCCGAGCTCGTTGGCCAGCTCGGTCTCGTAACGCACCTCGAAGGAGGCGGTTGACACCGAGCCGTCCTGGCCGAACGGCACCTCCCGCAGCAGATAGAAGCGCAGCGCGTCGGCGCCGAAGCGGTCGATCACCGCAAACGGGTCCAGCACGTTGCCCAGCGACTTGCTCATCTTCTCCCCGTCCATCAGCAGGTAGCCGTGCACGAAGATGTGTTCGGGGAGCTCGATGTCGGCGGCCATCAGCAGCGCCGGCCAGTACACCGCGTGGAAGCGCAGGATGTCCTTCGCGATCAGGTGGTAGCTCGCCGGCCACAGCCGCTCGAACAGGTCTTCCCCCTCGCGCGCGTAGGACAGCGCGGAGACGTAGTTCAGCAGCGCGTCGAACCACACGTAGAAGACGTGTTCGTGGTCCCACGGGACCTGCACCCCCCAGCGCAGCCGCTTGCGGGTGAGGGGAACGTCGCGGAGCCCCGAGCGGATGAACGCGAGCGCCTCGTTGCGCCGCGTGACGGGACTCACGAACGAGTCCCGCTCGGCGTACAGCCGTTCCAGCGGCTCCTGGAAGGCCGACAGCCGGAAGAAGTAGTTCTCCTCTCGCTCTCGGGTCAGCTCGGTGTGGTGGATCGGGCACAGGTTGCCGGGATCGATCTCGTTGTCCGCCTTGAAGTCGGCGCAGCGCGGGCAGTACCAGCCCTCGTAGATGCCCTCGTACACGAAGCCGTTGTCGCGCACCCTGGTGAGGATCTCCTGGACCTCGGCTTCGTGCTGGGGATCGGTCGTGCGGATGAAGAAGTCGTTGCTCGCCGACAGCCGCGGGGCGAGCGCCCGGAAGCGCTCGGCGTTGCGATCGGCGAGCTCCTGCGGGGTCACCCCGAGCGCGTGGGCGGCGTCGGCGACGGGCTCCCCGTGCTCGTCGGTGCCCGTCAGGAAGAACACCTCCTCGCCCCGCTGGCGGTGGTGGCGGGCCATCACGTCGGCGGCGATGGTGGTGTAGGCGTGACCGAGATGGGGCTCGGCGTTCACGTAGTAGATCGGGGTGGTGACGTAGAAGGACACGGCGGCTCCGTGCGTTGCAGGCTACCCCGCACCAGCGCCCCGCGGACGAACGCCGGGACGAACGCCGGGACGAACGCCCGGACGAGCGCCGGGCAAGCCGGGAGCGAGGGTCGAGGAGCCCGCGGCGGGCATCAGCGTCACTTGCGGGTGAGCGCGCGGTACAGCTCGTTCGCCCCCAGCCCGGTCACGCGCGCCAGCGCCCCGGCCGCCGCCCGCGGGCGCGCGCCCGCGTCGATGAGCTCCTGCAGCGCGGCGAGCGCGGCCTCGGCGTCGGCGCCTGCCGCGCGCTCGGCGGGTGCACAGACGAGCACGATCTCACCCCGTGGGGCGGCGCCGGCGAAGTGCTCCGCCAGCTCGGCCGCGCTTCCTCGCAGGACCTCCTCGTGGAGCTTTGAGAGCTCGCGACAGACGGCGAGCGTCCGCCCCGGTTCCCCGCGCGCGATCAGCTCCAGCGTCGAGGGCAGCCGCTGCGGGGACTCGAACGCCACCACCGTCTCGCCGCATCCCGCGAGCAGCTGCTCACGCTCGGCCCGACGCCGTGGCAGAAAGCCGACGAAGCGCCACCTCGCGCTCGCCAGCCCCGACACCACCAGTGCGGTCACCACGGCGCTCGGCCCCGGCAGCACCTCGAAGTGCAGGCCCTCGCGGATGCACGCCTGGACGAGCACGTGGCCGGGGTCGGCGACCAGGGGGGTGCCCGCGTCGCTGAGAAGCGCCACCAGCCGGCCTTCGGCGATCCGTGCGAGCAGCTCGGGCGTGCGCGCGGCTTCGTTGTGCTCGTGGTAGCTCACCAGCGGCCGGCGGATCCCGTGGCGCTCGAGCAGGCGCCCGGTGCGGCGGGTGTCCTCGCACGCGACCACGTCGGCCCGGGCGAGCGTCGACAGGACGCGGAGGGTCACATCGTCGAGGTTGCCGATCGGGGTGGGACACACGACCAGCTGCCCAACTGGCGCCCCGGGGTGGGTCATCGCGCAAATATAGGCTGCGGCCGTTCGCCCCGGGATGCCTGAAGAGCACCACGAAGAACCCCCGCGGTACACCCGCTATCGCGCCCGCCGCAGGCTCATCCCGGAACGCGGGGGGCAGTCGGCGGACGCCTCGGGGGCGCGCGTGCTGTCCACCCCCCGCTCCCGCGCGGGAGCGCCCGGCGCAGCCGCGCGCGAGGGCTGGCGGCGGTGGGCGACGCCCAAACGGATCCTGCTGATCCTCGGCGCGGTGGTCCTCGGATGGGTGGCGCTGTCGGTTGTGCTCTTCCTGCTCAGCTCGCACTTCGAGCGCACCTCCCCGCCGGGGGATGTCGACGCCGTGCTGGCCCCCGCGGGCTTTCCGCTGACCTCGACCAGCACGATCCTCGTGCTGGGGTCCGACCGGCGTCAGAAGGACAGCCGGGAACCTGGCGCTGAAAAGACGGGTCCGGGACGCTCCGACACGATCCTGCTGATCCGCACGGGCGGCGGGCACGCCGCCCGCCTGTCGATCCCGCGCGACACGGTCGTGGCGATCCCCGGGCACGGCCTGCAGAAGGTCAACGCCGCCCACGCCTTCGGCGGCCCGGCGCTGTCGATCTCGGTACTCGAGCACTGGCTTGGGATCCCGATCAACCATCTGGTGGAAGTGAACTTCGAAAACTTCCCCCAGCTGATCGACGCGATGGGAGGCATCACCTACACGGGCGGGTGCGTGGTCTCGAAGATCAACGGGGGGTTCCGCAACGGGGGCTACACCCTGAGGCTGCGCGCTGGGACACACCACCTCGACGGCAAGCAGGCGCTGGCGCTGGCGCGCACCCGCAAGAACCTGTGCGAGCCGAACGAGACCGACATCCAGCGCGAGCAGCACCAGCAGGTGCTGTTCAACGACATGAAGTCGCGCCTGCTGTCCCCCTCGAGCTTCCTGCGGATGCCGCTGATCGCGTGGAACGCGCCGCCGGCGATCATCTCCGACATGAGCGGCCCCGAACTGCTCGCGTTGTTCGCGGCGCTGTCGATCGGAGGAACGCCCCCCACCAGGGTCCTGAATCCCACCGGTGCGATCACGCTGCCCTCCGGCGAAGCGGGCCTGACCGTCTCCGAAGCCGCACGCCGGGCCGCCGTCGCACGCTTTCTGGCGGGCTGAGCGCCGGGGCCAGCGCTAGCAGCCGGAGCCGGCTCAGCTGCCGGCCGTGACCGTTTTCTGGTCCTTGGCGGTGGAGCTGTCCTTGCCGGTGGAGCTGTCCCTGCCGGCCTTGCCGTCGGTGGCGGGCTTGGAGGAGCTCTCCGAACTCGAAGACGAGGAGGAGCTCTCGCTCGCGCCGGGGCCGTCACCGGAATCGCCGTCGCTGCTCGAGCGTCCCCGGTTGCGCTTGCCGTAGTCGGTGTTGTAGAAGCCCTTCCCCTTGAAGTGAACGGCCGGAGCGTGCAGCACGCGTTCCACCGACACGCCGCTCTCGGGGTCGGTCGTCAACGCGGCGTCACTGAAGGACTGTTGTATCTCGAACGTCGTCCCATCGGGACGCCTGTACTCATAGATCGGCATCGGCAGCCGATTATAGGGGGGGTGCCAGCCGGGCTTTGAGGGGGTTAATCGCTCAGCAGCGCGCGTGCGCAACTGACAGCCGCACGCATCGTGGCGGTGTAGTCGCGTCCCGGCTCGCTCAGCATCCGCAGGGCGATGCCGTCACCGAGCGAGAACAGGATCTCGGCGACCGCCTCCGGCTCCTCGTGAAGCCTCAGCACCCCGTCGCGCTCGGCCGCCGCGAGCATTCGCGCCACGTGCTCTCGCGTGCGCCGGATCAGATCGGCGTACTCGGCTGCGATCTCCGGGTTACGACGCGAAAGTGTGAACAGCTCGAAGATGAGTGTGATGAACTCCGCGTCCTCGGCGACCGTCTCCTGCAGGACCTCCCGCAACAGGCTGATGAAGTCGTCGGAGGTCTTGGCGGTCGACAGCTGGCCCTCCAGCCGCTCCAGGCGGAGCTCGCAGTCACGGCGCACGGTCTCCGCGAGCAGCTGCTCCTTGGTGCCGAAGTAGTAGTGCAGCAGCCCCCGCGACACGCCCGCCTCGCGGGACACGTGGTCGAAGGTCGAGCCCGCGCTGCCGCGCCGAGCCACGCTCGAGCGCATGGCGTCGATGATCCGCTGTGCCTTTTCGCCCTCAAGCGAGCGCCCTCCCGCACGGGCGGCGCCCGATCCGTTCGGCTGCTGCGCGACCCCCCCGGCCGCGCCGTCTGGGGCGCTCACCTGCGGCCCCTCCCGGCGC
>DATJBO010000137.1:0-13406 GCA_035515315.1 Solirubrobacteraceae bacterium
ACCAGCGCAACACACGCCATCAAGCCTGTCGGCCAGAGATGCGCGCGGCGGTACCTGGAATGCAGAATGGGAGCAGGCCTCCTTCGTGGAGTGCCGCAAGCCTTGACGATCCGACGGCCTCGGCCATCCGTGGCGGACCACATCGAAATGGGTTCGAACCCCTTAGCGCACCCTCTCAGGTGTCCGCCAGAGCCTTGCAACTAGCGCGGGGACCAGCGCCGCCGCGGGATCTCCCTCTCCGAGGGCCTCCACGCGGTCGCTGCGCCCGGCGACACGACGGTTCGCTCGCCGCTCCAAGCACTCGTCAAGCTCGGAGCTGGTGCGTGCTCCGGGCGGGGCCCCGACCCACGGCCTCCAGCGCGGGGAAAACGCGAGGGAGCCAGCGGGACATCCAACGGCCCGCCGGCTCCCGATCATGGCCCCCGCCTCAGCGGGAGGCCGTTAGGTGATCAATGACGTTCCTACTCGCCCCTTTCTTCGCCTTCTTTTTCGAGTCTCGGAGCTTCTTTTTTGTTGCGGGCTTCGTCGACCTTTTCTTCCTTCAGCACTGCTTTTTCGGCCGTCTTTTCTTCTTTCGACGGCTTGATCGACGTGCTCGTCGCGCCGATCGGTTCGAGGTTCAGGAAGCCGGCCATGTTGTCCTTGCCTGCGACCTTCAGTTCGAAGCCGGTTCCTTCAGTCGACTGCAGGCCGCCTGAGCCTGCATCGAATTCGTCTATGCCCGGGGTTTTTTTCGTCGCCTTGACGACCTTCGGTGTGAGTTCTCCCGCGAAGTTGAAGACGCGTCCTTCGCAGTCGACCGACAGGGCCACGCCCGTCATCTTGTCTCGAATCACCCCGCTGACTTCCTCGAGTTCCGTGTTCCACGGCAGCCCCGACGCGGTGACTTCGACGCCTTTCGGGCATTCTTCTGCGGAGCACTCATACAGGTCGAACAAGACCGTTTCGTCGAGTCCGTTGCCCTTCTTCGGGTTCCAGATGTTCCCGGCGTCCGACTTCTTGCAGGTGACGGGCCCGACGGGTGTGGTGAAAGTCAGTTTCCCCCAGGAGATCGTCTGCTCCTTTTCCGTTCCCACTTTTTCCCAGCGGATTTCTTTGCACTTGTATTTGATGATCGCTTTGAAGTCGAGCCCCGTGTACGGTTCCGTCTGATCCAGCACGACGAACTGCAGGATGTTAAGGCCTGGGCCAGGCACGCCCGCGAATGCCGTCGGCATGACGAAGTTTTTCGCTGTCGGAGAATTATTCAGTTCGTCATGCGCAAGCCATTTGCCGTTCAGGTATGCGGCCGCGGCGTTGTCGGCCAGGAACTGGCCCTTCATGGCCGCGGCTTCGGGCGTGCACGGTATTTCAAACTCGGCGTCGTAGACGTAGTAGGCCGGCACGTGGCTCGATTTTGCGCCTGGGTAGGGAGACACCCAGGTCCCTCCCGCTATCGACGCGCCATATAGGGGATTGGCGCCGTATTTGAAGCCCGACGGCCCGCCCGCAAGCCCGCCTTCGGTGATCGGGTGGGTGGGCGTCGATGCGCAGTAGGGTGGTTCCTCGTGGAACGGCCCGGTCGTGGGGGGTTCCAGTGGTTTGAAGTATTCGACTGCCGGGTTCGGAAAGTAGGTGGGGTTCACGCACAGCGAATTCGACGCTTCGCTGAACACCATAATCGTTTTTTCCGTCCCCATGCCCCACGCAAGCGCGGGCGTCACGGCAAACGCGAGGAGGACTCCAACCCCCAGCGCGATGAGACGCTTCATATTCATCTTCCCTCCAGTGGTTCGTGGCGAGGCGACTGAACTTGTCCACGCACAACGAGCCCGGCCGTCCCCGCCGAAGGCGCGAGCAGGCAGGCATATGCGTGCCGGCTTCGCTTGAGAAAAGCAAGAGACGACCGCTCAGAACGACCGGGAAAGCACTCTCCCCCTGCCCAATCGCTTGGTAGTGGCTCGAATAACCCAGTTACGGGATCGATGTCAAGCCCTTGTGAAAGAAAACGCCGCACTTTGCGGCAAACACACAAGTGCGAGCGCGTGGCGCTCAGCTCGCCGAGGTGGCCCCCCTTGCCGACGCGGGCAGCTCATCCAGCCACGCAGGCGGGACGAAGGACGGCACCGGCCCCGGGTAGTCGGGAAACAGCTCGTGGGCCGCGCGCGTGGCGGGCCGGCCGGCACTCAGGGGCTGCAGGTCGGCGAACGCGTCGATCGCGCGGACGCTGGCGAGGATCTGCAGGGTCGCGGCGTTGGGGGGGCTGGTCGCCAGCGTCCCGTCGGCGAGCAGCGCGTCGACGCGATCGAGCATCGCGGGCAGTTGAGTGAGCGCCTGCCGGGCGGCGGCTTCGTCGGCGCCGATCGCCCGCGCGTAATAGCGGGCCACCGGCACGGACGTGTGGGCCGCGAGGCCCGGGGCTGGCATGCCCGACTGCTCCGCGAACCAGCGGCGCAGGTCGCCGTCATGGGAGAGCCCCCAGCGGATCAGCAGGCGGGGAGCGTTCTGGAGCTCGCGCTCGCCCCACGCCTCGGCCTCCTCGACGCGGCCGCGCAGGCCGGGATCGGCGGGGTACAGCGGCGGCTGGGGCGAGACCTGCTCCAGCGCCCGGGGGATCGCCAGCGAGCCCTGCACGCGCCGGCCGTTGAGCTTCAGCGCCGGCACCGTGCCCTCGCGGAAGCCCGCCAGCCGCAGGTGGATCCGCTGGCCGCCCGGAAGGATCTCGACGGTCTCGAACGGGACCCCCTTGAGCTCGAGCATCGCCTTCACGGCCATCGCCGGGTGGGACGCCGGGAACCAGTACAGCTTGGCGCGCGCGGTCATTCGACGACGGTCAGCTCCTTGGAGAGGCTCGTGAAGATCCTGTTCCCCGACACTCCGAGCGCGACGAGATCCTCGATCCGCACGCCGAACGCACCGGGGATGTACACGCCGGGCTCGATCGTAACGACGTTGCCCGCCCGCAGCATGCCGTCCGCTTCCTTGCGCGCCAGGCGCGGTGCCTCGTGGACCTCCAGGCCGACCCCGTGTCCGAGGCCGTGCCCGAAGCGCTCACCGAGCCCCGCCCGCTCGATCACCTCGCGTGCGGCGGCGTCGGCGTCGCGGCCGCTGATCCCGGGGCGCACCGCCTCCAGGCCGGCGAGCTGGGCCGCGAGCACGGTCGCGTAGGCCTCGCGCTCCTGGTCGGAGAGGCCCTCCCCCGTGGCGTATGTGCGCGTGCAATCCGAGCAGTAGCCGTCGAGCAACGCGCCCCAGTCGACGATCAGCAGGGTGTCCGCGGGGATCGTCTCCTCGCGGGGCCGGGCGTGCGGGAGGGCGCCGTGGGGGCCCGCCGCCACGATCGACTCGAAGCTCGGGGCCTCCGCGCCCAGGCGGCGCATGCGGAACTCGAGCTCCAATGCCACCTCCCGCTCGCTGCGTCCCACCACGCCGGCTTCGAGGGTCTGGCGCAGGGCTTCGTCGGCGAGCCGCGTCGCCCCGAGGATGCGGGTGAGCTCCCCCTCGTCCTTGACGGCCCGCAGGCGTGCGACCTCGCCCGTGCAGGCCACCAGCTCCCATCCGGCGGGCAGGGCCTCCCCGAGGCGACGATGGGCCCTCACGGTGAGGGCCGCCTCGTCGAAGCCGAGACGACCCCCCGCGCCCGTGAGCATCCCGGCGACCGCCTCGGCCAGGTCGCCGCTGACGATCTGGCGCCGGTAGGTCTCGGGCACCTGCTGGGCCGACTGGGTCTCGTAGCGGAAGTCCGTCAGGAACAGCGGCTGCTCCAGCGCACGCACGGGCTCGGCGGCGATCAGCGCCACCCCGTTGCTCCCGGTGAAGCCGGTGAGGTAGTGCAGGTCGAACGGCGCGCTCACCAGCAGCGCGTCGAGCTCGAGCTCCCCCACGCGGCGGGCGAGCAGCCCCGTGCGCTCCCGCAGGGGAGCCGGGCCGCCCGCGCCCGGGGCCGCCGCAGCGCTCATCCGCCGGCCTCCCGGGCGCTCATCCGCTGGCCTCCCAGGCGCTCATCCGGACACCCTGTCGAGCTCCTCGCGCAACGCGGCGAGCGCGTCCCGATAGCCGTCGGGACCCCGACCGGAGATGGTCGCGAAGCAGAGGTCCCGCACCACCGAGACGCGCCGCCACTGCTCGCGATGCTCGACGTCGGAGAGGTGGATCTCCAGCGCCGGCAGGCCCGCGATCTCCAGCGCGTCGCGGATCGCCCACGCGTAGTGAGACCACGCGCCCGGATTCAGCAGGATCGCGTCCGCGTCGCCGCGCAGCGAGTGCAGGTGCTCGATGAAGGCGCCTTCGTAGTTGGTCTGGAAGAAGCGCACCGCGAGGCCGTGGGCGCGGGCGTCCCGCTCGATCTCCTCCTGCAGCTCGGGCAGCGTCAGCGTCCCGTACAGCCGCGGGTCCCGGCGGCCGAGCTGGTCGAGGTTGGCCCCGTGCATGACCTCGATCCGGTAGCGAACGGCGTTCATGCAGCCAGCTCCCGGGCGGCGGCGTTCATGCGGCGAGCTCCTGGACCGCCGCCCGCACCTCGACGTCGGACACCGAGCAGCCCTGCCGCACCTCGCCGGGCGCCTTCACGAGCACGAACGGCACATCCGCGCCGAGGCGCTTCTTGTCGTGGGAGATCACCGCCACCACCTCGTCGGTCGGGGCTCCCGCCAGCTTCACGGGAAGGCCGTGGGAGCGCAGCAGCTCCCGCACCTCGTCGCGCAGGCGGTCCTGACCGGACAGGCGCAGGGCCGCGAGCAGACCGAGGCCGACCGCCTCCCCGTGCCGGTAGCGTCCGTACCCCGTGCTGGTCTCGATCGCGTGGCCGACCGTGTGGCCGAGGTTGAGCACCTGGCGCAGGCCGCCGTCGCGCTCGTCGGCGGCGACCACCCGCAGCTTCGTCAGCGCGCACGCGAAGATGATCCGGTCGTCTACCTGAGTGCCACCCGACACGGCCTCCCACAGAGCGCCGCCGGCGATCAGGGCGGTCTTCAGCACCTCCACCCACCCGGCCGCGAGCTCGGCCGCGGGAAGGGTCCCCAACGTGCCCGGATCGACCATCACGCCGGCCGGCTGGTGGTAGGAACCGACGTAGTTCTTGGCGTCGGGGAGGTCCACCCCGGTCTTGCCTCCGTAGGCGGAGTCGACCTGTGCGACGAGGCTCGTGGGAACCTGCACGTGGGGGATCCCGCGCTGGTATGTGGCGGCGCAGAACCCCGCGAGGTCGCCGACGACCCCGCCCCCGAGCGCCACCACATGATCGGCGCGCGTCAGCTGTGCGGCGAGCAACGCCCGCCACACGCGCTCCGCCTCCGCGAGCGTCTTGTGCAGCTCCCCGGCCGGCACCGCGATGCTCCCCGCGAGCGCTCCGAGCTGCTCGCCGTAGAGACCGATCACGTTCTCGTCGCTGACGAGGAAGGCCCGCGAGTGGCCCCGGTCGAGCGGCCACAGCTCGAGGACCCGTCCGTCGCCGAGCAGCCCGCTGTCGAGGAACACGGGGTATTCCCCCGAGCGCGAGCGCGCCCACAGCATGCGCGTGTGCCCCGGCGTCGCGGCCACCCTCGACAGGCTGCCGGCGGCGCGGGCGAGCGTTCCGCGCGTGGGCGAGACGACGATCGCGTCGGCGATGCGCTCGTACAGGCCGCTGCGCGCGGCATGGAGCGCGAGGAACGAGTCCCGGTCCGCCGCCAGCGGGCGCTGCCCGAACACGCGCCCGCTCGCCACCCGGTCCCAGCAGCTGGCCGGGTCCACGTCGAGCAGCACGGTCGTGTGGGGCCGCAGCGCGTTCCGCACCCGCTCGGAGAGCACGCTTCCGCCCCCGAGCGCCACGACCGCCCGCCCGCCGGCCCGCGCCAGCAGTTCGCACACGACCTCCTCCTCGGCCGCCCGGAACGAGTCCTCGCCGCCCCGCTCGAACTCCTCGGCGATCGAGTGCCCGAGACGCTCCACCACGAGCGTGTCGCTGTCCACGGGGGTCGCGCCGGTGGCGCCGGCGAGCTCGCGGGCGGCGCTGGACTTGCCGGCGCCCATGAACCCGATCAGGACGAGTGCCATCCGATCCGCTGCCTGTAGGCGGTGAGCGCCTCGAGCATGTCGTCGATGTGGTCTCCGCCGAACTTCTCCCGGTAGGCCTGCGCGAGCACGACGGCCACCATCGCCTCGCCCACCACGCCGGCGGCCGGGACCGTGCACGAGTCGGTCCGCTCGCGCAGGGCCTGGGCGGGCTCGTGGGTCTCGGTGTCCACCGAGCGCAGCGGCTTGGTCAGCGTGGGCAGCGGCTTCATCGCCGCCCTGACGATCAGGGGCTGGCCGTCGGTCATCCCGCCCTCCAGGCCCCCGGCGCGGTTGGTCTCGCGGAAGTAGCCGCGGTCGGCCGAGTAGAAGATCTCGTCGTGGGCCTGCGAGCCCGGCAACCCCGCCAGCGTGAACGCGTCGCCGATCGAGAACCCCTTGATCGCCTGGATCGAGCAGATCGCCATCCCCAGGCGGCCGTCGAGGCGTTCCTCCCAGGAGACGTGCGAGCCGACGCCCGGGACCAGCCCGAAGGCCTGGACCTCGAAGACCCCGCCGAGCGACTCGTTGGCGCGTCGCAGCTCGTCGATCTCGCGCACCATCGCGCGGGAGGCCTCCGCGTCCAGGCAGCGGACCGGCGACTCGTCGACCCCGGCGAAGTCCCCCGGCTCCAGCGCGGCCTGCGGCTGGGGGGCCCGCACCGAGCCGATCTGGATCACGTGGGAGTGGACCTCGACGCCGAGCGCCCTCAGCAGGGCCTTCAGGAGCGCCCCGCCGGCGACGCGCGCCGCGGTCTCACGCGCGGATGCCCGCTCGAGGATGTTGCGGACGTCGCTGTGCTTGTACTTCTGCGTGCCCACCAGGTCGGCGTGGCCGGGCCTCGGGAGGTGGACCTGGGCGACCTCCGCGGACGCCGGCCAGGGACTCATCCGCTCCTCCCAGTTGGCGTAGTCGCGGTTGGCGATCTGCAGCGCCACGGGTCCCCCGAGCGTGCGGCCGTGGCGCACCCCGCCCGTCACCTGGGCGCTGTCGCGCTCGATCTTCATGCGCCCCCCGCGGCCGTGCCCGAGCTGGCGGCGGGACATGTCGCGGTTGATCTGCTCCTCGGAGAGCTCGAGCCCCGCCGGAAGCCCCTCGACGATGCAGGTGAGACCGGGCCCGTGGGACTCCCCGGCCGTGATCAGGCGCACTGACACTGCCAGCAAGCTTATTCGCCGCCCGACAGGCTCCTCCGGCGCCGCGCCGCGGCCTCGCGGACGTCCGTGACGCGCCGCGGCCTCGCAGACGCCCGTGGCGGTGGGGCGGCGCTCAGGAGGTGGGGACGAGCACGCCCGCCAGCGAGCTGGCCCCGAGACCCGGGATCGCGATCAGGTTCGCCCGCCGCAGCACTTCCAAGCCGGCCTTCGACTGGTGGCTGAGGAGGTTCGCCAGGCTCGCCGACGAGGCCGACGTGGGGGTGATGCTGACGAGCCGCAGTTCGTAGCTCTCGACGCTCTGGGAGCCCGGCTTGAGGTACTGCAGCTGCTCGTTCTGTCCGGCCTTGAGCTGGATCGCCTTGCATTCGAAGGCGCTCGGCAGACACTTTCCGGGTCCCGAGAGGATCGTTTCTGCCGCCACGGTGAAGGTCGCGGTCCTGCCGGAGTTGCTCACGCCCCGGAACACCACCAGGGGCTCCGCCTTGGAGGGCAGCGGGGTTAGCAGCGCCAGGTTTTCGTAGGGCTTCAGGCCGGCGCCTTCGGCCGGCGCGGAGCCGGTGACTTCGCCGAACAGCACGGACACCTGGTACACGTTCTTCGGCTTGGACGGCTTGGAGCCGCCGCCCTTGCCGCCGGACCCGCCCGATTTGCCGGACCCGCCTTCGGAGCCTCCGGATTTGGGAGAGCCTTCCGGCGAGGGTTCGCTGCCGCCCGAGGATCCGCTGCCGCCCGAGGATTCGCCGCTGCCGGAGGAGCCCGATGAGCCGGAGCCCGCGCTGGCGGCCTTCGTTTCGGCGGCGATCGCGCTGGGGAGCAGGGCGAAGGGGTCACGGGAGGCGCCCTTGTGCTGCTCGGCGGTCCCGCTGGTGGTCTCGGCCACGGCGGTCGAGGTGTTCGCGGGCGTCAGCGCCAGCCCGGTCGTTTCGCCGGCGGCGGGACTCACCGTGACGTTCGCCGAGGGGGTGGACGGGCTCGAGCTGCCCGAGCCCGAGCCGCCGAGAATCACGAACGCGATCGCTCCGAGCATCGCGACGCCGGCCAGCGCCACCAAGGGCAGCATGCGGCGGTCGCGGAGATCCTCCTCGAGGGCGTGCAGGTAGTCCTTGACGACGTTCATGGCTTTGCTCCGACTACGACGGCCGGCGCGGCGGCGGAGGCCGACGAGGACCCGCCGCCGGTCGGGCTGGTGGGCGCGCCCGCGCCGGCCGCGGCCGCCGAGGTCGTTTCGGGCGGCATCGTGTATGCGGTCGCGGTGACCGTCGCGGTCAGGTGGGGGTTCGTCTTGGAGCCGCCCTGACCCGACAGCGGCTGCAACGTTACGCCCTCGATCGTCAGCAGGCGGCCGTTGACCTTCAGCGCGCCCGACCGGGTCTTGGTGGCGAAGTTCGTGAGCTTGCGCAGCATGTCTTCCAGGCCGGTGTAGGTGCCGTTGAACACGAACGTGAACGGCATCTGCTGAAAGCCCCCGGCGGCCGCGGCGGCGGAGCTGGAGCCCGCACCGGATTTGCTGCCGCTCGAGGAGGTGATCGAAGCGAATTCCACGCGCTTCTGCTTGGAGGCCTGCGCGAGTTCGTACATCAGCGACGGCACTTCCTGGGTGGTCGGGACGGCTTTCCCGAGGCGCACGATGGTGCCGTAGCTGGCGGCGTACTTGGCCTGGGCCGCCCGCGCGGTGGCCAGTTCGCTGTGAGCGCTCGCGAGCTGCGCTTCGGCCGCCGCCACCGCCGCTGCGGCTTTGCCGGCCTTCGTGCGCTCGGGCGAGACGAACATCAGCCACGCCACGCCGATCACGGCGATCACGATGACACCCATCAGGACGAGCCGATCACGAGCGGTCATGGCGTGCTCCCGGCGCTGGCCGGTGCGCCCGCGGGGGTGGCCGGGTTGGAGACGTTGGTCGCGCTGCTCGGAACCCCCGCGGGCAGCGGTTCGAAGACGACGCTCACCGCGAAGGTGGGGCTCGGAGCCGGGCAGGTGGTGGACGCGCCGCCGGTCGTCGTGGAGCTCACCGAGCTCGTCAGCGTGGCTTCCTTGACGCCGTCGATCAGCTTCAAGCGCTGGAGCATCTGGGCCACGACCGACTGGCTGTCGGCGCAGCCCGCGAGGGTCACGGTGGGAACGCTCCCAGGTGGCGTCGCGGAGGTCACCGACGAGGCCGAGCTCGTGGCGGCCGAGCTCGAGGAGCCCGAGGCGGAGGAGCTTGACGAGCCGGCGGAGCCCGAAGATGCTTTCTTGGAGCCCTCTTCGGTGGCCCCGATCGCGCCGGTCAGCGAGGCGATCGACACCTGGAGGGGCAGCACGCGGCCGACTTCGTGGAGCGAGTGGGCCCAGTCGAAGCGCGACTCGACGAGGCTTTCGGCGGCCGCCGTGCGGGCCTCGCTCGCGGCGATCAGGCCGTTGTATCGCGCCAGCGCGCCGGCGTCGGAGCGCTCGCGTTCGGCTTCGGTTGTGAGCTTGGCAGCCTGCGAGGTGTCGCTGGAGATGTCGTGTGAGGCTTTGCCGTAGAGGAACACGAGCAGGGCGAGCACGCCGACGAGGGCGATCAGCGCATACGCGCCGCCCTGCGAGCGGCCCATCCCGACGCCTGCGCCGACGCGGCGCTCGACGGGTATCAGGTTGACGGCCCTCACCGCACGACCTCCTCGACGGAGAGCCCGGCAGCCACCGCCAGGCGGTGTGCGGAGACCTCACCGCGGGCGCTGCCCACGAGCTCGACGTCGCGCGTCTTGACCTCGACGCCGAGCGCGGCCTGCAGCGCGTCGGCGAAGCCGGGAATGTCCTGGGCGGCTCCGCTGAGCACCACGTGGGAGACCTCCCCGCCGCCCTCCTGGGAGCGGTGGAAGTCCAGCGAGTTACGGACCTCGCCGTAGATGTCGCGGATGCCGCTCTCGAGCACCCCGTAGACGTCCTCGTCGTCATCGCCGGCGAAGCCGGCGGCGTAGGAGTCTCCGTAGGCGAGCTGGGGGTCCGCGTCGTAGCCCGCCGCCGCCGGCTCCGGGTAGGGCGGCTCGGGCGGCTCGGGAGCGGGGAGCTGGCTCGCAGCGGGTTCGCCCTCGGGCACGGTGGAAGGCGCCGGAGCGCCCTCCGGCCCGACGCCCGCACCTGCCGCGGGGTGCTCTTCTGGCGGGGGCGCGGCGGGGATCCCCTGGACGGGCGTCTCGGCGATCGACGGGCCCCATTCTTCGGCCCGCGCTGCCTCGGTAAGGTCCACTGCGAACAGCAGTCCGCGTGCCTCGGGGGTGCTGATCTCGCGCTTGGCGGCGAGCTCGGCGGCCATCGCCTCGATCCCACCGCCGACGACACGGGTGAAGCGGCACACGGGGCCCTCGGCGATCGCGAGGTTGGTGAGCCCGTCGACGTTCAGGTACAGCACGCGCGGTGTCTCTTCGCGCTCCTCCTCGCCCTGGTGACGGTCTGCTTCGGGGGCGTACAGGGAGCGGATCAGCGCGAACGCGGACAGGTCGATTCCGACGGGGATCAGCCCCGCCCGCTCGATCGCGCCCAGCAGCCGCTCGACCATGTCCCGCTGCGCGGCCACCAGCACCACGCGCTGGCGCGGGCCGGCCGGCGTGTTGATCACGCCGAGCGGGTGGAAGTCGAGGACCGCGTTGTTCAGCGGCATCGGCACCTGCTCCTGGGCCTGGAAGTTCACCGCCGCGGCGAGTTCCTTGGCGTCGGTCACGGGGGGCAGCTCGAGGGTCCGCAGCACGGTCCGCTGGTTGGCGATGCCCACGCGCACCCGTTTGGTCAGCCCGCTCGCCCCGAACAGCTCCCGCAGCGCGTCTGCGAGCCGCTCCTCATCGTTCACTTCCCCGTGCCGGAGGGTGTCCGGGGGGAGCGGCATGGCGGCCGCCTTGTCCACGACGACGGAGCCGTTCCCGCGCCCCTGGGCGGCCGCGACGAAGCCCGGCTGGATGTCGAGCCCCACGACGGCGCTGCTGTGACGGCCGAGCGCGATGTTCGCCACGTCCGAGACCTTCAGGCTGGTCAGGTTCGGAACCTTGAGGTTCTTGAGGTCCGGCGCCTTGAGGTTCTTGAGGTCCGCGACCTTCAGGTTCCTGAGGCTGGGCTTGGCCTTGAGGGCGTCAGAAGCGGAGATTCGGGGCAGTCTCATCGTGAGGGCGGTACGGGCGGTGGACCTGCACGTGGGGTATCGGCGCCAGCGGGGACGCGCTTTAGTGCAGAAAGTTGCTGGTGTACGCGTGAAGGACCGGATCGCCCAGGAACACTGCGAATACCGCTCCCATGGCGAGGAAGGGACCGAACGGAACGGCAGTCTTGCGCCCCGCGAGGACTCCCTTGTGGGCCATCACCAGCCCGCCGAAGATGACACCCGCGAGCAGCGCGACCAGCAGTGCCGGGGCCACGGCCGCGCCCAGCATCAGGCCGAGGACGCCGGCCAGCTTGACGTCGCCCATGCCCATCCCCGCCGGGTACGCGAGCGCGGCGAGCAGCAGGAAGCCGCCGGCCCCCGCGCCGGCTATCAGGCGCGCGGGCTCGCCGGCGGGGTCCAGGGCGGTGCCGACGGCCAGTGCCGCGACCGCGCCGAGCGCGGTCAGGCGGTTGGGGATGATCCGGTACTCGAGGTCGATCAGGGCCGCGGGCACGACCAGGAGGATCACGAGGATGCTGAGGGCGATCGAGACCGCCGAGTGGTGGACGAGCACGGCACCGACGCAGAGCACGCCCGTGAGCGCCTCGACGAGGGGATAGCGCACGGAGATCGACTGGCCGCAGCTGCGACAGTGGCCCCGCAGCAACAGCCACGACAGCACTGGGATGTTGTCGTAGGGCTTGACAGGGGTCCCGCATCCCGGGCAGTGGGAGCCCGGTTTGACCAGCGACTCCTTGCGTGGCAGCCGGTAGGCGACGACGTTCAGGAACGAGCCCACGATCGCGCCCATCAGACCGGCAAATGTCGCTGCCTCTGCCACGTGAAGATCATCGACGGCGTCAGCCGCGTCCTTGAGCCAGGCGGTCGACGCCGCCGCGGGCCGGATCCCGCCGGCGGGGGCGCTCACCAAGAGCCGGTGCGACAGCCGCCGGAGCTCGATGACCCCGTGCAGGTGCGCTTGAATTCGCCGTTCGCGGTGCGCGTGATGGTGAACGCGTCATTCGAGGTCGGCGCCACGGCTGTGACCACGTAGCCCTTGCCCGCTTCGTATTCTTCGGCGGTCTGCAGGAAGGCGTTGTTGTTCCCTTCGGTGACCTGCAGGGAGTGGTCGAGTTCGTGGAGACCTTTGACGGTGACCCCGGTGTAGTTGCCGGAATGCTCTGTCTCGTACGTCTCGGCCGCCTCGGACGCCGCCCGGGCCAGTTCCTTGGCCGTGGCGTCGTTGGCCTTGCCTTTCTGGTCGAGGAACGACGGGATCGCGATCGCGGCGAGCACGCCGATGATCAGGATCACGATCAGCAGCTCGACCAGCGTGAAGCCGCCCTCGCCTCGATATCCGGGGTGAAGCCGCCTCATCAGGCAAAGCTTCGACAGCCACCGCGCCATGCATTAACGCCCACCGAGCCATTAATCGGATGGGCGTCCAGTCCTGATGCGCAGTTGGCACGTGCGGGGCGGGATCCGCGGAGGGCTCGGCCGACGAAAAGGGGCGGCCCGAAGGCCGCCCCTTTCGCTGAACTGATACCGGGCGTGGCCCAGCCGTGCCTACCAGTTGCCCGTCGGGCAGCCGGTACCGGCTTTTACGGGTTCACACGTCCTTTTGATTTCGCCTTCGGCGGTACGTTCGACGGTGAAGGTCGCGCCTTCGGTGCCTTTCGCAACGACCTTGTACCCTTCGCCACCTTTGCCGACCGGTTCGGCGGCGCTGAGGTACGCTTCCTTGGTCGTTTCTTTGATCACGATCGACGGCTCGTATTCGTGGAGCTTCGCGAGCGACACTTCGGTGTAGAGACCGTTGTTGTCGGTCGCGATGGTCTCGGAGGTGGTCTCGGCCGTACGGGCAAGCTCCTTCGCCTGCGACGCGGTGGCCTTGCTTTTCTGGCTGAGGAACGACGGGATGGCGATCGCGGCAAGAATGCCGATGATCAGAATCACGACCAGAAGCTCGATCAAGGTGAAACCACCCTCATCAGCCGAGCGCTGGCGTAGTCGATTGAGCATTGAATGATCTCCTGGAACTGTCTTGTTTGGGCGCCAGTCCCTGGTGACCGCTTCACTCGCGGTGCGTCCCTCTCGTGCTGGTCAGCGGAGAGAGCCGCCGGCTTTGCCGTGCACCACATGAGGCG
>DATJBO010000138.1:0-2398 GCA_035515315.1 Solirubrobacteraceae bacterium
AGGAGGTTGTAGACGTCCTCGAACTTGGCGCGTCGGTCCTGCCGGTGGGCGAACGCGATCGCGCCGACGACGGCGTGGTAGAGGTAGCGGCGCGAGGATTGGAAGATCTGGTTGGTGTTGATGTCCAGGAGCGCGGCGACGACGTTGTCGGCGATTGCGCCGGCCTCGACCGGCAGCGGCCGGTCGCCTGAGAGGCGTAGCGGGTTCATCCCGAATGCGGGGTGCGCGAGGTCCAGGTACCAGACGGTCTTGCCACACTCGGGGCGGGTGAATTTCAGGCACAGCTGGGAGAGCTCTGACTTGGGATCGATCACGAGGGGTGCGGCGTCGGGGTCCTCGCAGTCGTTGAGGTAGAGCGCGAGGAGGGCTGCGCTCTTTCCCGATCCCTGGCCGCCGGTCAGCAGCACGCCGTACTTGCGGTCGGCGGGCGCGATCGCGACCTGCGCGTTCTCGGCCCGCAGGACCGGGTAGAGGTCCTCCGGGGCGGATCGGTTTCTCAACTGGGTACTCCCCGACCCTGGAAGCTCGGCGGGTTCTGTCGGGCGCGGGCGGCCCGCCGGATGTTTGGTGGAGCCGGGATCCGTGGGAGCGCGGTGCGGCGGACGGGGACGCCCTTCATCCGCGCGGTCGGCAGCTCGAGCAGGTGGGCGACCTCGGCGGCGGAGACAAGGGAGCGCATGGATGGGATGAGCGGCCCGAGCGCGAGCGGGAACCGCCGGCGGTACACGCGCTGGCGGGCGATCATGATTCGGCGGTGAAGGCGGTTCTCCCCCCGGCGTGACTGGACGGCGGCCGCGATCGTCTTACACGCTGGCATGCTGTCCGCGGCGATGACGGTTTCGAGCCAGAACAGGCTGCGGTTCTGGGTGCGTCCGGCGTTCTGCATCTCGGAGCGGTCAAGCGTCGAGGAGAGGCCTGCCGGGTGCGGCGTGGAATGGTCGCGGCGTGCGAGGCGCTGCTCGTGGCGGCGGAACGCGCGGCGCGCGTAGTCCTCGAAGAAGGCGGCGGTGGGGGTGAGCTGGAAGCGGACGATCGAGGGCTCGCCGAGCTCGACCTGGGCGCGGGCGATCTGCTCGAGCGGCGGCGATGCGAGCTCCTCGCCGGTGGCGAGCAGCGGGTACATGAAGCTTCGGCGCTTGCGGAATCGCATCACGCATCCGGGCATTCGCAGCACCCCGTTTCGGGGGCGGGATGGGTCTGAGTGCTCGCGTCCGATGCGCACGTCGGGGTAGGTGGCGCTGATCGCTGCGTCGAGCGCGCGGACTGAGGAGGGCTCGCAGCGCACGTTCACCGACCACTCGGTGCCCTGCTCGCTCTGGCCGCAGATCAGCTCCAGCGCGATGTACGGTTGTCCGTCGCGGATGCGCTCGGCGGGGAATGCGCGGATGATGTTCGCGATCGACTCGACCATGTCCTCGAGGTCCTGGGGTTTGGCCTGATCGTGGGTGGAGAGGTGAAGCTCGTAGAGCTCGTAGTGGCGACGACACCGTCGGCGTGCACGTCTGAGCACAAGCAGCAGGAGCAGCAGGCCGATCAGCGCCACGCCGGCGAAGATCTCGAGCGCCGCGACCAGCACGACCTTCAGCTCCCCGAGCCCGAGCAGCCCACCCGAGCGCTTCGCCCCAGGCCGCTGACGGACCAGCTTCACGGGTGCCGCCGCGGGGCCGTGTGCCGGGCGCGCACGGCGAGTCGCCCGGCGCGAGTGGGCCGTGGATACGCGGCGCGGTGTCGGGCCGTGGCGCACCTGGTGAGTTGGTGGTGCCGCGGGGCCGGGCTGGAGGAGGCCTGGTGGTCGGGGGTTGAATAGCCCGTCGTTGTGCAGCGTTCTGGCGGCTCTGGAGATCAGCAGGCCGGCGGCGAGCATTCCGGCGGCGATCACGGCCAGTGTGGCGAACATGCGTCCTGCGCTCATAGGCTCACCCAGGTCTCGAGCGCGGCGGCGAGCGCGAGCAGCGCCACGCTCGCGCAAGCAACCACGGCCATATGGACTACGGGGAGCGCTCGGCGGCGTCCGCTCAGGTAGAGGCCCAACGCGAGCGAGTAGGCGGACAGCTCGACCGGCCCGTGCGGCAGCATCGCGACGAGCATCTGGGTCCCGTAGCCGCCGATCGCCGCTCCGATGACGAGCAGGTTCGCGGCGATCGCGCCCGCGATTACCACCTCGCCGGCCGACCGGAGCACCAGCTGCGCGCGGGTGGGGCCGGGGGAGCGCGCGGCGAGCTGGGCGACCAGGAGGAGTCCGAGCACGCCCGCGAGGCCTCGGGCGTTGTGGGCGAGGATCCAGAGGGCGGTCGAGAGGTGGGCGGGGACGCCGGGGAACCGGTAGCCGAGCCAGCGGCGCGCTTGAGCGGCGAGCGCGAGGCGCACCAGCACAGCGGCTAACAGCGCGGCCACGGTC
>DATJBO010000139.1:0-3853 GCA_035515315.1 Solirubrobacteraceae bacterium
GCCTTCAGCGCCGAGCCGACGATGAAGGGGATGTCGTCGCCGGGGAAGTCGTATTCGCTGAGCAGCTCGCGGACCTCGACCTCGACCAGCTCCAGCAGCTCCTCGTCGTCGACCATGTCGGCCTTGTTGAGGAACACGACGATGTAGGGGACGCCCACCTGGCGGGCGAGCAGGATGTGCTCACGCGTCTGGGGCATCGGCCCGTCGGCGGCCGACACGACCAGGATCGCGCCATCCATCTGGGCGGCGCCGGTGATCATGTTCTTGACGTAGTCGGCGTGGCCCGGGCAGTCGACGTGGGCGTAGTGGCGGTTCTCGGTCTGGTACTCGACGTGCGAGGTGGCGATCGTGATCCCGCGTTCCTTCTCCTCGGGGGCGTTGTCGATCTCCTCGAAGCTGCGGGCTTCGGCGTTGCCCTTCTCGGCCAGGACCGTCGTGATGGCAGCCGTGAGGGTCGTCTTGCCGTGATCGATGTGACCGATCGTTCCGACGTTGACGTGAGGCTTGTCGCGCTCGAACTTCTCCTTAGCCACTTTCTGTTCCGCTCCTGTATCGACTTGTACGTCCACCCCGAGAGGGCGAACCCCGGAAATCTATCTAACTCCTGCCCTGCCTTGAATGCTCGCTGGACGTCCCTCCCCCGGGCGGGCGCCCGCGGCCGCGGCGTCTACGCCGGGACCGGCTCGCCGGTGCGCTGCTCGACGATCTTCTCCGCGATGTTCGGGGGGACCTCTTCGTAGGCCTCGAACTGCATCGTGTAGGTGGCCCTGCCCTGCGTGTTGGAGCGCAGGTCCGTGGCGTACCCGAACATTTCGCTCAGCGGCACCCGGCCGGTGACGGCCAGGGCATTGCCCCGCCGCTCCTGGCCCTCGACCCGCCCGCGCCGGCGGCTGAGATCGCCGATGACATCCCCCAAGAACTCCTCCGGGGTCACCACCTCGACGGCGAAGATGGGCTCCAGCAGCACCGGCTTGGCCCGTTTGGCCGCCTCCTTGGCGGCGTATGAGCCGGCGACTTTGAAGGCCACCTCCGAGGAGTCGACGTCGTGGTACTTGCCATCTACGAGCGTGGCGCGCACGTCCACCATCGGGTAGCCCGCCTTGACGCCGTTCTCGAGCGCCTCCTCGATGCCCTTCTTGACCGCCGGGATGTACTCCGAGGGCACCGCGCCGCCCTTGATCTTGTTGACGAATTCGAACCCCTCGCCGGGGGCCGGCTCGAGGTCGATGTAGACGACCCCGAACTGCCCGGAGCCGCCCGTCTGGCGGACGAACCTGCCCTCGATGTTCTCGGCGTGGCCGCGGACCGTCTCGCGGTAGGAGACCTGGGGGCGCCCGACGTTGGCCTCGACCCCGAACTCGCGGCGCATGCGGTCGACGATCACCTCGAGGTGGAGCTCGCCCATGCCGGAGATCTCGGTCTGGCCGGTTTCCTCGTTGGTGCGCACCTGGAAGGTGGGGTCCTCCTCGGCCAGGCGGCCGAGCGCGGTGGACATCTTCTCCTGGTCGATCTTCGTCTTCGGCTCCACCGCCACCTTGATCACGGGCTCGGGGAAGATGATGTTCTCGAGGTGGATCGGCGCGTCGGGGGCGGCCAGCGTGTCGCCCGTCATGACCTGCTTGATCCCCACGGCGGCAGCGATGTCGCCCGCGTAGACCTCCTCGACCTCCTCGCGGTCGTTGGCGTGCATCATCAGGATGCGCCCGATCCTCTCGGTGCGTCCGGTGCCAACGTTGAGCACGCGTGAGCCCGCCCCCAGGCGGCCGGAGTAGACGCGGAAGTAGGTGAGCTTGCCGACGTAGGGGTCGGCGGCAATCTTGAAGGCGAGGGCCGCGAACGGCTCGGTGTCCTCGGCCTTGCGGACCACCTCGCGCTCGTTCTCCTCGCCTTTGATCAGTTCGGTGCCCACCACCGGGGGGACGTCCAGCGGCGAGGGCAGGTAGTCGATCACGGCGTCGAGCAGCGGCTGCACGCCCTTGTTCTTGAACGAGGACCCGCACAGCACGGGGGTCAGTTTGGTGGAGAGGGTGGCCTTGCGGATGGCGCCCTTGAGCGTCTCCTCGGGGACTTCGGCCTCCTCGAGCAGCAGCTCGAGCAGCTCATCGTCGTAGTGGGAGACCTCCTCGAGCAGGTGTTCGCGGGCGGCGCCTGCCTCGGCGGACAGCTCCTCGGGGATCTCGACGGTCTCCTGTTCCTTGCCCATCTCGTCCTTGTAGACGATCGCTTTCATCGCCACGAGGTCGATCACGCCCCGGAAGTCGGCCTCGGCGCCGATCGGCAGCTGGATCGCGACGGGGTGGGCCCCGAGGCGGTCGATCATCGTCTGCACGCCCTTCTCGAAGTCGGCGCCGATGCGGTCCATCTTGTTGATGTAGGCGATCCGGGGGACGTGATACTTGTCGGCCTGGCGCCACACGGTCTCGGACTGCGGCTCCACCCCGGCGACCGAGTCGAATAGCGCGATCGCCCCGTCGAGCACGCGCAGCGAGCGCTCCACCTCGACGGTGAAGTCGACGTGGCCGGGGGTGTCGATGATGTTGATCCGGTGGCCCTTCCACTGCGCGGTGGTGGCCGCCGAGGTGATCGTGATGCCCCGCTCCTGCTCCTGTTCCATCCAGTCCATCACGGCGGCGCCCTCGTGGACCTCGCCGATCTTGTAGGTGCGGCCGGTGTAGTAGAGGATGCGCTCGGTCGTCGTCGTCTTGCCGGCGTCGATGTGCGCCATGATCCCGATGTTGCGGGTGTTTTCTAGAGAGAACTTTCGTGACATCTGGATGGTGGGAGTGGGGAGTTGGGCGGGGGGATCGGTGTCGTGGGAGAAGGCAAAAAAATGGGCCCCTCGGGCCCGCACGCGCAGAACGTCTGCCTGGACTCGCTCCGCGTCGTTATCGTCTCGAGGTCTCCATTTCTTGAGCGGCGCGAACAGCGGATCCAGCGCCAGCTTCGGGCTACCCCGCGTCGCAGCTCGAATATAGCAGAGGGCATCTGGGCCTCCCGCGTTTGCAGGCGCGCTGTCGCAGCCTTTTCACAGCGTGCGCAGGACGGACGGGAGGGCGGTGGCGAGGGCGGCTCGCGGCGATCCGGCCAGGCTCTGGCGCGCGGGCCCGCGGGCTCAGGCGCCCAGCGGCTCGACGCCCGTCTCGCCAGCCGCCGCGGCGCGCTCGGCGGCGCCCTCCTCCCTGCGCAGGCGCGGGCTCTCCGCGCGCATCAGGAGCACGCAGGGGATCAGCGCCAGCGCCGAGAGGCCGAGCGACCAGGTGTATGCGGTGCCGAACGCCGCGGCGACTTTCGCGGGCGTGTGGATGGCGCCGCTCGAGCGCTGCAGCACAACCGCGAGCACGGCGGTGCCGATCGCCCCACCGAGCCGCTGCACGACGTTCAGCTGCGGGGTGGCGTCGGAGAGCTGCTCCGGGCGCATGGCGGCGAACGCGACCGACATCGCCGGCACGAACGCCAAGCCGATGCCGACGCCGCGCACCAGCAGCACGATCGAGATCGCGAGGATCGAGGTGGTGGTGCCGATGAAGCACAGCGGGATCGTCGAGAGGCACAGCACGGTGACGCCGGCGAGGGCCAGGCGGCCGCCGCCGAGGCGTTCCGTGAGACGCCCCGTGACCGGCATCACCAGCAGCATCCCGAGCCCCTGGGGGCCGACCAGCAGTCCGGTCACGAGCACGCTCTCGTGGCGCACCTGCTGGTAGTAGAGCGGCACCAGGATCATGGCCCCGAACAGGGCCGCACCGAGCCAGAAGGTGGTCGAGGAGGCGGCCGCGAACACCCTGTTGGCATACAGGCGCACGTCCAGCAACGGGCGCTCGATGCGTAGCGCGTGCACGCAGAAGGCCAACGACAG
>DATJBO010000140.1:0-11376 GCA_035515315.1 Solirubrobacteraceae bacterium
CCCACGCAGACCTCCCGCTTCGACCTCGCGGCGGCCGCCCGCCGCGGCGTGATCGCGCCACTGCGCTGCGTGCGCATCTCCCCGGGTGTCGGCGTCAGGACGATCGCCAAGGTGCCCCTGCGCCGGGGCGAGGTGGACACCGAGTTCGACCAGGACGAGCTGGCCAAACTGCTCGATCAGCAGCCCTTCAACCTGGCTGTCGCCAACCTCTACAAAACGCGTTTCAACGGCGTCCCGGGCGTGGTCTACGCCGCCGGGGTGCGCCACGCGTACAACCTCGCGGAAGCGTTCCGGGCCGAGGGCATCAAGGCCCAGGCGGTCTCAGGGGAGACCCCCAAGCGCGAGCTGGTCGGGATCCTGGCGCGCTACGAGCGCGGGGAGATCGACGTGCTGATCAACGCCCAGCTGCTGGCGGAGGGGTGGAACAGCCCCAGGGCCACCGTCTGCGTGCACCTCGCGCCGACGGCCTCCAAGCGCATCTACCAGCAGCGCGTCGGGCGTGTCACCCGCCGCCACCCCGGCAAGGAGGCGGGGCTCGTCGTCGACTTCGTCCACCCCGCCACCAAGCACGACGACCCGGTCGTCACGCTGCACTCGCTGCTGGACCGCGACGTGTACCGCGGCGGGGCGATCGTCGTGGGGCCGGTCCGCCGCGGCCGCGGCCGCCGGGTCCGCGTGGAGCGGCGGGTGCTGCCCGTGTGCGCCGAGGAGGAGCGGCGGTTCGCCGTCTTCGAGCGCGAGCTGTGGCGGATCGCGGTCGAGTACCTCGACTACGGCGAGCAGCACCTGTGGGCGGCCCTCGCGGGCGCCCGCGTGGCCCCGAGCGGCTGGCGCCGGGCCCGCGCGATGCTCCACTTCGACCGCAGCGGCGAGCTGAAGAACCGCTTCCTGATCACGGCCGTCAAGCGCAACAAGAACCCCCAGCTGCGCCTGCGGGCGCTCGCCGACATCGCCGCCCTGCGCGACCCCGACTCCTTCGACGAGGCGATCGACATCATCGGCGGATGGCCCCGCGAGGAGCGCAAGGAGGCCAGCAAGATCATGCTCCGCGCGCTCGTCGACCGTCGGATCGGCCGCCGCGACCAGGCCAACGCGTGGATCTGGCGGCTGGCGGAGTACACCCGAGACATCCACGAGGAGTACGCCGTCCAGCGCCGGCCCGAGACCAAGCGGCTGCTCGGCCTGCTGGTCAACTCTGCCGGGGGCGCCCACGCACGCAATGCCCGCAGGTTGATCCACGCGGCCCGCAAGCAGGATCGCCGCCTCGCCGCGGCGCTGCTGGCGGCCGCCCTCGCCCACACTCCGGAGGCCGAGGAGGCCCTGCGTGGCGCCCGTACCAGGATGGCCCGCAAGCCCCCCGCCCTCGCCCGTGAGCTGCTGCGCAACTTCCCCAAGCGACGCGCCCGCAACGGCCGCCGCCGCCGCAAGGGGGCCAAGGGCGCCGGTCCCGCCGAGGTCGTGCCGAACGAGACCGTCCAGGTGGGCGACGGGCAGGGCCCGGCGGAGATCGAGGCGTCACGCGGCCCCAATCAGCACGGCGCGCAGCCGGGGCCCGATGAGCAGGCCGCGGTGCGGGATGCCGGCGAGCAGGACGCCCAGAACGGCTTTCACGCGGACGGCGCCGCGCTCGCCCCGCTGGACGGCGAGCTGTAGGCTCCGGCCGCGCCCCTCGAGCAGCCGGCCGGGCCCGGGGCGCCGGCCGCCGCGGGAGCCGCTACGGCGAGGTCTCGCGCTCGACTTTCCACGCGCCGGTGGTCGTCGGCGAGAGGAAGCTCGGCGGCTGGTCGGTCGCGAGGCGTTCGTCGTACTGGTAGTTCTTGCTGGCGAAGCCGTGCGAGCCCTGGCCCACCGGTCCGCGCCAGTACTGGGCGATCGACCCCCACACGTTCAGCGTCCCCAAGCTGTTGCCGCACAAGTAGTTGTCGACGATCCACGAGTGTTTGGTGCTGAGGATCGCGGCGTCGACGACCAGTCCTTCCGTCGCGGCGCCGAACAGTTCTTTGTTTTCTTTCGCTTCCGCGGCGGTCATGTTCGACTCGTTGCATGACGAGGAGGTGTTTTTGCAGCCTTCGAAGCCGCAGGAGGTTTCTTTGACGGGGTGATAGACGCGCACGAAGTTGGTCGCGATCAGCCCGAGCGTGGCTGTCCCGGTAGGTTCGTTGGCGCTGGCACCGCCGGTGGTTTCGAGGTTGCCGATCACGATCACGTCATTGGCCGCAGCGATCGTCAGCGATTCGGTGTATTTCCCCTTCACGTACACGTTCCCGCATTCTGTGTCGCCGGTGTATTTCGCGCCGAAGGGGGTGTATTTGCCCGAACAGCCCGATCCGTTTTCCACCGAGACGACGCCGTCATCGGGGAACGGTTTCGATTCTTTCACTTCTTTGCCGCCACCCCACTTCGTGATTTCGAGTGTGTTGGGGCTGCCTTCCTTGAGTTCGAGCTCGGTCCTGCCTTTGAACTTGTATTCGGCCGCTTCGACCAGTTCCTGATCCGTTTCAGGCGGATACAGCGAGCCGGCCGATTCGGTGTAGCCATTGCCGTTTATTTTCGGGGTCGAGTTGTAGTGGCCGCCATTCATCTCCACAGCGTCGTTGTGGCCTTCCCGTCCGAACGTGGCGTTTTTTGCAGTGTCAGCTGCATCGTTCGTGTGGAACGGCCCATTCACTTTGTCGGTGCTCTGCCACACGATCGTGATGCAGTCTTTGACTTTTTCTTCCGTTCGTTCTTTGTAGTACTGTTTGCAGTCCGTCGGTTCGGGCGACTGCGTGACCGGATCCTCGATTTCGTAGTTGCTGACGAACACGTAGTTGATGAAGCCGGGGTGCTTGAACGTCGCGACGATCGAGCGGGTGCACGATTTGTTTTTCGCGTTTTCCGTGAAGCCTTTTTCGGTTAGGGCCCTTTCCCCGCAGTTACCGGGGGCGCTGCCGGTGGCTTCGACTCGGAACGTGCCGGAGGCCGCGCCGACCGTCTCGATGATCGCCGCCTGCTTTTTTTCTTCGCATTCTTTCTGGGTGTGATTTTCGGAGTGCAGGAACCGGTACGTGTAGGTCTCGTCCGTGGTCCCGGGGACGAGCGTGGGTTTCGCTGTTTTCGGGCACGTCGTCCAGAAGTTGTTGTTGGCTCCGAGTTGGTATTTAAACTCGTCGATACCGGCGATCGCGGCCGCGTAGGCCTTCTGCTGGACGATGTAGGTGTGTGTGTTTTTCGTGTCTTCCTTAACGGCCGAGAACGCGGCGGCCGCCAGCAGCATCGCGATCACGAGGATCACGAGAGCCACGATCATCGCGAAGCCTCCGTCTTCGGAGGATCTCGCGCGGAGCCACGCGCCGAACGGTGTCGGGAGGGGCGCCCGGAACGGCGCGCGTGGCCGGGAGCGGTGGGGGTGGGAGCGTCTCATGTGCACGGTTCGTTCACCGCTTCTTCACCGGTTTCGGATGGGCTCAGGCGCAGTACGACCGCGTCGCTGAAGGGCGTCATCCCGTACCCTTTGTAGGTGTTGCCGTATTCGGAGGTCGCCGTGTAGTTGATGCTGACCTTGTCGATTTCATTTTTGGTCGCGGCGGTGGGGATGCTTTCGGTGATCTGGGTGAGTTCACCGCTGGTCGGGCTCGTGAACTTGTAGAACTGGAATATCGTCGATTTGCCCGACAGTGTCAGCGGGATCACGTTGGTCGCCAACACGCGTGCTTTCGCGTTTTTCGTTTCGAGCGTCGGAAATTCCCACTTGCCGGATTTGCCGGCCGGTCCGCTGCCTTTGGTGCTTTCGAACGAGTAGTCGGTGAGCTTGCCGACCGTTTCGCCGGTTTTGCTCGTGCCCGTCGAGGCCCAGTGCACGTCGTGCTCGTAGACCTTTTCGATCACCGCCTTGCTGCTGGAAGAGCTGCCGTAGGAGCTGATGAACCACAGGTCGGCGGGACCCAGTTCAGCCAGCGGGCTGGTCGGTTTCGTGCCGGGCGCCTGGATCGCGTAGGCGCCGAAGCCCACGCAGCTGGAGTGCAGCTCGTCGACGATGCTCTGCATCGCGGTGCGCCCCCCGCGGCTGGCCTGCACGCGTTCGGTGATCCGGGCCTCCTGCTTGACCGAGAACTCGAGGCTCGCGAACAGCGCGAGGCTCACGACGATCCCGGCGAACGAGGCGACCAGCACCTCGATCAGCGTCACGCCGTTCTCGGAGGAGATCGCGCTGGGCACGGAGGGCAAGGTCACGGACATTTCAGTTTGCCCGCAATGGTGGTTTTTTCAACGCCGGAATCTTCGGTGTTTTTGACTTCCTGCAGATAGAATTTGTATTCGCCGGTGCCCGCCTTTTTGGTGTTCGCGACTTTGAACGTGTTGCGCATGTATTCGGTGCCGATTTTCGTCGTCACGCACAGGACGAGTTCTTTGGCGTAGGGCTGGTACTTGTATTTGCTTTCGAGGTGGCCCCCGGCTGCCAGCGCGACTTTGTGTTGATACGTGACCGTGCCGGTGACGTTCTGCGCCGTCCCGGTTTTGCATTCTTCGTTCTCGACGTAGGCGTATTCCGCGCTGTTGAGGGTCCCTTTGGGCGTCGATTTGGTGCCTTCGTAGACCGTGACGTTGATGGCGGGCACTTCGACTTTTACGCTGCTCGAGCCTCCTGGCGTCACCGGAGCGGATTTGTCGACGAGTTTTTCGCCCGAGGCGGTGACCGTCGCGGGATTGTTGGCTTCGCAGTCGCCCGCGAAGACGGTGTATTCGGACGGTTTGCCGGATTTCGCCGCCGGGAAGAGGCTGCTCAGCGTCAGTTTGTGTTCCGGGGTCGCCGAGGAGGCGACCCAATCCGGGGGAGCGATCCCGAATTCGGTCTGCAACGCGTAGAAGGACACGCCTTCGATACCGGCGCTGACACCGTTGATTTCGAATTCGCCCACGATCGAGCCGGGTTCGGCGAGATGCAGTTCGATTTCGGTGAGCGAGCTCGATGACAGTTTGACGCCGCTTTTCGTTGCCGGGGTCTTGCCTTCGTAGCTGACCCAGCTGCCCTTGGCCGCGGTGATTTCCACGGTTTCGCTGGCGAGGGCGCCGAAGGTCACGCATCCCGACGCCGGGGTGGTCGTGCTCGGCCCGCTCGTCACCGCGACGGTGGCCCCTTCGACGGGTTCGTTGTTCTGGTTGCGGACCTTGACGAGCAGCACGTAGCTGGACGGGATCGTCAGCACGCCGACCTGGCTCACCGGCGTGCGTTTCCCCAGCGCGGTCCAGGTCACCGACGACTTGGTCTGGAGGTAGTTGGCGCTGCCCCCTGATTTTTCGCACGCGAGGGAGGCTTGTTCGCTTCCTTTTTCGGCCGACACGAAGCTCGCCGAGGAGGTCACCGTGAACACGACGCCTTTGTAGGTAGCGCCCGCGAACCCCGTGACCTTTTCGCAGAACAGCGTGTTTTTCCCCTGGTTGTAGTAGATGTAGCTGCTCCCGGATTTTTCGACGCACAGGCCGTTTTCGGCCCTGGTGGTCGTGACGGTGCCCATCTGCTCGAGCGTGGTGGTGGTGAAGCTCCGCATCCGTTCCTGGTCCTGCTGGGAGAGCAGGGTGCCCTGCGCGTGCGCGCGCTGGTCAGCGCTGCTGCGTCCCGCCGCGTCGAAGGCCGTGAACGTGCCGATCGCGATGAAGGCCGCCAGCACCGAGGCGATCAGCACCTCGATCAGCGTCATCCCGGACTGCGACTCGAGCTGCAACTCGAACGGCGACCCGATCGGCTCCAGCGGCGACCCGGGCGATCCCAGCGGCGACCCGGGCGATCCCAGCGGCAACCGGCGGATGAGCCCATGGGAGATCCGCGCACGAAGCTTCGAGGACGGGCACGACGGCCCGTCGGATGGTGCCGTGGGTGGGGAGGAGCGCATCCTTGCCTTTGGTCGCTGTAGGTCGTGTCGGCACGCCGCGACCCGAGCTTTAGTCCGTTGTCGTCCGATTGGTGCAGGGAGAGACGGCTCACCCGACCCGCCGCAGGTGCACCTCCCCGGCCGCGAGCGCGGTGCGCCGCCCCCTCGACTCCTCCACGATCAAACGCCCGGCTCCGTCGAGGCCGCGGGCCACGCCGCTCCCGCCCGACCAGGCGATCTCCCGCCCGATTAGGGCGTCACGCCTGCGCCAGGCCTCGAGCGTCGCCCCCGCGGGCTCGGCAAGGCGGCGTTCCAGCTCGTCGAGCAGCGTCGCGAGCGTGGCCTCGAGCTCCCGGGGTGGGCGTCCCATCGTGGCGGCCGGGCGGCTTCCCCCGGGGCGCAGTTCCGCGGGCAGATCCTCGAGCCGCACGGCCACGTTCAGCCCGATCCCCAGCACCGCCCAGCCCGCCTGCAGGCGCCCCTCCACCAGGATCCCCGCGACCTTGGCCAGCGCCGGCGGTGACCCGGCCGCCCGGCGTTCTGTTGCCGCTCCCGCCTCCGGGGCCCGCTCGACCACGACGTCGTTGGGCCACTTGATCAGCGCCGCCTCGCCGACGACCTCGGCGACCGCCACGGCGGCGGCCAGGGGCAGCATCTGCGGGGGCTCGCGCAACAGCACGGACAGCAGCAGTGAGCTTCCGGCCGGGGCCGACCACGTGCGTCCCTGCCGCCCCCGCCCGGCGCTCTGCTCGGCCGCGGTCACGATCGTTCCATGGGGGGCACCCGCCAGCGCGAGCTCCCGGGCCCGGGAGTTGGTGGAGTCGGTCAGCCGCAGGTGAAGTCGCGGGGTCCCGAGCACGCGCCGGTTGTGCGGCCCCGTCCGAGCGCCCTCTTGCCTCTGTCCCTGGGCGCTCATGGCGCCTTTACCAGCAGCTCCGCGCCGGGACCGGCCGCAAGCAGCTCGGAGGCCGAGCCGCGGTTGACCGCCAGCGCGAGCATTCCCCAGGAGTCCTCGTACAGCAGCAACCCCCCTTCCGGGGCGCCGGCGAAGGTGTCTGCGACGAGCGCCTCGTGGCGCCCGGAGCCGCTCACGATGCCCACCGCGCCGCCCCCCGGCCGCCCAACCAGCCGTGAGACCTGCTCGGGCCTCGCGTCGAGCACCAGGTTGCCGAATGTGTCGCGGTGGACCACGTGCGTCAGCAGCCCCTCGGGGACCCTCCGCGCGGACGGGAGCTCGAGGTGAACGAGTGGCTGGGCACCCGGCGGCTCGTCCCGCAGCGGCTCGCCCACTCCCGTCAGCGGCTCTCCCGCGGCGAGCGCCGCGGCCACCGGCGCGAACACGTCGCGCCCGTGGAAGGTGCTCGAGGTCGGACGCAGGCGCTCGGGGGAATCACCGATGTCGACCGCCTCGGCGACGCCCCCCAGCCGGTCGACAGCCGCCATCAGCAGGCCGTTGTCGGGTCCCACGAACAGACGGCCCTCGTGCTCGCTGCGCAGCGCCATCGCGCGGCGCTCGCCGCCCACGCCCGGGTCGACGACCGCGAGCACCACCCCCGCGGGCAGGAAGCGCACTGCGCTCGCGAGCGTCAAGGCCCCGGCGAGCACGTCGTGGCGGGGGATCGAGTGGCTTACGTCGATCACGCGGGCGTCGGGGCATCGCCGCGCGATCACCCCATGGCAGACACCGACGAACTCGTCCTCGTGGCCGTAGTCGGAGAGGAAGCTGATGAACACCCGCCCGCCTCAGGGGCGCGACGCCCGGTCGGCCAGGATCGCTTCGATCACGCCGTCGATGTCGTGGCGCTCGGCCTCGACGTCCGGTGTCAGCCCCCCCTCCCGCAGCGCAGTGCTCGTAACGGGGCCGATCGAGACCACGCGCGTGGAGGGCCCGAGGCCCACCTCGCCCCCGGCGGCGTGCAGGAGGAAGCCCACGGTCGAGGACGAGGTGAAGGTTATGTAGTCGGCCGCGCGGGCGGCGGCCAGCGTCTGCTCGGACAGCGGCTCGGCGACGGTCTCATACAGGGCGAGCACGTCCACGTGGGCCCCCCGGGCGCGCAGGGCCTCGGGCAGGACGTCCCGCGCCCGCGCAGCGCGCACGATCAGGGCTCGCTCGACCGGCATTTGCTGGAGCGCCTCGACCAGCGACTCGGCCACGAAGCGCTCGGGAACGACGTCGGCGCGGATGCCGCGATCGGCGAGCGCTCTCGCCGTCCCCGGCCCGATCACCGCCACCTTCGTGCCCGCCAGCGCCCGCGCGTCGCGGCCGGCGGCGGCCAGCTGCTCGAACAGCAGCCGCACCCCGTTAGGGCTCGTGAGGCAGACCAGGTCGTAGCCCGACAGCTCGAGCTGCGTGGGGTCGGGTGCGAGCGGGCGGATGCGGATCACCGGGGCCTCGACCACGCGTGCGCCGAGTGCCCTCAGCCGGCGCGCCATGTCGCTCGCCTGGGCGCGGGCCCGGGTGACCGCCACGGTGCTCCCCGCCAGCGGCCCGGCGGCGTGCCAGGCGATCTGCCCCGCCAGCTCGCTGACCGGCCCGACGACCGTCACGGCCGGTGCGCGCAGGCCCGCCTCGGCGACCGCCTGCGCGAGTTCCCCGAGCGGCGCGCGGACGGTGCGCTGACCGGGGAGGGTGCCCTCCTGGACGACGGCGGCCGGTTCGCCGGCTGGCCGTCCGGCCTCGATCAGCGCCGTGGCGATCTGCTCGAGGCGGGCGACCCCCATGTACAGCACGAGCGTCCCCGGGAACGCCGCGAGTGCCTTCCAGTCGAGGTCGCGTCCCGGCTTGCTCGGGTCCTCGTGGCCCGTGACGAGTGCCACCGCGCTGGCGATGCCCCGCTGCGTGACGGGGATGCCGGCGTAGGCGGGGGCCGCGATCCCGGCGGTCACGCCCGGGACGACCTCGAACGGGATGTCGGCGGCGCGCAGCGCGAGCGCCTCCTCCCCGCCCCGGCCGAACACGAACGGGTCCCCGCCCTTGAGGCGCACCACCGTCCGCCCGGCGCGGGCGTGCTCGAGCATCACCTCCTCGATCTGCTGCTGGTCGGCCGAGCTGGCGCCGCCCTCCTTGCCGACGAACACGAGCTCGGCGTCCGCGCGCGCCCCGTCGAGCGCTCCTTCGGGGATCAGGCGGTCATACAGGATCACGTCGGCCAGCGAGATCAGCTCGAGCGCGCGGGCGCTGATCAGGCCGGGGTCGCCGGGCCCGGCGCCGACCAGGTACGCGCGGCCGGGCACCACCGGGGTGTGGCCGGGCATCCCCGGGGGGCGGTCGGACCACTCCGCCTCGCTGCTCACACGCCCGCCATCTGCCCGGCGCGGGTCAACAGCGACTCGGCACCGGCCGAGCGCAGCCGGCCGGCCAGCGCGCTTGCGAGCGCCTGCGGATCCCCGACGGCGCCGTACAGCTCGTCGGCGAGCCAGGCCGACCCGTCCGGCAGCCCGATCCACGCGCGCATGTGGAGCTCCCGGGCGCCCTTCGGGAGCGCGCTGGCCCCCAACGGCGTGTGGCAGTCGGCCCCGAGCTCCCGTGCCAGCGCCCGCTCGGCGAGCAGGCTCGCGAGCGAAGCCTCGTCGGTGATCCCCCGGGCCGCGCTCGCTGCGCGCTCGTCCCCGGCCCGCGCCTCGAGCGCGAGCGTCCCCTGGCCGGGGGCCGGCACGAAGCGCCCGGGATCCAGCGACCCGCCGACGCTCTGCTCGCGGCCGAGTCGCATCAGGCCCGCCCGCGCCAGCACGATCGCCTCCAGGCCGCAGGCGGGGTCGGCCAGCCGCGCCAGTCGCGTGTCGACGTTCCCGTGTAGCTCTGTCACCTCTATGTCCTCGCGCGCGGCCCGCAGCTGCGCGATCCGGCGCAGGCTGCTGGTCCCGACCCGCGCTCCGGGCGCCAGCTGCTCGACGCCCGCGGCTCCGCACAGCACGTCCTCGGGTGCCGCCCGCAACGGCGCGCCGACTAGCTCCAGGCCGTCGGCCAGCTCCCCGGGGAGGTCCTTGGCGGAGTGCACGGCGAGGTCGGCGCGGTCCTCCAGCAGTGCCCGCTCGAGCTCGTCCACCCAGCGGGACTTGTCGTGCGCCGGGGCCCCCCGGTCGCCCCCGGTGGTGACCGGCACCAGCTCGCATCCGCCCAGTTCCCGGGAGACCAGCTCGGCCTGCGCCAGCGCCAGGGCGCTGCGCCGGGTAGCTAGGCGCATCAGCGCTCGCGGCGTTGGCGGAGGTCGTGCACCTCTGCCAGGCTGTTCTCGGCCTTTCGGGGGGTCTCCGGCTCGGAGCCGTCGGACAGGGCGAACAGCTCCCGCAGCACCTCCAGGCTCGCGTGGCTGCTCTCGCCGCCGAGGGTGCGCAGGCGGATCGTGGGCTCGTGCAGCAGGCGCGCGGCGACGGCCCTCGCCATCGCCTCCACCCGTGCGATGTCGCGCGGAGAGGCCGCCTCCCAGCGTCCGTTGTTCTCGGCCAGCACCTGCTCGACGATGTCTTCGGCGCGCTCGTGCAGCGCGGCCACGGTGGGGAGCGCGTCGAGCTGGCCCATCCACCGCGCGAAGCGGCGGATCTCCTCCTCGACGATCTCGAGCGCCCGCGGCGTCTCCTCGGCGCGCGAGCTGAGGTTCAGGTCAACCACCGCCTGGAGGTCGTCGATGTCGTACAGGCCCACCCCCCCGAGGTCGCGGCAGCCCGGGTCGATGTCGCGCGGGACCGCGAGGTCGATCAGCAGCAGCGGCCGGCCCCGGCGCTGGGCCATCACGACCTCGAGCTCCTCGCGCCCGACGATCGGGTGGGGCGAGGCGGTGGATGCGACCACGATGTCCGCCTCCACGAGCTGCTCGGGAAGCTGATCGAGTCCCACGACCGACCCGCCGAAGCGCTGGGCCAGGCTGAGCGCCCGGTCGGCGTGGCGGTTGGCCACGAACACCGTGCCCGCGCCCTGGTTGGACAGCGCGCGGGCGGTGAGCTCGCTCGTCTCGCCCGCCCCGATGATCACGACATGGCGCTCGGTGAGGTCGCCGAGCACGCTCTGGGTGAGCTCCACGGCGACGGAGGGGACGCTCACGCGGCTGGCCCCGATCGCCGTCTCGGTCCGTACCCGCTTGCCCGTGCTGAGCGCGGCCGCGAACAGGCGGTTGCTGAGCGGCCCCGTGGCCCCCGCGCGCATCGCCACCTCGTGGGCGCGGCGGACCTGGCCCTGGACCTCGGCCTCGCCCACGATCATCGACTCCAGGCCGCACGTGACGCGGAACAGCTGGCGGGCGGCGTCGCAGTTGCGCGGCGAGTAGATCGGCCCGGCGAGCTCGGTGGGACGGATGCCGGCGCGGCGGGCGAGCCCCCCCAGCACCTCCGACTCCGCCGGCACGGGGTCGCTGACGACGAGGTACACCTCGGTGCGGTTGCAGGTCGAGATCACGACCCCCTCGCGCACGTGCTCGGTGGCGGTCATCGCCTTGAGGAACTCGACGGCCTCGTGCTCGCCGAAGGCCAGCCGCTCGCGCAGCGCCACCGGCGCCGTCTTGTGCGAGACCCCGAGCGTCAGCAGCTCGCTCAT
>DATJBO010000141.1:0-4385 GCA_035515315.1 Solirubrobacteraceae bacterium
CTCGACGATGGACGGGTGCTGGTGTTCGTCAAAGCGTATGGTCGTGGCAAGACGAGCGGCGTCGAGCTGTCGGAGAGCACGCGCGGTCGCGGCGGCGCCAACCTCTTTCAGATCCATGACGGGAAGGTGGTGCGCCTGGACGCGTACTTCGATCGCGACCGCGCGCTAGCCGACCTCGGCCTTGAGCGGTAGGCCGGTGTCGCAGGAGAACATCGACGTCGTTCGGACCCTGTTCGACGCCTGGAACGCCCGCGACATGGATGGCCTTCGTGCCTTGTACGACCCCAATGTGATCGTTCGCGCTCCCGAGGGTTGGCCCGAGCCGGGCCCGTGGGTCGGTCCGGAGTCGATCATGCAGCAGTGGAACCAGATGCGCGAGGTCTGGAAGGCCGATACCCTCGAACCGATCACCGACTTCATCGATGCCGCCGACCGCGTCGCTGTTAGGTTCAACTGGTATGGCACCGGCGACGGTCCGGACACCGACCTGCAACTGACGGGCATCTGGACCGTGCGCGAGGGCCGAATCCTCCATACCGAGTTCTTCTGGAATCATGCCGAGGCCCTCGAGGTCATGGGCCTGGACGAGTAGGCATGTCGCGGGAGAACCTGGAACTCGTGCGCGCGATCCTTGCGTCGTGGGAGCGCGGCGATCTGACACCGCGCCAGTGGTCGGAGTGGGCACATCCCGACATCGAGTTCGTCGTCGTCGGCGGACCGGAGCCGGGCAGCCACGTCGGCCCGGACGCCGCGCCACATATCGAGGCGTTTCTGAACCTCTGGGACGACTACCGCGTGGAAGCCGAGGAGTATCGCGAGCTCGACGACGAGCGTGTGCTCGTGCTCACCCGCCAGAGCGGCCGCGGCAGGAGCAGCCACGTGGAGATCACCCAGCGGCGGGCGACCCTGTTTCACATCCGGGATGGCAAGGTCATACGACGGGTCAACTACTGGGACCGCGACCGCGCGCGGGCGGAGCTCGGTCTCGAGGACTAGACGATGTCGCAGCAGGTGCAAAAGGCGAGCTAGCCCGTTCAGCCGGTACGTCGTCCCGCGTGGCAGTCACGTGGGACAACGTGGCGCTCTCAGGAGTTCACGCTTTTACATGCGGCACGGGTAGGGCCAACTCGCCTCGAAGACGGTTACAGGCTCCCCAGCGCCCTGGCCACTCACGGTAATCAGAGGCCGCGTATCAGCTGGCAGGCCTCTTGGTACTGCCGCCGGCTGGGATCGTAGGAGAATCCCCAGTACGTGTCGCGGATCGTGGCGTGTGCGTCGGCGTAGCTCATGCCCTGCGCGCAGTAGTCGTAGGCCTGGGCGAACTGCTCGTCTGGGACCACTGCGGCGTTCTGCGTGTTCACCGTCGAGAACCACAGCCGCGGATTGCGGCCGTTCACCAGTTCACGGGCCTCGCGCGCGGAGTGCGGGCGCGTGTCGTGCATGATCGCGAACCACTTCAGGCGGTAGCCGTGGCGATCCAGGCTGAAGTCGAGGACGTGGCCGAGCTCGTGGTAGAAGTTCAGCCACGTCGACTCACGTTCGGCGTCCGTGTGGCCCGGTTCGGTCCACAGGTACGCGAGGTCGGGGAAATACATCACGAACCGGGGGGCGCTCGTCCAGTACGTGCACGCCTCGGCTTCCATCTGCATGCAGTTTTCGGGCACGATCTGGATCACGCCGTGGCCGGTGGGCATCACGTCCTCGTCCGCCCACTGCTGAAGGCGCGGGATCATGGCGTCACCGGCCGGCCCTTCGACGGTAATTTGAGCGTCCACGGAGACCGCGGCCAGAAGGCAGATCGGCAGCGCGAGCAGCAAGCAGATCGGCAGCGCGAGCAGCATTCGCCACGTGCGGACCGCCACCATCGTGGCGTTTGGTACCCGTCGACCCCGGGACCGAATCCGCCCTGGACGATCCACTTAGTCCGGCAGCGCGTCCTGCCACCCGTCATTGGTGCGATCGGCCCCTTGACGGTTGTTGCCCGCGGCGGGTACGGTCGCCCGTCAACCGATTACGGAGGTTCAACCATGTTCGTGCGCGTCGTGAGATTCACCGGGGTCACCGAGGAGAAATTCAATGCCGTCGTCGCACGCGTGAAGGAGTCCGGCGGGCCGCCGCCCGGGGTCGACGCGACGGGCATCAAACTCCTGTTCGACGACACCGCCGGGACGGCGATCGTCCTGCAGGAGTTCCGCACGGCACAGGACATGGAAGCCGCCGCCAAGGTCTTCGACGCGATGGAGCCCGGAGACACCCCCGGCACCCGTGCGTCGGTCGACGCCTGCGAGGTCAGGCACGAGCAGACCGTCTGAGGATCGCGCAGCGGTATTCCTAGGATCGCCGGGCCGTCGAGTCGGGATACCGGGCCGCACCGCCCCCGCCCGGGGGCACCGTCTGGCCCCCGGTCGGCGGCCTACACGACGACGCCGAAGTCCTCGGTGTACATCGCCCCCACCTCGCCGCCTCCGAGCGAGGCCGGCAGGTGCGGGGCGATCCCGATCCCGATTTCCCTGAACGAGGAGTTGAGGATGTTCGCCCGGTGCCCGGGCGAGCGCATCCAGGCCGCCACGATCGACGCCGGCGTGGCGTCCTGCAGGGTCCCGTAGGCGATGTTCTCGCCCACGCTGTAGAGCGCGTTGGGGCCCGGCAGGTAGCCCGACGCCATGATCCGCTGCAGGAACGTGCCGCCCGGCCCGGAGTGTTCGAAGTACGCGCCCGACGCCATGCTCTCCGAATGGTCCTGTGCGGCGTGCTGGAGGTCGGAGTTCGTGGCCAGCGGCCCCTCGCCGTGGGCGGCGCGTTCGCGGTTGACCAGGCACAGGGTTGCCGCCCTGACGTCATCGAGGTCTTCTTCGCCGGGTATCAGGCCCGCACCCTGGCAGGGCCCGTCGCTCGGCGAGGCGACCGTGACGGTGCCGTTCGCGCCGGGGCCTTCGGCTACGTGGGACAGGGCCGGGTGCGAGGGGGTGTGCGCCGCGGCGCGGTGGGTGGTGTGGTTGCTGCGGTGGCCGGCCGTGTGGTGGCGGTGGTGGCCGGCCGTGTGGTGGCGGTGGTGATGCGTGCCCGACCGGCACGACGAGTGCCCCACGTGGTGGTGGCGCGCACGGTGCCTGGGCGCGTGCGAGCGATCCCGGTGACGCACGTGTCGGGCCCGCCGGGCACAACGGGCGGCGTGCCGGACCCTGCGATGCCCCGCGCGAGCCTTCACGTGATGACCCCGGGCGGCGTGGCCGGCGGCGATCGCCGCCGAGGCAGGGATCAGCGTGAGCAGCAGGACGAACGCCAGCAGCGGCGCGCGGTTCGCTGGGGGTGTGTACGAACGAAGCTGTCGCACAAGGCCGACCGACGCGGACCGGAGCAAGCGGACACCGTAGCGGGAATGCATGACACCGTGCAACCCGGCCGGAATGCATCAACTGTTGCAGGCCGTGCGGCTGGAAATCAGGACCGCTCCGGCGCTCCGGCGGCTCCTGCGCGCTCAGAGCAGGGGCTGCGCGTATATAAGGAGCGGACCGGAGCGGCCCCTCGCTCGGGGGCCCCCGCAAGGGGGTAGCGGGGCCTCCCACGGATAAGTTTACAAAGGCGTTCCATACCTGCCGCTTATAGGTGATCCGGCTTAGACAACCCTGACAACGCGGCCAAATCCAGTCCGCCGAACCGGTCAGCCGGCGACCTGCTTGAATCCGCGCGGGGCCCTCCGCGGGCCGACCCGAGAGGCCGGACCGGGCTCGGACCGGGACGGGCAGCCGGCTCGGACCCAGCCCTTCCCGACACCCATGAGCTCGCACTGGACAGCCGACCGGATACCCGACCAGGCGGGTCGCACCGCCGTCGTCACGGGCGCCAACAGCGGCCTCGGCCTGGAGACGGCCCGGGAGCTCGCCCGCCACGGCGCCCGCGTGGTACTCGCCTGCCGGGACACCGTCAAGGGCGAGCGGGCGCTGCACGAGATCCTGAGCTCGGCGCCCGGCGCCCGCGTAGAGGTCGAGTTCCTCGACCTCGCGAGCCTCGACTCCATCAGGGACTTCGCCGAGGCGCTCTCGGGCACGCTCGAGGGGATCGACCTGCTGATCAACAACGCGGGTGTGATGGCCTCTCCCCGGCGCCTCACGGCCGACGGCTTCGAGCTTCAGCTCGGCACCAACCTGCTCGGCCACTTCGCGCTCACGGGGCGCCTGCTCACCCACATGCAGGGCCGTGAGGGTGCCCGCGTCGTGACCCTGTCCAGCAACGCCCACAAGCTCGGCCGCATCAACTTCGACGACCTCCAGTCGGAGCGCCGCTACAACCGCTGGCTCGCCTACAACCAGTCCAAGCTCGCCGACCTGATGTTCGCGCTCGAGCTCGACCGCCGCCTGCGGGCCGCCGGCGCGGCCGTGAAGAGC
>DATJBO010000142.1:0-7818 GCA_035515315.1 Solirubrobacteraceae bacterium
ACGGTGGCCGCGTGGATCTCGCTGGCGACCACACGCGCCGTCTGCCCGGCACTGGCGAGCACCGCCGGGTTGGGCTTGGAGGACTTGAAGGCCCCGTGCTGGTAGGGCACGTAGATGGCACGGTCGAAGGTCGTGAACGCCGTGCCGGCGTTCTTCGTGAACGCCACCGCGGCCCGCTGCACGGGGTTCAGCGATACCTGCGTGGCGTGCGTTGCGGCCGAGCCGCCCGCACTGCCGCCGGAGGTGCCGGAGGCGCTGTGGCTGCTCGAGCCGCAGCCTGCAAGTCCGAGCGCGAGGGTCGCTGCGATGAGGATCGCACGGCGCATGACAGGTGCCTCATCGGCACGGTCGAGGTGCAGCATTAGCCTCGCCACCGCTCCTACGCCGCGGGCGCTCCCACCGGCCCGTTGGCCGCTTCGCGAACGAGCCGTGCGAGGACCATGCGGGCGTCGTTGGGCGTGCCGAGGAGGAAGCCCTGGGCGCTCTCGCAGCCCATCTCCTGGAGCACCAGCAGCTGAGACTCGTCCTCCACGCCCTCGGCGATCACCGATAGCGACAGGGCCCGCCCGACGCCGAGGATCGCCTCGAGCAGGTCCCTGGCCTGGGGGTCCTTCCCCAGCGCGGTCACGAACACCTGGTCGATCTTCAGGACGTCCACCGGCATCTGCTGCAGCTGCGACAGCGAGGCATAGCCGGTGCCGAAATCGTCGATCGCGACGCGCACGCCGAGCTGCTTGAGCATCCGCAGGTGCTCGCCGGCGGCCTGCACGTCCCCGGTGAGCGTGGTCTCGGTCACCTCCAGCGTCAGCAGCGAGGGGTCAAGGCCGGAACTCGCGAGTGCGTGCCTGACGTCGTCGGTCAGCCCCCGCCGGCCGAGCTGCTGCGCCGATACGTTCACCGCGATGTTGGTGGGGTAGCCGGCAGTCGCCCACTCGGCCGCGTGGCGGCACGCGTTCTCCAGCGCCCAGCGACCGATCGGCGCGATCAAGCCGCTGTCCTCGGCGAGGGGGATGAAGTCCTCCGGCATGATCACCCCCCGCTCCGGGTGGTTCCAGCGCAGTAGCGCCTCCACGCCGCGCAGGCGCTGTGTCGAGAGGTCGACGATCGGCTGGTAGGTGATGAACAGCTGGCCCTCCGCGAGCGCTTGTCCGAGGTCGGTCTCCAGGGTGAGCCGCTCCTTCGCCCCTGTGTACATGCTCGCGTCGAACAGTTCGTAGCGGTCCTTTCCGGCCGCCTTCGCCGAGTACAGGGCCAGGTCGGCGTCCCGCAGCAGCGCATCCGGGCTGTCGTAGCGGCCGATCGCGACCCCGATGCTGGCCGTCACCGAGAACAGCTTGCGCCCGTCTTTGAGCTGCACCGGCTCGCGCAACAGGTCCGTGAGCCGGTCGGCGAGCACGTTCAGCGTTTCCTCCCCCTCTCCGCAGCACGCCAGCACGACGAACTCGTCCCCTCCGAGGCGCCCGACGGTGTCGTCCTCGCGGACCGCGCTCTGGAGGCGTTCGCCGACGACCTTCAACAGCTGATCCCCGGCGGCGTGCCCGAGGTTGTCGTTGACGTGCTTGAAGCCGTCGATGTCGATGAACAACGCGCCGGCGTATGTGCCCGGTTTGCGTGCCGTGCGCGCGAGCATCTGTTCGGCGCGGTCGAGCACGAGCGCGCGGTTGGGCAACCCCGTCAACGAGTCGTGCAGCGCCTGGTGGGAGAGCTCACGGGTCTTCTCCATCACCATCACCATCGCGCGCCGCCGCCCGGTGCCGAGCGAGATCACCAGCAGCCCGAACAACACACTGAGCAGCGTGCCGCCGATCAGCAGCGTCAGCGAGTGCGCGTTGGAGATGATGCCGCTGCGGGCGGGCTCCGTCAGGGTCTGCACGGTCCAGCCGTTGTGCAGGTTGATCCTCGACACCTGCGCCCCGGCCGCGGCCTTTCCGAGCGAGAACGCGACGTTGGAGGTTTCGGAGTGGTAGCGGAAGCGGATCGCCACGTCCGGGCGGCCTTCGAGCGCGCGCGCGAGCACCACGTCGGGCAGCAGCAGCTCTCCCAGCCATCCCACGAAGGCCCGCCGTCTCTGCGCCACCGTCGGCGGCACCTTGCCGCCGCGGTACACGGGCGTGGAGATCCCGAGCGTGGTCGAGTCGCCGTTCACGACCGGGGCGTAGCTCGCTTCCCCGGAGTCCCTCCCGGTGATCAGCTCTGGCGCCAGGGCGCAGTAGTCCGCGCCGCCGGGGATGTAGGCGGCGGTATTGCGGGCCAGTCCGGCCACCGCGAAGCAGTAATACGGACGGCTGCCCGGAGGCAGCACCTGAAAGCCTTCTTCCGGAGCCACCGAGTGGGGGCCGAGCGGCCTCACCGGATGGACGGCGAGGTAGTGCTTGAAGCTCGCCAGTCGGGACGCCGGCACGAGCCTCACCAGCCCGATGTTCTGCAGCTCCGGGAAGCGGCGCATCGCCTGCACGGAGTTCGCCCAGCGGTCGAAGTCCGCAGGCGTGGCGCTCGGATTGCCGGTGACGTACGCGCTCGCCGAGACCACGAGGTCTTCCTCGTGCTGGATCGCGAGCTTCAGCGTCGCGGCGATCTCGGTCGAGGCCAGGTGTGAGGCGAGCTTGGCTTTCTGCGCTTCCGAGCTGGCCACCGCATGCGATCCAAGGACCGCGGCGAGCATCCCGCCGAAGACCAGGACCGCCGTCAACCCGAGCCAGAAGTTCCGATGGGTGCCGCGCAACGCGTTCAAGCGCCTGATCCAGTGCCGCGGCGAAACCGCGGGGGGGATCCGGGAGCGGAGGGGCGGGCGGATGATCTGCGAAAAGGACACTGCGATCGTATGACCGGGGCGGCGTGAGCGAGCGCTTCCGAGAGGATCGGTGTCCGCGACGCCCACGGCGCGCCCCTCGGGGATGGCTCGACGGATGTTGGAGTTTCGGATGCGATCAAACGGCGACGACCCGCGCAGGCCGCGATCGGAGCACCGAACGCCCCGAACGGTTGGGGCTAAGGGAGAGCGCCCGCATTGCCGATGAGCAGCACGTGAACACTCTCGCGCGCCTCCACCCCCGGCCCCTCGCCGCCCGCAACGCCACGAAGCTGCTCACCGCGTGTGCGGCCGCCGCCCTCACGTGCCTCGCCGGCGCAGTCCTGCCCGCTCCGGCAGGGGCCGTCGTGGCGACCGTGGGCAGCACCACCGTCGGGGTCCAGCCGCCGGTGGTGGGGACGATCGAGGACGGTCCCTTCCTGCGCGTGGGGAACGGCAAACCGACACTCGACGCAATGCCGGAAACCTTCGAAGACCCGGGCGGGAACCCGGTGGTGCACACGAGCAACGTGTACCTCATCTACTGGGACCCCACCAACCACTACCACAACGACTGGAAAGCGGCGATCGACACCTTCCTCGAGGGCGTCAACCAGTCCGAGAACGCCTTCACCGACGTGATGTCGGTGGACGAGCAGTACACCGACCGCACCAACGAACCCGCCTACAACCGCGTCACCTACCGCGGCTCATACACCGACACCGCTCCATATCCACCCGCCGGATGCACCGACCCGAACCCGCTGAAATTCGACGAATTCTCCAAAACCGAAGCGATCACGTGCATCACCGACCAACAGATCAGGGAACACATCCCGTACTTCATCAAACAGTGGAGCCTGCCCACGGGAATGAACACGATCTACTACGTCCTCACTCCTCCCGGGGTGGGCGTGTGCCTGGACGAAGGCGGGGAAGAAGGGCACTGCTCCAGCTTCGGCGCATCCGAAGAAAGCTACGAAGACAGCTTCTGCAGCTATCACGGCGACGTCAACCCGGGAGGGCTGGAAACCGGCGACTCGGCAACGATCCTGTACGGCGTGATCCCCTGGACGGCCGGCGGCGTGGCCGACGGCCAGCTCGCCACAGAAGACGAGACCGAGGCTCCCTACTGCCAGGACGGCGGCTTCGACCCTTCGAGCAAGCCTCGGATCGAGAGATTCGAGGAACAGAAGGAAGTCAGCTCCGAAGAAGAAAAAGCCTTCGAAAAAATGAACCCCCAGGAAAAAGAAGAATGGCTCATCAAATACGAACTTGAAGGCCCGCACATCCAGGAGCCCAACCAGAAGCCGTGCCCGACCGCGGACGGCTACTGTGACGTGGGCCTCGCCGACCTGATCGTCAACCAGGTGGCCGTCGAGCAGCAGGACATCGTCACCGACCCGCTGCTGCACTCCTGGCAGGACGACGCCGGCAATGAGGTCACCGACGAGTGCCGCAACTGGTTCGCGCCCTACGTATCAGGCACCGGCTCCGCCAACTCGGAAACCGGCGCCGGGACACTCGTGAACAACGTGATCGCGGGTCATGACTACTACCTGGGCGAGAGCTTCAACTACGCCTCCGAGCTGCTCCCGTTCCCCGCCGTGCCGTGCGTGACCGGCATCAGGCTGGAACCCGAATTCAACGCGATCAGCCCGATCGAACCCGGCGATAACGTCGGCTTCAGCAGCGCGGACTCGGTCATCACGCTCAACGCCGGCGTGAACTTCTCGAACACGGGCGAAAAGCAGGCCAACTACGCCAAGATGAAATGGAACTTCGGCGACGGGTCGGCCGAAGTCACGGGATACGCCCCGGGGTCGCCACCGTGCGAACTCCCGTGGAAGGCCGAATGCGCCGAAAGCGTCTACCACGTGTACAAATCGCCCGGCACGTACACGGTCACCCTCACGGCCACCGACGTCGGTGGTAACAGCGCCACCGTCTCCCACGAAGTGACCGTCATCGGGCCTCCCGCGGAAGGCTCCTCGACGCCCCCGGGCCCACCCGAAGGCTCCTCGGGCGCCGGCAGCAGCTCCCCGGACACGACCGCCGCCGGCGGGACCACGACCCCCGCGACCACGGCCGGCGGGACCACGCTGACGGGAACCGCGGTTCCCGTGCCGGTGGCCAGCGCCTACGTCGTCTCCCATTCCCTGAAGACTGCGATCAGCAAGGGCGTGGCCGTCCACTACAAGGTCAACGAGCAGGTGGCCGGGCACTTCGAGGTGCTCCTCGGCCAGAAGCTGGCCAAGCACCTGAAGATCCACGGCCGTCTCGCCGGCGCCCTGCCGGCGGGCTCCGAACCCCAGGTGGTGATCGGCACCGCGCTGGTGGTGACGCTCAAGGGCGGCGGGAGCACGACCCACGTGATCCTCACCAAAAGCGCCGCCGCGGGCCTTCGCCACGCCAAGAAGGTGGTACTGGGACTGCGCCTGACGGTCAGGAACGCCGCCGTGCACAACCCGGCCACGGCGATAGTGATGAGCGCGTTCACGCTCAAACGCTGAGTCGCTACGACCTGCCGCGGAAGAAGAAGTACCAGACGGCCCCGAGGCCGGCGACCACGGCGACCAGCGAGATGATCGTCAGCACGCCAAGGAACGTGCTTTCGGTGCCTCCCGTCGATTCGCCCCCCAGCGCCAACGGCGTCAGCAGCAGTGGAGCGCCGAGACTCACGCGCCGGCCGCGGGCGTCCGCTACAGGCCGGGCCAGTGCCGCGCCACGTAGCCGCTGTTGTCGGTCGCACCCACCAGCCACCGAGACGCGTACACGCCGCTGCGCCCCGCCGTGTCGTACAGGATGCCGTCCACGTACATGTAGGTGTGGCCCGCGTTCGCGAACACGGTGATGTAGCGACCGGGACCGGCCGTCCCCCAGTGCTCGAGTTCGCCTGAGACCTCCGGCGAGCTCAACAGGCCGCCGGCCGCGAGGGCATAGCTGACTGAGCCGGAGCAGTCGTATGCGTGATCCACGAAGGAGCCGTGACCGCCCCCGAACACATACGGGAAGTCGGCGATCTCGTTGGCCCCCGCAATCACCTTCTGGATCACTTCCGGCACCCCTGTGGGAATCGGGATCGTGCCGTCGCCGCCGATTGACTGCCCCCCCGGAACCGGCTTGAGTGCGAGCTTGCGATGTTCGCTTGCCGCCCTGTGCTGGGCCGCCTGGGTTTCGTGCAGCTCCCGGCGGACTTCGGCGTCGCTGAGGGCCCCCGCCGCCACAGCCGCTTCACTGGCCCGCGACGGCGTCGCGGCGGACGCGTGGTGGACGTTCGCTGGCGCCGGGTAGCTGTCGGCTTCCTCGGGGTCGGCGACCTCCCTGCCGGTGCCTCCCGATGCGCTGACGCCCTTCCCCCCGCTGGCGCCCTTCCCCGTCTGCGTGCGGCCGGCACCGCCGGAGAGACCCCCGGATCCGGGCGATCCGCCGGTAGTGGTTGCACCCGTGCCCGCGTGCGACGCGGGAGATTCCGCATGGGTGTCCGAGGGATCGCTGCCGGCTCCCGCCGCGGTCTCCCCGCAGGCCGCGAGGGCGAGGCACAGGGCCGCGAGCGCCGGCCAGCGCAGCCACGGCGCCCTCGCCCTCCGCGTGTAGCTCATTAGGCTAGGCTAGCGAGAGGCCCCCCCGAAGGTGCCGCTACCCTGCTCCAATGCGCGAGGACGCCACTGTCGTCGAGATCCGGCCCCACGTGCGCCTGCTGCACGGCATGCGCAGACCGGAAAACTGGCTTCAGCTGGTCCGGTTCGGCCTCGTGGGGGGCGTTGGCTTCGTCGTCAACCTGGCCGTCTACGCGGTCTGCGTGCACGGCGTCGGCATCGACTACCACGCCGCCAACGTGGTCGCCTGGCTGGTGGCGGTGCTCAACAACTTCGTGCTCAACCGCCACTGGACCTTCGACGCCGCCGACGGGCGTGCCCACGCCCAGGCCGTCCGCTTCCTGCTCGTGAGCCTGGCCGCGGAGGCTCTCAGCCTGTTGCTGCTGACCGTGTTCGTGGAGGCCGCCGGCGTCGCGAAGGTCCCCGCACAGGCGCTCGCCGTGGGGTGCTCGATGCCCGTCAACTTCCTCGGCAACAAGCTCTGGAGCTTCAGGCGGGAGAGCCCCCGTTAGAGGCCTCTGCGCCGGTCGCCAGGGCGCTTTCAGGCGCTCGGAGCCACAGCCTCGACACCTATACTCTGACTTCACCCTCCCGGAGGATCCTCGTGCAGGAGATGGTCATTTACGGCGTCAGCTTCGACATGGTTGGCAAGCAGCCGATCGTGCTCCTGAAGACGGTGGACGGCAACAAGTTCCTGCCGATCTGGATCGGGCATCCCGAGGCGGCCTCGATCCTGATGAAGCTCCAGGGAGCCGGTACTCCCCGCCCGATGACCCACGATCTGCTGTGCGACATCCTCGGTGAGCTCGACGTCAGGTGCACTCAGGTGTCGGTCACGGAGCTGCGCGAGAACACCTTCTTCGCCTCGATCACGCTGAGCGTGGGCGGGCGCGAGCTGGAGATCGACTCCCGCCCCAGCGACGCCATCGCGCTGGCGGTCCGGGCCGGCGCCCCGATCTATGCCGCCGAGGAGGTCATCTCCGAGTCCGCGATCGAGTTCGAGCACGATGTCGAGGACTCGGAGGACGTGGTCGAGAAGTTCAAGGAGTTCCTCGACCGCGTATCCCCCGAGGACTTCGCCGCGGGCGACTCCTAGCGGCTCCAGGCGCTGGCCAGGATCCGCTCCACCAGCTCCTCGAAGGAGATCCCGGCGGCGTCGGCGGCCTGCGGCAGCAGGCTCGTCTCGGTCATACCGGGCACCACGTTCGTCTCCAGCACCCACAGTTGGTCGGTGTCCTGCTCGAGCATCAGATCGACCCGCGCCAGCCCGTGGCAGCCGAGCAGCTCGTACACCCGCACGGCCAGCTCCTGGGCCCGCGCGGTCGTCTCCTCGGGCAGCTCCGCCGGGCACACGAACGTCGTCATCCCGATCTCGTACCGCGACTCGTAGTCGTAGAACTCCTCCTCGCGGGGGACGGCCTCCACGACCGG
>DATJBO010000143.1:0-14092 GCA_035515315.1 Solirubrobacteraceae bacterium
CTGGATGCCTCCCCAGGCCGGGCTCCTGATGGGGCTCACCGCGGACAAGAACATGATCGACAAGGACGAGTACCCGCAGACGGCCGAGATCGAGAAGCGGTGCGTGAACATGATCGGAAACCTGTGGAACGTGCGCGGCGAGGGGGACGTCACCGGGACCTCCACGACGGGCTCCAGCGAGGCGGCGATGCTCGGGGGCCTGGCGATGAAGTGGCGCTGGCGCGAACGCATGCAGGCGGCGGGCAAGCCGGCCGACCGCCCCAACCTCGTGACCGGGGTCAACGTCCAGGTCTGCTGGGAGAAGTTCTGCCGCTACTGGGACGTCGAACCGCGGCTCGCTCCGATGGAAGGCGACCGCTACCACCTCGGCCCCGAGCAGGCGGTCGCGCTGTGCGACGAGAACACGATCGGCGTGGTGACGGTGCTCGGGTCGACCTTCGACGGAAGCTACGAGCCGGTGGGCGAGATCTGTGCGGCGCTCGATGAGCTCGCCTACCGCGGCGGGCCCGATGTCCCCGTCCACGTGGACGGCGCCTCCGGAGGGTTCGTCGCCCCGTTCGTGCAGCCCGAGCTCGTGTGGGACTTCCGCCTCGAGCGGGTCCACTCGATCAACGCCTCCGGCCATAAGTACGGGCTGGTGTACCCGGGCGTCGGCTGGGCGATCTGGCGTGAGAAGGAGTGCCTGCCGCGCGACCTCGTGTTCGACGTGAACTACCTCGGCGGCAGCATGCCGACGTTCGCGCTGAACTTCTCGCGGCCCGGCAGCGAGGTCGTGGCGCAGTACTACATGTTCGTCTCGCTCGGCCTCGACGGCTACCGCGAGATCCAGTGCGCCTCGAGCGCGATCGCCCAGCACATCGCCAAGGAGATCTCCGAGATGGGCCCCTACCGGCTGCTGACCGACGGCAGCGACCTGCCGGTGTTCGCGTTCACCCTGCGCCCCGAGGTGAAGAACTACACGGTGTTCGACGTGTCCTCGCGGCTGCGCGAGGACGGGTGGCTAGTACCGGCCTATACGTTCCCCGAAAAACGCGAAGACCTGGCCGTGCTGCGAGTGGTCGTGCGAGCGGGTTTCACCCGCGACATGGCCGACCTGTTCGTCGACTCGCTGCGCAAGCAGACGGCGTCGCTGCAGGCACTCGACGGACCGCTGCCGCAGCGCGCCCGGGAGGAGGTCGAAGCCTTCAAGCACTAGCCTTGGCGGCAGGGTGGCCGCGGCTAGACATCAGCAGGCAAACGACCCCCTTGCCTCGCATTCGCTGGCTCCGAGGGAGCTGAAGGAGCTGCTGGCCGCCCGTCGCCGCGGCCAGCCGTTCCTGGCACTCAGGGGCGAGGACCGGCGACTCGTGCTGTTCGAGCTGGGCCGCGAGGAGGGCAACCGCACCGTGGGCCGGCGCCCCGAGGCGAGCGTCTCGATCGCGTGGGACGGAGAGGTGTCGGGGCTCCACGCCGAGCTGCAGTGCCTCGGCGGCGAATGGACGGTCGTCGACGACGGGCTGTCTACCAACGGAACGTTCGTCAACGGCGAGCGGGTCCTCGGTCGCCAGCGCCTGCACGACGGGGACCTGATCCGCGCGGGGCGCACGGTGCTCTCCTACAACGTCGGCGACATCCCCATGGCCGACGCCACCGTCACCGCCGGCGACGGGCCGCCGCTGCCGCGGCTGACCGATACCCAGCAGCGCGTCCTGGTCGCGCTGTGCCGCCCGTTGCGTGACGGAGGCAGCTTCGCCACCACCGCCAGCAACCAGCAGATCGCCGATGAGGTGCACCTCAGCCTCGACGCCGTGAAGATGAATCTGCGCATGCTGTTCGCGCGCTTCGAGCTGACCGAGCTGCCCCAGAACCGCAAGCGCGCGCGGCTCGCCGAGCTCGCGCTCGAGTTCGGCCTGGTCACCCGCCGCGAGCTCGAGCAGGCCGAGCCCCAGGCGGGCTAGGCGCGGCGCTACTCGGACACGATCGTGGGGGCCCCGGCCCGCGCGGCCCCGCCACCGTCGCCGGTGCCGCCGGTGCCCGTGCCGCCGGCGCCGCCCGTGCCGCCCGCGGTGCCCGTGCCGCCAGCGCCGCCCGTGCCGTCGGCGCCGCCCGCGGGCGGGGCGGGGGGCGGCGGCAGCGGCTCCAGACCGACGGCCCGGGCGCACGCTGCGGCCAGCTCGCCGGCCGAGCGGTGGCGGTCCGACGGGTCCTTCGCGAGTCCGCGCGCGACCACCTCGTCGAGCCCCGGCGGCAGCTCGGGACGCAGCGTGCTCGGCGACGGCACCGGCGCGCTCAGCTGGGCCCACATCGTGGCCGCCTGGTTCTCCCTGGCGAACGGCGGGCGGCCGGTCAGGCAGTGGTAGAGGACGCCCGCGAGCATGTAGGTGTCGGCAGCCGGCCCGACCTCCTCGCCGCGGATCTGCTCGGGAGCGAGGTAGTCGAGCGTGCCGACCCACTGTCCGGCGTTCGTGAGGCGGCTGAAGGCGCCCATCCGCTTGGACACCCCGAAGTCGGTCAGGTAGGCGTGCTCGGGCTCCTCTACCGTCAGCAGCACGTTCGCCGGCTTGACGTCGCGGTGGACCAGCCCGCGGGCATGGGCGGCGTCGAGCGCGGCTGCGACCTGGGCGATCACCCTTGCGGCCCGCGGGGGCTCCAGCGGCCCCGTGTTGGTGAGCACCTGCTCGAGGTCGATGCCGTCCACGAAGCGCATCGAGATGAACAGCAGCCCGTCGTCCTCGCCGGCCTCGTACACGGGGATCACGTTCGGGTGCTCGATCGACGCGGCGATCCTCGACTCGGCCTTGAAGCGCTCGCGGAAGTCGGGATCCTGCGCGTGCTCGGGAGTGATCAGCTTGAGGGCCACGGTCCGGCCGAGCGCCAGCTGGGTCGCGCGGTAGACGATCCCCATGCCGCCGCTGGCGATCGGGGCCTCGATGCGGTACCCGGCGATGATCGACGTGGGACCGAGGTGGCGCGGGCCCGGCTCGCGGAGCACCCTCTCGACCGCCCCCGGCTCATTGGCGGCGAACAGCATCCGCAGCCGGCGCCGTTCGCGCCTGTCGAACCACATGCCGCGGATCACGCTTCCACCGGTGCCCACCGCCAGCGCCGTGACGGGAGCCGCGTACTCCAGCACCACGCCGGCGTTGAAGGCGAGCTGCACGGCGAGCGTGTAGAGGATCAGCCCGGCGAGCCCGGTGAGGCCGACACCGAGCGTGTCGAGTCGCAGCGCCGCCGCCGGAGCCAGCGCGGCGAGCGCCGCGATCAGCAGCACCGCGACCGCCCCCGAGGGGCTGGCCAGCGGGAAGCCCTCGAGCGCCGTCGAGATCACGTTGGCCTGCACTTCCGGTCCGGACATGAGGCTGCCGGCGGCCGTGGCGTGCACATCCTGCAACACGGGAGCGGTGGCTCCCACCACCACGACCTTCCCGCGGACCGCGGCTCGGTCGAAGTGGCCGCTCAGCACGTCCGTGAAGGCCAGGTTCCGGACGGTGCCGGGCGGCCCACGGAAGTCGATCCACCCGTCTTCGAGCTGCGCCGCGGTGACGGGGTGGCGCTGCAGCTCGCGGGAGACGACCGCCGCGATCGTGGGTAGCCCGTTGACCTGGGCGAGGGTGTGGCGCAGCACGCCGTCCCCGTCGGCGGGTAGGTCCGAGGCCGCCACCCGGTCGCCCATGCTCGCCACCGAGGCGTTGCCACCGAGCACCTGCGTCTGGCCGGTCGGCGATATCAGCGAGGTGGCGAACACGACCGGGGCGTCGCGGCTCGCGGCTTCGAGGAGGGCTTCGTCGTCGAGTTCGTCGGTCGCCTGGTCGAAGGCGATGTCGTAGACGATCAACCGGGCCCCCGCGGCGTGCAGGCGTTCGATCATGCGCGCGTGGTAGCGGCGCGGGATCGGCGGTCGCGGAAGCGTCCGCAAGCTCTGGTTGTCGATCCCGACGACCACGACGCCCGGTGACGGTCCCTGCGAGCCGCGCAGCTGATAGCGGGCGTCCACCGTGTTGCGATCGAGCCAGCTGAGGACGTTCGCGAAATGGACGGCGAGGCCCGCGCCGAGGGCGATCAGCGCGACCGCGAGCAGCCCGAGGTTCCTTCCTCTGGATAGCCGGCTGGCCATGTCAAGAAGGGTAGTCGGGGGCACCTGTAGCGCATGAACGGCCGCTCGCGTGCTACAGAGTGAGTAACTAAGGACGGGATTTGCAGTGAACTGCGCGCGAAAAGGCAGACGGATCTCGACGCCGCGCGTCGCCGCGACGCTCGCGGCGTGCACGCTCACGCTGGTCGCCGCGCCGGCCGCGGACGCCGCCAAGCCGTCGGTGATCGGCTTCGGCGCACAACCGGCACCGGGCTCCTCGGAGGTGATCCTCGGCGAGATCGACCCCGGCGGGGAACGCACCGAATTCCTGGCCGACTACGGGCTTGCGAGCTCCCAGTGGTGCGCCGAACAGCCCGCCGTGGAGACGCCCCTCGGGGGGGTCGGCGTGCAGGTCGGCCCGCTCGGGATCTCGATCTGGCTGGGCGGCTTCGGCGGTCCGCCTCCACACTCCACCTCCCCCACGCCGCTCGGCTACAGCGACCAGGAAGAGCACGCCGTCGCGGTGGAGCTCGACGAACTGTCCCCGGGGGCCGAATACTGCGCGGAGCTGGTCGCGTTCAACGCCTCCGGCGCCGCCGCGAGCGCCAAGATCGTGTTCGACCTGGGCGCACCGAGCGTCGTTGGCACCCACTTCGTGGCCGCCTCCAACACGCTCCAGGCGGAAATCGACCCGGCCGGCGACGCCACCGAATACCAGGTCGTGTATGCACCGCTCGCGTCGGAATGGTGCTCGAGCTCCGGCGCTCGCGGCACGCCGGCGCGCCTCGGCGAGCTGACGCCGCTCGACTTCTCCGACGACTCCTTCCACCCCGTCTCCGTCCATCTGGGCGGGCTCGTGGCGGGGGCCGAATACTGCGCCGCCATGGATGCGGTCAACGAAGCGGGCAGCTCACTGGGCTTCCAGGTCTCGTTCCGCGAGCGCCCCACCGTCGAGGGGCTGACCCCGTCCTCGGGACCGGCCTCGGGAGGGACGACGGTGAGGATCGAGGGCGAGAACCTGGCGGGGACGAGCGCCGTGTGCTTCGGCTCGACCGCGGCGAGCATCGAGAGCGTGGCCCCGAACGAAGTGGTCGTGAGCGCCCCGGCCCACGCCGCCGAACAGGTGGACGTGACCGTCACGACTCCCGCCGGCACCAGCGCGGCCTCGGAAGCCGACCTGTTCACCTACGAGGGCGGGACCGAAGGCGGGACCGGCCAGGGCTCCACCGGCCCGACGGGCGAATCGGGGTCCGGGGGATCGGGCGGATCGGGCGCAGGCGGCGGAACCAACGGTTCCGGCGGCGGGAGCGGATCGACGGGCGTGACGGCCGGCGGCGTGGAAGGACCCGCGCTCGGCAAGACCGAGCAGGTGGGTGGGGTGGTCGAGCCGGTCACGGTCCGGCTGGCGGGCTCGAGCCTGTTCGTGACGCTCGTCAACGGGGCGACGATCCCCGACGGCAGCGAAATCGACGCCACCCACGGCAGCGTCGTGATCACCGTGGTGGAACCCGACGGCCGTACGGTGAGCGCCGAAGTCCACGGTGGCCGGTTCCGCATCCACCAGGATCCCGACGGCGAAACGCACTTCGTCCTCACGCTCCCCCTCACGGGCTGTCCGCGCACGAAGCTTCCGCGCGGCTCGGCGGCCGCCACGAGCGCCCGCCGGCACCGTCGCCGCCGGCCACGGGCGAGGTATCTGTGGGTCAAAGAGCGGGGCGGGCACTGGGGCACGAACGGCCGCTACGTGAGCACGAGCGTGGAGGGAACCACGTGGCTGACGCTGGATCAATGCGCACGCTCGCAGGTGATCGTCACCGAAGGACGTGTCCGCGTGCGCAACCTCGTCACCCACCGCACGCGGACGGTCGGCACGGGCGGGCACTACACCGCCAAAGCCAGGCGCCCGCGCCACCGCCGCCGAGGCTAGCCGCGGCACGTGTCGTCCCGCCCCGGCCCCGGCCGGTGTCCCCGCCCCGGCCCCGGCTGGGTGTTCCCCGCGGCGGCCCGCACGGTGCCAGGCCCGGCAGGGCACGGATGGCTGGTGTTGCATCTCTACACCTTGGGTGGGCAGCGGCGGGGGCGCCCGTCGGCGAGTATCGCGGTCGGGCAGGGAGGCTCGACTCAAGAGCAGGGACGCTCATGGACTGGGACCTAGTCCCCGCATTTTGGGACGGCCGCCGAGGGTCCATGGACGGTATCCTCGCGGTCGTCCCAAGGGGACCCTGAGCAGGCATGGCCGCGAGCGCGATCTTCCCCCGGATGCCGGCCGAGGCCGGCGGGTACGAGTCCTTCTACCTTCGCGCGGTGAGCCCGTCCGAGCCCGTCGGGGTGTGGATCAGGTACACGGCCCACAAGCGCCCCGGGCACCCGCCGCTCGGCTCGGTGTGGTGCACGGTGTTCGACGCCCAGCAGGGACGCCCGTTCATGCACAAGCTGACGACGCCCGAGCTCGGGGTCCCGCCCGGCGGCTGGATCCAGGTCGGCTCGGGCGACCCCGGCTCGCGCTTCGGCCCCGGACACGCCCGCGGCGTGTGCGGTCCCGCGAGCTGGGAGCTGCGCTTCCACGGCGAAGCTCCCGAACTGCGCCACCTGCCGCGTGAGTGGCTGTATCGGACGCCGCTGCCGCGCACGAAGCTGACCAGCCCCGCCCCCGACGCGGTGTTCGAAGGGAGCGTGGAGCTGCAGGGCGGGCGCACCTTCGCGCTCGATGGCTGGCGCGGAATGGTCGGCCACAACTGGGGAAGCGAGCACGCCGAGCGCTGGATCTGGCTGCACGGGATCGGCTTCGGGGAGGCGCCGGACGCATGGCTGGACCTCGCCCTCGGGCGGGTGAGGATCGTGGGCAGGATGACGCCGTGGATCGCCAGCGGCGGGGTATCGCTCGACGGGCGGCTGCGACGGCTCGGCGGCCTGGGTGCGCGCGGCCTGGAGGTTCGCGAGGACGCCGCAGGATGCTCGCTGACGGTCCCGGGGGCGGGACGCACGCGAGTGCACGTCCGGGTCGCGGTGCCGGAGGGCTCGGCGGCGGGGTGGCGCTACGCGGATCCCGACGGCTCCGAGCACGACGTCGTCAACTGCTCGATCGCGGCACTAGAGCTCGGCCTCACCGAGCCGGGGGCCGCCGTGCGGGAGCTGACCACGGCGCACGGGGGCGCCTACGAGCTGGGGATGCGCGAGCGCGACCACGGGGTGCCGATCGCGCCCTTCCCCGACGGCGTCGCGAGCTAGGCGCTCAGCGCTCCTTCCAGTCGCGGAACGCGGCCAGCAGCTCCTCGCGCGCGCGGGGCGAGACGTCGCGCTCGCTCAGCGTGCCGGCGAGGCGGATCGTCTCGCGCATCTGCTCGAGGTAGGTGGTGCACCCGTCGCAGCCCCGGATGTGGCGCTCGAAGCGCCGCCGGTCGCGCGCCCCGAGGGTGCCCTCGAGGTATTCGGTCACGAGCGTGACCAGCTCGCGGCAGCTCATCTGTGGTGCGCCCAGCCCGATCATGGCTCGAGGTACTCCTCCAGCGCCCTGCGAACGTGCGAACGCGCACGGTGCAGCAGGACGCGCTCGTTGCCGGCGCTGATCTGCAGGGCGTCGGCGACCTCCTCCGGCGTGAACCCTTCGACGTCCCGCAGGCCGATCACGGCCTGCTGGGCCGGGGGCAGCTCGGCGATCGCCCTGCGCAGCGCCTCGGTCGTCTCGTGGCTCAACAGACGCTCCTCCGGCCAGGCCCGCGGCGGGGCGGCCCATCCCAACGGACGCTCTGGGTGGTCGGGGGGCAGGAAGCGGTCCAGCCCGACCTCGGGTTCCTCGTCGCCGAACAGCGCCGACAGCGGCAGCTGGCGGCTCTCCCGCTCTCCGCGCGTCTTGGCGCGGTTGGTGAGGATCCTGAAGATCCACGTCTTCAGCGACGAGCGGCCCTCGAAGCGGTCGATCCCGGCGAGTACCGCCAGCCAGGTTTCCTGAGCCACTTCTTCGGCCACCGTGCGGTCGCCCACGTACATCATCGCGATCCGCACGAGCGAGGTCTGATAGCGCTCGACGAGCTCCTCGAAGGCCGCCTCGTCGCCTGCCCGAAGCGCCTCCAGGAGCGCGCGGTCCTGCTTGTCGCGACGGCCACGCACCCGGTTGCCCGGCGAGAGGAATCGTGTCGGCCAGGGAGCCGCCATGTTGATCGCCGGCGATAGCTCAGAGCGGCGGCGGCCATCGTATCTGTACGCGCTCCGCGTCCGCAGCCACCGGGCGCCCGCAGTCCACGCGTCGGCAGTCCGGGCGCGGGCCTGGCCGGCTAGGAGCCGTCCCGCTGCAGGTCGAGGGCCACCGAGTTGATGCAGTAGCGCTGGCCGGCCGGCGCGGGGCCGTCGGCGAACACGTGGCCGAGGTGCGAGCCGCAGTTGCGGCAGCGGACCTCGGTGCGGACCATGCCGTGGCTGGTGTCGGGCAGCAGATCGACGTTGTCGGCGACGGTGGGCTCGGTGAAGCTCGGCCAGCCGGTGCCGGACTCGAACTTCGCCTGCGAGCTGAACAGCTCGTGCCCGCAGGCCGCGCAGCGGTACAGGCCGTCCTCCTTGGTGAATGCGTACCGGCCCGTGAACGGCGGCTCGGTCCCGCCGCGGCGAAGCACCTCGTACTGCTCGGGCGTCAGCTCGGTCCGCCACTGCTCGTCGGTCTTGATCGTGTTGTAGGTCATCTGTTCCTCCGCGTTTCTGTTCTTAGGAACAGTCGCGCCGGGCGCCCGTGCGTTACACGTCCGAGCCGCCCGGAAGCCCGCCGGCCGCGTCGTCCAACGAACGTCCAGCACGCTTGACGGCAGGAGCGCGACGGCGCATAGTCGAGTGGCAGCACGGATACCGAGCTGACAAAGGCAAACCCGTCGTGAGGCGGGGACGCAAAGCTTGAGGTCTCGGGAGATGCCCGAGATGGCTCGGCCGCCAGCCTCCGAATCTTGTCCCCCAAGGCGCGGAGTCAGCGGGCGGCTGACTCCGCGCCGTCTCGTTTATCGGCGCGGCGTCATTTGCCTTTTTTCGCCGCCTTGTACTTGAAGCTGGTCTTCTTGCTGGCGGGACTCGAGCCGGCGGCGGTGTGCACGGTCACGGCCACTTCTTCGGTGCCGGGCGGTGAGACGGCAGTCAGCGATTCTCCGTTGGCGACTTTCACTTCGGTCGCCGGGGTGCTGCCGAAGTAGACGCTCACGGAGCCGGTGAAGCCGCCGCCGGTGATGGTGACGTGCGTACCGCCCGAGGTGGGGCCCTTCTTGGGGGAGATCTTCTTGACGGTCGGCGGCAGCGCGTCACGCTGCTCGCACGCGGCGCGTTCGTTGCTCCACATCTGCTGGTAGAGGTACTCGTCGCCGTTGATCAGCTGGTTGTACGGAGCGCCGTCGGGCGCCGTCCCGAGCGGCGTTCCGAGTTCCTTCGTGAGATTCGCCGAACGGCATTTGTCGGCTACCTCTTCTTCCTTTTCGTTGTACCAACCGCTGATTTCGGGGTCGGTCACCGACTCGCTGTGCTCGTGGGCGAGGCCGCCGGAGATCGCGTAGTCGGACGGGCTTTCGTTGGGGCTTTCGGCCACGCATTCGGGCGTGTCGACGTAGGGGTTGTCGGCCCAGATGTAGGTGGCGCCGCCGACTTTGAAGGAGGCGTGGTAGGCGCAGTATTTGAAGTGCGCCGTTTCCTGGGAGCAAGCGTGTCCGGCTGCTTCGAAGCAGGTCGAGACCCCGGGGGGCGTCAGCACGAAGTACTCGTGCGCCAGGTCGGCCGGCAGCGCGTGCGCTTCGGCGTAGCCGCGGACCTCCGCTTCCAGCTGTTCTTTGGTGAGGCAGATGGTGGCCGCTTTGCAGCCGCTTACCGGATACGGATCGGTGTCGATCTGGGCCCCGCCGAAGTGGGAGTTGTAGTTGGCGAAGCCGCCTTCTTTGTCGCCGTACTGGGTCAGCACGGAGTCGGTGTTGAGCAGGCCGGCGCTGTCATGGGCGAGGTCGCTGAACCACCGGTCGATGCCCGAGATGTAGCCCGCCGGATAGGCGCCTTCGCCGGCCGGAGCCCAGTACAGGGGGAAGTTCGTGTTCGAGGTCATCACGGGACCGCCGTGATAGGTGAGCGTCTTCGAGGACGCGCTCTTCTGCTTGGTGTGGGCGCCCGACTGCCCGCGCGGGGGCTGGTAGCCGACGCGGCCTTCGGGCAGCTGCAGCACGATCGCGGAGGCGCCCGCCGTCAGGATCGAGCAGGCCACGAGGGCCAGCAGCGAGAGCAGGCAGGTGAGCCGTATGCGCATGGTCACGGGGTCGCTTCCTGCGCTTCGGGCGCTGATTCGAGGTGCTTCTTTTCGCGCTTCAGTTCGCGCCTGCGCTTGCGTTCGGCGAGCCGTTCTTCCCAGCGTTTGCGGTTCTTGTTGGGGCCCTGGGCGTGGACGTGTTCGCGTTCATGTGAGCGTTCGCCGCCCTTGCCGCCGCCGCCGGACCCCGCCGAGCCGCCGCCTTTGCCACCCGAGCCGCCTTTGCCGCCCGAGCCGTGTTCGCGTTCGCTGGTGGCGTGCTTCTGTTTGACGGGCTTGGACGGCAGCCCTTCGGCGCCGGCGGTGGTGGGCTGGGAGCCTGCTTTGCGTTCGCGCTGCCGTTCTTCGCGGGCTTCGGCCCTCTGTGCGCGGCGTTCGGCGGCGGCCTGCCGGCGTTCCTGCAGCGGGCTCAGTCCTTCGCCTTCGCCAGCGCCCGAGCCGGCGCCTTCGGCGGCGGCGTCCGAGCGCCCGCCGCCCGAGGGTCCTTCGCCGCGGAGCGAGCGCGCGCGCTCGCCCTTCCCTTCCCGTTCACCCCGTTCCCGGCCCGCCTGGCTGGCCGGTTCCGGAGAGGTCGCCGACGACCCCGAGCCCGAGCGGCCGGAGCCCGGGGGACCGCCGCCGACGGCCACCCGCACCTGGCCGGTGAAGCCGGCGCGCGGCGTGCGGCCCCTGGTCGCGCTCGACGCGAGCTGGGCGCGGGAGCTCGCCGTGTGCACCACCGTCGGCTTGCTCGGGGACGGCGGCGGTGACTCGATGACGGACATGCCGACGCCCGCGCTGGCTCCGACAGCCACGATCCCGGTGGCGACCTTCGCGACCAGCGCGGTCACGCCGCCGCCGGCGACTTCGATCGCGGTGCCCGCCATGGTCGCGCTGTTGGCGTAGTTCGCGGCGTCGCCCCCGTACAGCCCCAGCACCTGGTCGATCGCCCGGGTCCTGAGCGTCAGCGAGGGGAGGATCGGCAACAGCGAGGCGAGCTGGCGCTGCTGGTGCTCGACGTCGTTCGCGTAGGCGCGGCAGCCGTCGCAGGAGCGCAGGTGACGGCGCAGCCGCGCGCGCGTCCTGACGAGCCCGCGGGTCGTGGCGAGCTCCTCGCGGATCTCACGGCAGTCCGCTTCGCGGGCGTGGCGGTCCGAGAGGAGGTTCGAGCGCGCCTGGAACACGTACGCCTTCACCTGCTCGGGGCGGACGCCGAGCACCGAGCCGATGTCGGCGTGGCTCATCCCGTGCACCTCGGCGAGGATCAGCGCGACGCGCTGCTTCTCCGGCAGTGCACGGATCCCGCCGATCATGTTGACGATCTCCTCGTGCACCTCCGCCAGCTTCACCGGGTCGCCGGTGAGCGCGACCTCGCCGTTGAGCTCCACCTGGGGGCGGCGCTTGCGCAGGATGCTCAGGCACTCGTTGCGGGCGATCGTGAACAGCCACGGGCGCAGGCTGACGGGACGGGTGTCGTTCAGCAGGGCGCGGTAGGCGGACGCGAAGGTGGCCTGCAGCGCGTCTTCGGCGTCGTGCCTGGAGCCGAGCAGGTAGATGCAGAAGGTCAGCAGCTGTGTCGCGTGGCGCTCGTAGATGGCCTCGAAGGCGCGCCGGTCACGACGACGCACGCCGGCGACGAGCGCTTCGTCGCGGTTGTGGCCGAGCAGTCTCCGCGCTCCGGCGATCATCCGTCCCCTACCCTCCGCCACTACCTCGCCTCCGGCATCCTCCCTCGATGTTCCCTCGCTGGCAGCGTCGCTCTAACTTCGCTCAAACACTACCCCGCAACGCGCATTAAACCTAGGAAAATAAATACTTTTCGAGCGGCCAACCTCGGCGGGCCTGCGGCGTTGCGCCGCTCGGGCCTAGGCGCCCGCCAGCACCGCCTGCGTCTGCGTCGTAAGCGCCACCGCGCGACCGTCGTCGTCGCTCAGCTCGGTCTGCACGACGATCGTCGTGCGCCCGACGTGCAGCGGCCTGGCGACCCCCTTGACCGAGCCGCCCCGGACGGCGCGGAAGAAGTTCGTCTTGCTCTCGATCGTGGTGGTCGCAGCTCCCGGCGGAAGGTTCATGAAGGCGCACACGGCGCCCAGCGTGTCGGCCAGCGACAGGACCGCGCCGCCGTGCATGACGCCGCCGCCCGTGCACCGCTCCGGCGCCCAGGGCAGTGACCCTGCGGCCCGCTCGGGAGTGGGTGCCTCGAGCTCGATGCCGAGCGTGAGCAGGAACGGCATCAGCTCCCGCAGCTGCGCGGCGGTGGGGATCTCGGGCACGGCAGCGAGAGTCTACGGATAGGCTCTCCCCGGGCTGCTCGTGGACTACGAGACGATCACAGTGCAGCGACGCGACGCGGTCGCGCTGATCACGCTCAACCGGCCTGAGCGCCTGAACGCGTGGACACCGCAGATGGCGCTCGACCAGGCGCGGGCGATCGCCGCCGCCAACGAGGACCCGCGGGTCGGTGCGATCCTGATGACCGGCGCAGGGCGCGCTTTCTGCGCGGGCGCGGACATGCAGGACACCTTCAAGAAGCGGCTCGACGGCGTCGATCCGGGTGGCGACAGCGAGCGCACCGGCGGGATGCCGGCCGAGGTCGACTGGGTCTCTTTGATGCGCGAATCGAAGCCCCTCGTCGCGGCCGTCAACGGCGCCGCCGTCGGCATCGGGATGACGATGATCCTGCCCTTCGACGTGATCGTCGCCTCCGAGCTGGCGAGGTTCGGGATGCTGTTCATCAAGGTCGGGCTCGTCCCCGAGCTGGCCAGCAGCAGGCTGCTGGCGCAACGGGTCGGGATCGGCGCGGCCGCCGATCTGTGCCTCAGCGGGCGGCTCGTCGATGGCATCGAGGCCCACCGCATCGGGCTCGCCCAGCGGCTGACGGCGCCGGGGGAGCTGATCGACACGGCGCTCGCCGTGGCCACGGAGATCGCCGCCAATCCGGCGCCCCAGCTACGGATGATCAAGCGCCTGCTGGGCGAGAACGCGCTCGAGGAGGACCTCGCCCTCGTGCAGGCCCGCGAGCACGAGCTGATGCGCGAGTGCTGGCAGAGCCCTGAGCACCTCCAGGCCGTGCAGCGCTTCCTGGAGCGGCGCTAGCCTCGACAAACAGATGGAGGTCGAGCTCCTTTACTGGTCCGGCTGTCCCTCTCATCCGCGAGCGCTGGAGGACCTGCGCGCGGCGCTCGGCGAGCTGGGCCTGGACCCGGACGGCGTGAAGGTGCGCGAGGTGGACAGCGACGAGCAGGCTCGCGCTCAGGGCTTCGTGGGCTCCCCCACGATCCGCATCGACGGGCACGACATCCAACCCCCGCCCGAGGGCGAGCCCGCCGGGCTCACGTGCCGGATCTACCACCGTCGCGACGGGCGGATCTCCCCCACCCCCGATCCGCTGGACGTGCGCGAGGCGCTGCGGGCCGCCTGCGCGACCGACCCCTCCTCCGCTCCGTAGATCGCCCCCGCTGGGTGCACGCAAGCCCCGATGACGGGGCTGATGCGTGCCGCAAGGGTTATCGGTGCATGGGCCCCGACGTCGCCTCTCGAGCCGTTACGCGTGAGTCGCTCACGCGGCCCGGAACCACCACCGGCGCGCCGGCGGAGCCGGTAGCGGCGGGTCGCTGGTGGGCGCTCGCGGTCCTGTGCCTGCCGCTGCTGATCGTCTCGCTGGACAACACCGTGCTCAACGTCGCGCTGCCAACGCTCGTGCGCGAGCTCCACGCCAGCGACAGCGAGCTGCAGTGGATCGTCGATGCCTACGTGCTCGTGTTCGGCGGGCTGATGCTCGTCGCCGGCAGCCTCGCCGACCGCGT
>DATJBO010000144.1:0-4537 GCA_035515315.1 Solirubrobacteraceae bacterium
CGCGATCCACGGGCTCGACCAGCTCGACAAGATCATCGCCGTCGACCAGTCCCCGATCGGGCGCACCCCGCGCTCCAACCCCGCCACCTACACGGGCCTGTTCGACGTGATCCGCGACCTGTTCTCCAAGACCCAGGAGGCGCGTGCGCGGGGTTACAAGCCGGGGCGCTTCAGCTTCAACGTCAAGGGCGGGCGCTGCGAGGTGTGCCGCGGCGACGGCCAGATCAAGATCGAGATGCACTTCCTGCCGGACGTGTACGTGCCCTGCGAACAGTGCCACGGCAAGCGCTACAACCGCGAGACGCTAGAGGTCCGCTTCAAGGGCCGCAGCATCGCCGACGTGCTCGACATGCCGGTCGAGGAGGCGCTGCGCTTCTTCGAGCACATCCCCAAGGTGCGCCGGCGGCTGGAGACGCTCGACGCGGTCGGCCTCGGGTATGTCCGCCTCGGCCAGCCCGCCACGACGCTGTCCGGCGGCGAGGCCCAGCGCGTGAAGCTCGCCACCGAGCTGTCCAAGGTCGCCACCGGCAGGACGCTCTATATCCTCGACGAGCCCACCACGGGCCTGCACTTCGCCGACGTCCAGCGCCTGCTGGAGGTGCTCCAGCGGCTCGTGGACGCGGGTAACAGCGTGGTCGTGATCGAGCACAACCTCGACGTGATCAAGAGCGCCGACCGGATCATCGACATGGGCCCGGAGGGGGGAGAGGAGGGCGGCATCGCGATCGCCACCGGCACCCCCGAGGAGGTGGCGCTCGAGGCCGCCTCCCACACCGGCCAGTTCCTCGCCGCGATCCTCGTCCCCGCCGCCGAACGGCGCAAGCGCCCGCCCCGCCCCCGCCCCGCGAAGGTGGCCGCCTAGGCCGCGATGGCGCAGACGCTCGCGGGCCGGCTGCGCCTGTGGGCGCAGAAGTGGCGCTGGTACGAGCGCGGTTCGCTGCCCTGGAACCGCGCCCGCATCCACTGGGAGTTCATGCGCCGCGAAGCGTTCGTGCGCTGGCCCGTGCAGGGCAACGTGCTCGAGTCGCTGCGCGAGGGCCGCCTCGAGGTGGGGCCCGGCGTGCTGTTCGAGCCGGGCGTGTGGATCACCGCCCCCGGCCGGGCCCGCGTGCGGATCGGCGCCGGGACCTTCCTCAACATGGGGGTGATGGTCGCCGCCCAGGAGCTGGTGGAGATCGGCGAGCACTGCATGCTCGCCAACGGCTGCTTCGTGTCCGACGCCGCCCACCGCTTCGACGACCCCGGCCTGCCGGTCCCCTGGCAGGGCTTCACCAGCAAGGGCCCGACGCGGATCGGCGCGAACTGCTGGCTCGGCGCCAACGTCGTGGTGACCAGCGGCGTGAGCATCGGCGAACGCTGCGTGATCGGGGCGAACTCGGTCGTGACGGGCGACCTGCCCGCCTTCTCTATCGCCGCCGGAGCGCCGGCGAAGGTGCTGCGGAGGATCGAATACGGGTAGCGTCCGCGGCGCGATGGACCTCTACGAGGCGATGCGCTGCGCCCCCACCACGAGAGGGTTCACCGACGAGCCCGTGTCGCCCGCCGCGCTGCTGCGCGCGCTCGAGGCGGCGCGCTTCGCGCCGAGCGGTGGCAACCGCCAGGGCTGGCGGGTGATCGCGGTGCAGGACCCCGAGCTGCGCCGCAAGCTGGGGGAGCTGTACCTGCCCCACTGGCGCGCCTACCTGCACCGGCTGGGGATGGACACCGTGCTCGAGGACCCCGACGCCGACCCCGTCCTGCGACGCCGGATCGGTGGGGCCGACCTGTACGCCCGTGCGTTGCCCGAGGTGCCCCTGCACCTGGTCGTCGGCGTGTGCCTGGACGACCTCGCCGTCACCGACGCCGCGCTGCCCCGCACCAGCATCGTCGGTGGCGCCTCGATCTACCCGTTCGTGCAGAACCTGCTGCTGGCGCTGCGCGCGGAGGGCCTCGGTGCCGCGATGACGACCCTGCTGGTGCCCGCCGAGGCGGCCGTGCGCCAGCTGCTCGGGATCCCGGACGACGTGATCCTCGCCGCCCACGTCGGCGTCGGCCATCGCGCCGAGGAGTGGCCGCGGCGGCTGTCGCGCCGGCCGGTGTCCGAGTTCGCGTTCGCGGACCGCTGGGGCGAGCCGCTTCAGGAGCTGTAGCGCAGCGCGAGCAGCTCCTGCAGCTCGGCCAGCTCGGCCGGATCGATCGAGTAGGTGTGCTCCGGCCCCGGGTAGCGGCGGGTCCGCACGTCCTCCGCGAACGCGCCGACGCCCTCGTTCATCTCCAGCTGGAGGTTGGCGTAGCGCTTGACGAAGCGGGGCCCGAGCCCGTCGCGGATGCCCAGCAGATCGTGGAACACGAGCACCTGACCGTCGGTGGCGGGACCCGCCCCAATCCCGATCACGGGGATCTCGATCAGGGGCATCAGCTCCTCGGTGACGGCGCTGGGGATCGCCTCGAAGACGATCGCGAAACAGCCGGCCTCCTGCAGCGCCAGCGCCTCGGCGGCGATCCGCGCCGCCGCCCGCGCGTTGCGGCCCTGGGCCTTCCAGCCGCCGAGCGCCGTCGAGGTCTGGGGGGTGAGGCCGACGTGGCCCATCACCGGTATGCCGGCGCCCACGATCGCGCGGGCGCGGCTGGCGGGAGCTTCGCCGCCGCCCTCGAGCTTGACGACCTCGCAGCCGCCCTCCTTGACCATCCGCATCGCGGTTGCGATCGCCTGTTCGTCGGAGATCTCGTAGGAGCCGAACGGCAGGTCGCCCACCAGCAGCGGGGTGCTCAGGCCGCGGCTGACGGCGCGCACGAGCACGAGCATGTCGGTCAGCTCGACCGGGGTGGTGGCGGTGTAGCCGAGCACCGTGGTCGCGGCCGAGTCCCCGACCAGCACGAGGTCCACGCCGGCGGCCTCGGCCGCCCGCGCGCTCGGGTAGTCATAGGCGGTGACCATCACGATCGGCTCGCCGAGGCGCTTCTTCTCGGCCAGCAGCGGCAGCGTCAGCGGCAGGCGCACCGGGTCTGCTGGTGGTCGGATTGCGGGGTGGCTTGACATGGGGGACTCCTATCCGGGCGCCGGTTGACGCCGCCGGTCAGTGAACGGCGGTCGCCACCTCGTCCTCGTGGATTGACTGGCGGGCCGTCTGGCCCACGATCTCGTTGTCGATCAGGCGCACGCCTCCCGCGCGTGCAGCGATCAGCATCAGGCCCTCCCCGTCGAGCTCGGTGAGCGCGGCCAGGCTGTCGGGATCGCCCAGCGCCACGTACTCGACCTCGAGCAGGTGGTCCGCGAGGACCTCGCGCGCGCAGCCCACCAGCACCTCGGCCGAGCGCTCCCCGGCAGCGGCCTGCTCGCGGGCGCGCGCCAGCGCCCGGGGGATCCCGAGCGCCTGCTCGCGCTGCTCGGCGGTGAGCAGACGGTTGCGGCTCGACAGCGCCAGCCCGTCGGGCTCGCGCACGGTGGCAACGGCGGCGATCCGCACCGGCAGGTTCAGGTCGGCGACGAGCCGGCGGATCACGAGCAGCTGCTGGGCGTCCTTGCGGCCGAAGTAGGCCACGTCGGGAAGCGCCATGCAGAGCAGCTTCGTGACGACGGTGGCGACCCCCCGGAAGTGGCCTGCGCCGCGCCATCGCCCCTCGAGCGGCTCGCTCACGCCGGCAACCTCGACGCTCGTCGCGAACCCGTCGGGATACACCTCTTCGGGGGAGGGTGCGAACAGCACGTCGGCGCCGGCGTCGGCCGCGAGGCGCGCGTCGCGGAGCTCGTCGCGCGGGTAGCGGTCGAGGTCGGCCTGCTCGTCGAACTGGGAGGGGTTCACGAACAGCGAGACCACCACCACGTCGCACTCCTCGCGCGCCCTCGACAGCAGCCCGAGGTGGCCGTCGTGCAGGGCTCCCATCGTCGGGACGAGCCCGATCGACAGGCCGCGAGCCCGGGCGGAGGACACCGCCGCCCGCAGCTCGGGCACCGTGCACAGCGTCCTCATCGGGGGACGCTCGCTGCGGAGATCGGGGTTCTCATCGGCTTCGGTCCAGTTCCGGGACGGATACCGGCGCGCTGCTCTGCAAGGGGTCGGTCATGTGTCTCGAGGTCCACCCCGGAGGAGCTCCGGTGGCGGCCTCGCCGGGGATGATACCCCCGATTCCCGGCTTCGCAAGCGGGATCCGGGCGTGCGGCGCGGGCGGCTACCAGGCGTCGATGTTGGGGCGCTTCTTGCCGGGCCGCTGCCACCACGCGGGGGAGCGCTCGTCGAACAGGGTGGCGATCCATGAGCGCGAGTCGGCCGGGTCGATGACGTCGTCGATCTCGCCGTAGGCGGCCATGTTCAGTCCGCGCCCCCGCTCGTAGGCGGCGGCCACCAGCTCGTTGAACAGCCGCTCGCGCTCGTCGGGGTCCTCGACCGCCTCGAGCTCGCGGCGCATCCCCAGCCGGACGGCCCCCTCGAGGCCCATCGCGCCGAACTCCGAGGTCGGCCAGCCGACGGTGAACAGGGGGGCCTTGAAGCCGCCGCCGGCCATCGCCTGCGCCCCCAGCCCGTAGCCCTTGCGCAGCACGATCGTGCCGATCGGCACC
>DATJBO010000145.1:0-2081 GCA_035515315.1 Solirubrobacteraceae bacterium
GCGGATCGGCCGCTCGACCTCGGTCACCCCGTGGTCGAAGTCGATCAGCATCACGCGGTCGGCGACGATGCACTCGCGCCCGATCGAGACGTGCTGGAAGGCCGAGATCGTGCACTCCTGGCCGATCACCGTCTTGGCCCCGATCTCGACCTCCCCCTCGTGGACTCGCAGCTTGCAGCCGTGCCCGACCCACGCCCAGCGCCCGATCCGCAGCGTCGCGTTGCGCCCGATCTCGAGCTTCACGCGCGGGCACACGAAGCAGATGCCGTCCGTCTTGAGCCGGCGGCCGAAACGCAGCTTGAGGTAGGCCAGGCGCAACAGCAGCAGCGCGTATCCGGGTCTAAGCATCCCGTTGGAGCGCATGAAGCGCAGCAGCGTCAGCGGCCCGCCGTGCAGCGGCGCCGGCGCCAGCCGCGCGGCGGTGGCTTGATGCTGTTGCCCAGCTGGGGTCTCCACGTCTGCGAGCTGCGCCATCGGCGGCGAATCGTAGAGCCACGGTCGCCCCCGGGTGCCCCTGCGATGATTGCCCGCTCGATGGACGACCCCACGCTCGCCCAGCGACTGCTCGACGGCGACCGCCGCGCGCTGGCCCGCGCGATCTCGCTCGTGGAGGACGACCGCCCCGAGGGATGGAAGCTCGTGCGCGAGGTCTACCCGCGTACGGGCAAGGCCGCCGTGGTCGGCTTCACGGGCCCCCCGGGGGTCGGCAAGTCGACCCTGATCGGGGCCCTCACAGCCGTCCGGCGGCGGGCCGGCAGGACGGTCGGGGTGCTCTCGATCGACCCCTCCTCGCCGTTCACACAGGGGGCGTTGCTGGGCGACCGCATCCGCCTCTCCGAGCACTTCCTGGACCCCGGCGTGTTCATCCGCTCGATGGCCAACCGGGGCGCGCTCGGGGGCCTGTCCGAGGCCGCCCTGCAGGCCGCCCTGCTGCTCGACGCGGCCGGGCGCCAGGACGTCTACATCGAGACCGTCGGGGTGGGCCAGGCAGAGATCGACATCATCGACCACGCCGACACGATCGTGCTGGTGCTGATGCCCGGTTCCGGCGACTCGATCCAGGCGCTGAAGGCCGGCGTGATGGAGATCCCCGACGTGATCGTCGTCAACAAGGCCGACCACGCACTCACGGACACGATGATCCGCGAGATCCGCAGCGTACTGTCGCTGGCCAACCTCGACGGCGCCGAGCGCGGCGGCTGGAGGGTCCCGATCGTCAAGACGGAAGCCACCCACGGGCGGGGGGTGGAGGAGCTCGCCGCGAGCCTCGGCGAGCACCAGGAGCACCTGCACGCGGCTGGCGAGCTCGAGCGCCGGCGCGGGCGCCACCTCCGCAGCGAGGTGCTGGCGATCGCCGCCGCCCGGATGCGTCGGCGCCTGGAGGACGAGATCAGCGGCGACCCCCGCTTCCAGGCGCTGCTCGACGAGGTGCTCCAGCGCCGCCTGGACCCGGCCAGCGCGGCCTCCGCGCTGCTGGAGTGGGAGTACGAGCCCTAGAGGGCCGTGCGGGCGTGCGCGCGATCGGGCGGCGCCCCGGCCACCCGCGCGATCGCCCTAGGCCCCGAGCGCTCGCGCGATCACCATCTGCTGGACCTCGTCGGTGCCCTCGCCGATCGTGAGGATCTTGGCGTCGCGGTAGAAGCGGCACACGGGGTACTCCTCGATGAAGCCGTAGCCGCCGTGGATCTGGACCGCCTCCTCGGCGCAGCGAACAGCGAGCCGGCCGGTCTTCAGCTTCGCCTGCGCGGCGGTCAGCGTGAAGTTGCGCTCAGCGTCCTTCTCGCGCGCCGCCTTGTACACGAGCAGCCGCGCGGCGGCGATCTCCGTGGCCATGTCCGCGAGCTTGCCCTGGATCGCCTGGAACTTGGAGATCGGCTGGCCGAACGCCTTGCGCGTCTTGGCGTACGCGAGCGCCTGGTCGAGCGCGCCCTGGGCGAGACCCACGCCCATCGCGGCCACGCCGATGCGGCCGATGTCGAGGATCTGCAGGAACTGCCGGAAGCCGGCGCCGCGCCGGCCCAGCAGGTTCTCCTCGGGCACGTGGCAGTCGCTGAACGTCAGCGGCCGGGTGTCCGAGGCGT
>DATJBO010000146.1:0-2732 GCA_035515315.1 Solirubrobacteraceae bacterium
GTGCGCGTGTTCGCCGGCTTTATGGTCTTCTTCCTCGCGTTCCTGCTGCGCAGCGCGCACTTCCCCGGGTTCTCGCAGAACCTGGCGCTGGGCTCGCTGGTGTTCGCCGCGGCGGCCGGCGGCCTGATCGGCACGGCGGCCGGCTCGCTGGTCCGTTCCCGCGTGCCGCACCTGATGGCGTTCGGCGTGCTGCTCCTGTGCACGGCAACATCCGCCGTGTGCGCGGTGTTCTTCGGCCTGGGCACGGCGCTGATCGTCGCGTTCGTGGCGTCGGTGGGGACCGTGCTGGCCAAGCTCGCGCTGGACGCTACGGTGCAGCGGGAGATCCCGGAGCAGATCCGGACGTCCACGTTCGCCGTGTCCGAGACGATCCACCAGGTGTCCTGGGTGATGGGAGGGCTCGCGGGCGTGCTCGTCTCAATGACGGGCAGCGGCCCGGTCGGGCTGTGGATCAGCGCCGCCGGCCTGGGCACCGCCGTGGTGTTCCTGGTGCTGTCGCGGCGGCGGCGCCTGCGGGCCGGAGCGGCCGCCGCGCCCCGGCGGGGCTGAGGCGGGCGGCGCGGGCCGGCGCCCCGAGGCCAGCGCCGGCCAGCGCCGCGGGCATCGCAGGCCGGTAGAGGCGGTCAGCCGGCCTCGACGTCGTCGGCCACGGCCCGCAGCACGGCACCGATCTTCTTGGCGTCGCGGCTGTCCGGATGCTTGCCGCGGCGGTAGGTGTTCGATACCCCGTCCAGCAGCTTGATCAGATCCTCGACGAGCACGATCATCTCATCCGGCTTCTTGCGGGCCACCTTCACGGTGACGGTGGGCGGCGGCTCGATGAGCCGCACCTGAAGGGCCTGCGCACCCTTCCGGCCCTCGGCGACGCCGAACTCCACCCGCTGGCCGGGGCGCAGCGAGGTGGTGCCGGAGGGGAGGGCAGAAGAATGCACGAAGACTTCACCCCCGTCGTCGCGGGCGAGGAAACCGAACCCCTTCTCGGAGTCGTACCACTTGACCTTGCCGGTAGGCACGCAAGACCTCACGTGAATAGAAAAAACTGACGAACGGCACATAACGTGATCGAGCCGATGCTTCGGACACCTCTAGGCTAGCCGCCGCACGGAGCGGACGGCATACCCGTGAAGGGCGGCAGCAGCCTAACCGGGCCCGGACGGGCGGGTCTCCGCCGAAAGGCGAGGGCCCGGGGGAAAGTCCCCCGGGCCCTCGGCGGTAAAGGGATGGACTAGAAGTCCATGTCCCCGCCGCCCGGAGCGGCCGGGGCCTTCTCCTTCTCCGGCTTCTCGGCGATCACAGCCTCGGTGGTAAGGAACAGGCCGGCGATCGACGATGCGTTCTGCAGCGCCGAACGGGTGACCTTGGTGGGGTCATTGATCCCGGCCTTCAGCATGTCCACGTACTCACCGGTGGCGGCGTTCAGGCCCTTGCCCGCTGGGAGGCTCTTGACCTTCTCCACCACGACGCCGCCCTCGAGGCCGGCGTTCACCGCGATCTGCTTGAGCGGCTCCTCCAGGGCCCGGCGGACGATCGCCGCGCCGGTGGACTCGTCGCCCGCCAGTTCCAGCTTCTGGAACGCACTGTTGCCCGCCTGGATGAGCGCCACGCCGCCGCCGGGCACGATGCCCTCCTCGACGGCCGCCTTGGCATTGCGCACGGCGTCCTCGATGCGGTGCTTGCGCTCCTTCAGCTCGACCTCGGTCGCCGCGCCGGCCTTGATGACGGCCACGCCGCCCGCCAGCTTGGCCAGCCGCTCCTGCAGCTTCTCGCGGTCGTAGTCGGAGTCGGTGTTCTCGATCTCCGTGCGGATCTGGTTGACACGGCCAGAAATCTGGTCCGCGTCACCGGCACCGTCCACGATGGTCGTCTCGTCCTTGGTGACGACCACCTTGCGGGCGCGGCCGAGCACGTCGACGTCGGCGTTCTCCAGCTTCAGGCCCAGCTCCTCGCTGATGACCTGGGCGCCGGTCAGAATGGCGATGTCGCCGAGCATGGCCTTGCGACGGTCACCGAACCCGGGGGCCTTCACCGCGACCGACTTGAACAGGCCGCGCATCTTGTTCACGATGAGCGTCGCCAGGGCTTCGCCCTCGACGTCCTCCGCGATGATGACGAGCGGCTTGCCCGACTGCACGACCTTGTCCAGCAGCGGCAGCAGGTCCTTGTTGGCCGAGACCTTCGAGTTGACCACGAGAATGTACGGGTCGTCCAGGACGGCCTCGAGACGCTCGGGATCGGTGACGAAGTACGGCGCGATGTAGCCCTTGTCGAAGCGCATACCCTCGGTGAGCTCGAGCTCGAGGCCGAAGGTGTTGCTCTCCTCGACGGTGATGACGCCTTCCTTGCCCACCTTGTCCATGGCTTCGGCGATCATCTCGCCGATGGCCGGGTCGCCCGCGGAAATGGAGGCGGTGGAAGCGATCTGCTCCTTGGTCTCCACGTCCTTGGCCAGCTTGGACAGTTCCTCGCTCACCCGCTCGACGGCCGAGTCGATGCCGCGCTTGAGCGACATCGGGTTGGCGCCGGCGGCCACGTTGCGCAGGCCCTCGCGAACGAGCGCCTGTGCGAGAACGGTGGCGGTGGTGGTGCCGTCACCCGCAACGTCGTCGGTCTTCTTTGCAACTTCCTTAACGAGCTCCGCGCCGATCTTCTCCCACGGGTCCTCGAGCTCGATCTCCTTGGCGATGGACACGCCATCGTTGGTGATCGTGGGTGCGCCCCACTTCTTCTCGAGT
>DATJBO010000147.1:0-7197 GCA_035515315.1 Solirubrobacteraceae bacterium
TACGCCGATGCCCGCGTCACCCGCATCTACGGCGGCGCGAACGAGATCATGAAGGAGATCATCGGGCGCTCACTGGGCCTGTAGCGTGGCGGCGAGCTGCACGAAGTAGTCGAGCGCCCGCGGATTGGCCAGCGAGTCGACGCTCGCGGCCTGGTGCGGCGGGGCGCCCATCAGGATGCGCTTGACCGGCACCTCGAGCACCTTGCCCGACAGGGTCCGCGGCACCTCGGCGATCTGCATCACGTCGTTGGGCACGTGGCGGGGCGAGCAGTCCTCGCGGATCCGCGCCTTGATCTGTCCCGCCAGCTGCTCGTCCAGCTCGACTCCGGGCGCGAGCACCACGAACAGGACCATCCACAGCTCGCCCGCCTGGCCGCGCGGCACGTCCACGACGAGCGCGTCGAGCACCTCCGGCAGCGACGCGGCGGCGCGGTAAATCTCGCTCGTGCCCATCCGCACGCCCTGGCGGTTGATCGTGGAGTCCGAGCGCCCGTAGATGAACGCGCCCCCGCGGGGTGTGATGCGGATCCAGTCGCCGTGGCGCCACACCCCCGGATACATCGAAAAGTAGCTCTCCCGTAAGCGCTCGCCGTCCGGGTCCCCCCAGAAGAACAGCGGCATCGAGGGCATCGGCTCGGTGATCACCAGCTCGCCGACCTCGTCGACGACGCTGCGGCCCTCCGCGTCCCACGCCTCCACCGCGCAGCCGAGCATGCGCGCCTGCAGTTCGCCTTCGTACACGGGGAGCACCGGGCACCCGCCGACGAAGGCGGTGCACACGTCGGTGCCACCGCTGGTGGAGAACAGCCACACGTCGGGGTCCACGTGCTCGTAGACCCAGCGGAAGCTCTCGGGCGCCAGCGGCGAGCCGGTCGAGCCGATCGCGCGCAGCGCCTCCAGGTCGCATTCGCCGCGCGGCTTCACGCCCGCCTTCTCGGCGCTCGCGAGCAGGCCCGCGCTGGCACCGAGACACGTCATCGAGGTGCGCTCGGCCAGCCTCCACAGGGCTCCCAGGTCGGGGTATGCGGGGCTGCCGTCGTAGAGCACGATCGCGGCCTCGCTGTGCAGCCCCCCCACCAGGAAGTTCCACATCATCCAGCCGGTGGTGGTGAACCAGAACATCCGGTCGCCGGGGCGCAGGTCGAGGTGCAGCCGCTTCTTGAGCTGCTCCACCAGGATCCCGCCGTGCCCCTGCACGATCGCCTTGGGCAGCCCCGTCGTGCCGGAGGAGTAGAGCACCCACAGGGGGTGGTCGAAGGGCACCTGCTCGAACTCGAGCGCCTGGCCCTCGCCGAGCGCGAGCAGCTCGCTCCAGCTCAGGCGCCTGGGTCCCTCCCCCCCGCCGGCGCCACCGCCCGCGCCGCGGCTCGCCCCCGCGCCGCGGCTTCTCGACCCCTCGCCGCGGGGGGAGCCGGGTGACAGGTAGGCCAGCTCGACCACGTGCTCGAGGCTCGGCAGCTCGGCGACGATCCCCTCCAGCACCGCGGTGCGGTCGAAGTCCTTGCCCCCGTGGCGGTAGCCGTCCACGGCAAGCAGCAGCTTCGGTTCGATCTGGGCGAAGCGGTCGATCACGCTGCGGGCCCCGAACTCCGGCGCCGCGCTCGACCAGATCGCCCCGATGCTGGCGCTCGCCAGCAGCGCCACCACCGTCTCGGGGATGTTCGGCATGTAGGCCACCACGCGATCCCCGCGCCCGACCCCGAGCGCTCGCATCCCGCCGGCGGCGGCCGCCACCTGGGACGAAAGCTCGCTCCAGCTGAGGCGATCCAGGTCGCGCAGCTCCGAGCAGTGGAGCACCGCCGGCTCCTGCCCACGGGCCGCTGGGCCGCGGCCGGCGGCGGGCAGCCCCCCCAGCAGCAGGTTCTCGGCGTAGTTGAGTTGCGCGCCCTCGAACCAGCGCGCGCCGGGCATGTGCCGGTCGGCGAGCACGCGCTCGTATCCGCGGGAGGCGCGCACCCCGCAGAACTCCCAGATGTCGCCCCAGAATTCCTCGAGGTTGGCCACCGACCACTCCCACAGCGAGGCGTAGTCGCCGAAGTCGCGATCGTGACGGGCGCCGGCCCAGCGCATGAAGGCCGCCATCTCGGTTCGATCGCGCCACTCCTCGGAGGGGATCCACAGCGGCTGCTCGCGGGTCGAAGAGGCGCTTGCCATGGTGACGGAAGGATATTCTCGGCCTCCGTGGATGTGTCCGGCTTGCGCGCGGAGTTCCCCGTCCTGGCCAGGAGCGCATACCTGAACGCCGGCACCGACGGGCCGTTGCCGGCGGCCGCCGCGCGAGCCGCCTCCGAGGAGCTCGAGCGCGAGCTCCGGGAGGGCCGCGCCGGGGTCCACTTCAAGCGCCGGGGCGAGCTCGCGTCCGAGCTGCGCGGCGCCTACGCGAGGGCGCTGTCCTGCGATCCCCACGACGTCGCGCTGACCAGCTCGACCACCGAAGGGCTGTGCCAGGTGATCGCGGGCCTCGAGCTGGGAGCCGGCGATGAGATCGTCACCAGCGACGAGGAGCATCCCGGGCTGCTGGGACCGCTCGCCGCCGCCAGGGAGCTGCATGGCGTGAGCGTGCGCCAGGTCCCGCTCGCCGAGGTCGCCGACGCGGCGGGGCCGCGCACGCGGCTGGTGGCGTGCTCCCACGTCGGGTGGATGAGCGGCTCCTACGCGCCCACCGCGCTGCGCGAGCTGGAGGTGCCGGTCCTGCTCGACGGCGCCCAGGGCGTCGGCGCGGTGCCCGTGGACGTCGGGGAGCTCGGCTGCGACGCGTACGCCGGCGCCGGGCAGAAGTGGCTGTGCGGCCCGGACGGCACCGGCATGCTGTTCGTCGCCCCCGGGCTGCGCGAGCGCCTCGGGGTGCCGCGGCGCGGGTACAGCAACCTCGCCAGGCCCGACGCGGGGTTGGACGCAGGGCTGCATCCCGACGCCCGCCGCTTCGACGCCGCCTCGTTGAGCGCCGAGGCGCTGGTCTGCGCGCTGGCCGCGGTGTCGCTGCTGGAGTCCGCGAGCTGGCCAGCCGTGCACGAGCATGCCCGCCGGCTGGCAACGGAGTTCGCCAACGCGCTGGGCGAGCGCGGGCGCGAGCCGGAGCCGCGGGGCGACACGACGCTCGTGTCCTTCCCCAGCGAGGATCCCGAGGCCGAGCGCGAGCGGCTCGCGCGGGAGGGGATCGTGCTGCGCAACATCCCCGGACGGCCGTGGCTGCGGGCCTCGGTCGGGGCCTGGAACGACGAGAGCGACCTCGAGCGGCTGCTGGGCGCGCTGGCGTGAGCGCCACTCCGCCCGCCGCCGCCGAGCCGCCCGGGCTCGCTCCGGGGGCGCCCGCCGCGGGGGCCCGGCGACCCGCGATCCTCTCGCGCCTGAAGCCGGCCGACGCGGGGATCCTGCTGGTCGCCGCGCTGTGGATGGTGCTGACCACCCACCGGCTCGCCCAGAACGGTTTCGCCAACATCTACTACTCGGCGGGTGTCAGGTCGATGCTGCACTCGCTGCACAACCTCTTCTACCTCTCCTACGACCAGGGCGGGCTGATCAGCGTCGACAAGCCCCCGCTGGGGCTGTGGCTGCAGGTGCTGAGCGCCAAGCTGTTCGGCTTCGAGCCGCTCAGCCTGCTGCTGCCGGAGGCGATCTGCGGGCTGGTGGCGGTGCTCGTGATGTACACGATGCTGCGCGGGCGCGTGGGCAGCGCGGCCGCCCTCGGTGCGGCCCTGGCGCTGGCCGTGTTCCCCTCGTTCGTCGCCGTCTCGCGCGACAACGGGGTCGATCCGCTGCTGCTGGCGCTGCTCGTGCTGGCCTGCTGGGCCGCCCTGCGGGCCTGCGAGACGGGGAGCTGGTGGGCGCTGCTGGCCTCCGCGGTGCTCGTCGGGCTGGCTTTCAACACCAAGACGCTGGCCGCCTATCTGGCCGTGCCGGGGATCGTCGCCGGCTACGCCGTGTGCGCCCCCTCCTCGCTGCGCCGGCGGATCGGGGGGCTGATGCTCGCGGGGTCGGTGATGCTGGCGGTGTCGTTCGGCTGGATCCTGTACGTCGACTCCGTCGCGGCCGCTCAGCGCCCGTGGGTGGGCGGCACCACCGACAACAACGAGCTGGGGCTGACGTTCAACTACAACGGCCTCGGACGCGTGGAAGGCCAGGTCGGCGGGCCGGGGCAGGTGCCCACGAAGCCCGGCGCCTACGTGCCGATCCCGCACGTGCGCAGGGGCGCCGGCCTCGGGCACCCGCCGCTGGCCGCGACCGTGCGCCTGAAGGGCGCCGCCCCGAAACCGCCGCCCGGGCCGGCGCCGACGGGCGGGCGCGAGCCACGCCCGATCCCGTTCGGCAAGTCGCCGGGCCCGCTGCGCCTGTTCCGCTTCGGGCTCGGCGATCAGGCGGCGTGGTTCCTGCCCTACGCGCTGGTGGGCCTGGTGGGCTTCGCCCTGCTGCTGGGGCCCGGGCTGTTGGCGCGCGCGCGCAGCGGCGCCGGCGCCGAGGAGCACCGCCGGGCACGGCGCGACCCGCGGCTCGCGGCGCTGCTCGTGCTGGGCGGCTGGTTCCTCGTGGAGGCGGTCGTGCTGAGCGGGTCCAAGGGCATCGTCCACCCCTACTACGTCTCTGCGCTCGCCCCCGGCGCGGCCGCGATGGCGGCCGTCGGGGCGCTCGCGTTTGCGAAGCTCGCCGAGGGACCGCGCCGGGTCCTCGGGATCGTGCTCGCGCTGGTGGCGATCGCGGCGACCATCGCGGTGCAGATCGTGCTGATGCACCAGCAGCGCTACATGGAGTGGTTCATCCCGTTCCTGATCGCCGGGGGAGCCGTCAGCTGGGTGGTGCTCGCCCTGTCCAGGAGGCTCGCCGCCCCGGCGGCGGCCGTCAGCTTCCTGGTGATGCTCGCAACCCCGGCGGCGTATGCGAGCACGAGCTGGCTGGCGCCCGTCGAGGGCACCTTCCCGGTGGCCGGCCCGCGCCACAACGCCGGCGAAGGCGGCTACGGCGTCTCGCCGAGGTACGTGACGATCGACCGGGCGCTGATCGACTACGTGCGCGTGCACCGCCCCTCCCGCCGCTGGCCGCTGCTGACGGTCGCCTCCGAGCAGGCCGCGCCGATGATCCTGATGGGCTTCCCGGCGGCCGCGCTGGCCGGCTACAGCGGCACCGACCCCGCGCTCACCGGCGCCAGCCTCGCGGGCCTGATCGAACGCGGCGAAGCCCGTTGGGTGCTGCTCGGGGGCGCCTACGCCCAGCGGGGCGGCAACGGCGCGACGGTGGCGGTGCTCCACGTCTGCCGGGCGCTGACGCCCAAGCAGTGGCACAGCCCCTCCAGCTACACCGGCGGCGTCACGCTGTTCGACTGCGCGGGGCGCACCCGCCAGCTGGCGAGCTACACCCCGCCCCCGGGATACAGCTCGAGCGCCACGGCCGCCGGCGGCGCCGGCTGAGGCGCGGTCAGGCCGACGCGCGGCTCAGGCCGCGACGCGCAGCTCGCGGCGGAAGGCGCGCTCGAACAACTCCCCCTCGCGGCGGGCCGCCCAGCTCGGCACCGCCGAGTTGCCCTCCGCCACCAGACGCAGCTCGACCGTGCCGTCGGCCTCCTGCAGCAGCGCCCGGCGCACGAGCTGGTCGCGCGAGCGCTCGAGGTCCTCCGCGAGCCGCAGCAGGGTCGCACAGCGGTCCAGGCGCCCGGCGTCACCGGCGCCGAACAGCGGCGCCATCGGCCCCGGCGAGGGCATGCCCTTTCGGTGATAGCGGGCGGCCTGGGCGATGATCGCGGTCTCCGCCGGCGCGAACCCGGGCAGCCCGCCGTTGAGGATCAGGTATCGGGAGTGCTTGTGGTGGTCGTCGTAGTCGATCGACATGCCGATGTCGTGGAGCATGCAGGCCGCCCACAGCAGTTCCCGCTCGCGGGCGTCGCCGTCGTGCAGGCCGAGCGCGGCGAGCTCTTCGAACATCCCCAGCGCCAGCGTCGCCACGTGCTGGGTGTGGGCGGCGTCGACGCCGTACTGGCGAGCCAGGTTGAGCACGCTCGTGCGGCGCACGTCGTCGAACATCGGCGGGCGCCCGTGGCCCCCCGGCGTGCCGCCCAGCAGGCGCTCGAAGAAGACCCCCTCCCGCAGGCCCGCCTCGGTCACCTCGAGCGACTCAAAGCCGCCCGCCTCGAGCACGCTCTGCACGACGATCGCACCCGCGAGGATGATGTCCGCCCGGGCCGGCTTGATCCCCGGCACGGTGGCCCGTTCGCGCGCCGGCAGCTCCGCCAGCCGCGCCACCAGCTCCTGCAGCGCGTCGCGCTCGATGACCATCCCCTGGACCCCAATCGAGGGGAGCTCCGCGGCGCGCTGGGCCGCGGCGGCGAGGTTGCGGACCGTCCCGCCGAGGCCCACCAGGCGCCCGCCCTCGCCGCCGAGTTGCTCCAGCCAGCGCGCCTGCGAGAGCTCCTCCGTGACGTGGCATTGCAGTTCGTCCAGCTGCTTGCGCTTCGGCGGCCCGTTGACCGGCAGGTAGCGCTCGCTCATCAGCACCGTGCCGACCCGCCAGGAGCCGCACTGGCGAGGGAGGCGATCATCGACGCGCAGCAGCTGCAGCGAGCCGCCCCCGAGGTCGAGCACACATCCCTGCTCGAGCGTCGTCGAGTTGACCGCGGCGAGGTAGGCGTAGTAGGCCTCCTGCTCGCGCGAGAGCACCCGGATCGCGCCGGGGAAGCGCTCGCGCGCCGGCGCCAGGAAGGCCTCCTCGGCGTTGCGGGCGTCCCGGATCGCGCTCGTGGCGACCGCGTCCACGTGCTGCTCGTCGAGGCCGCTCGCGCGACAGAAGTGCGCGAACACCTCGAGCGTGGCCAGTGCCCTGGCGACCGGGCGCTCCCCCAGCTCGCCGCTGGCGGCCAGGCCCTCGCCGATGCGCACCGGCTCGTAGATCTCGTCGGTGCGCCGCCACCAACCGTCGCCGGCCATGAAAACGACCAGCCGGAAGGAGTTCGAACCGAGGTCGATGACCGCGAGCCGCTCCCCTGGCTTCATGTTCGCCAGCGTATTGTCCGCGGCGGACCCGTCCCGACGTCCGCCCCCGGCGATCGGGCCGGAGCGGGTTTGGCCGTTGCGGCTGCGGGAAATCGAGGACTGTGCCGATCAACCCCGAGCAGCCGGACCTCGTCGCGCTGTTGCACCTCGACCCCTACGCGGCGCGGGCGGCCCGCCACTGGGTGCGCCGCGTCGACTCGCCCTCGCCGGACCTGCGCGACGC
>DATJBO010000148.1:0-2191 GCA_035515315.1 Solirubrobacteraceae bacterium
GCCGATGTGCGCATTGAAGAGTTCGGCGACGTCGCCGATGCCCGCAAGGCGGAAGCCGCAGCAATCCAGTACGAGCACCCCCAGCGCAACCAGCGGCCAGGGCGAGCAAAAAAGGCGGCAGCAGCATGACTACCCGCGAGCAGGCCATTGACGGGGCCACCAGCTCCTACCTCGCCGACATCAGAGACCAGGACGGCCTCACCCCAGCGGAGATAGCCGAACGGGCCTGCAAACCAGGCTCCCCCTACAGCACGACCGAGGTCGAGCAACTCGCCGCGGAGATTCTCGCGGAGCAGTCCACCGGACAACAGCCGGGCGGCTACGAGGCCGCTTAGACACCAAGAACGCCTGCCGGGGTCAACGGCAGGCGCCTGAGAAGACTGAAAGGTTTACTCGTGAACGGTAACAACTCTATCACGGACGTCGCCGGGCGGCCCTTCCCCAGCCGGCGAGGCTTCGTCATCGGCATCGAAGGCCACGCCGTCGCCAAGGCCGACTGGAACAACGGCGACCGGGTCTGCGCAGAGTGCAAAAAGGCCAACGAGCACCTCCTCACCCCCGCCGAAGTCGCCGACAAGTTCCGCGTCGACCCGAAGACCGTCACCCGGTGGGCGCGGCAAGGCAAGCTCACCTCCTTCAAAACCCTCGGCGGGCACCGCCGCTACCGGGCGGTCGAAGTCCAGGCATTGATCAACGGCTCCGTCGCCGAACGCACCAACGGGCAGGCGACATCATGACCGGCCCCGACTACACCCGCCTCACCGCGCCCGGGTTCTGTCACAACGTCGACGTCACCGGCCCCGTTCGGCACAGCGAAGCCATCGTCACCACCACCGCCGGGCAGGCCCTCGAAGAAGCGCTGATCCTGGGCGAAACCCTCACCCACAAGAACATCAGCGTCGGATCATGCGACCCGGTGTTCTTCGATGAGGTCGCGGCGCATGCGGTGGCGTGCGCGAACCGGCTCCGCGCCGCCCGCAGGAGCGCAGCCGCATGAGCGGCCACGAGATAGCGGAGCGATTCGCGAAAGAAACCGCCGGTCACGAGATGATCGTGCTCCACGACGACGGGCTCTACCGGCACCTGCGGTTTCGTGCCCCGGAGTCCCCGTTTTACTGGTTCGACCTCGTCACTTGGCCGGGCAACCTCGCGGTCAACGGGGACTGCGGGAGTTTCATGTTCGCCCGCGTCACCGACATGTTCGGGTTCTTCCGCGGCAACCGGATCAACCCCGGCTACTGGGCCGAGAAGGTTCGCGGCGAAACCCGGGTCAAGTCCTACAGCGAGGACAAGTTCCGGCGGCTCGTCGCCGAGTACTTCGTGGATGCCGTCAGGTATGGCGGCACGCCCCGGGGTCTCGGCAAGGCGGTATGCACGGAGATCCTCGGCAGCGACGAGACCTACTACGAGTCGGGTGCCCGGCAGGTTCTGGACGAGTTCGCGTTCTCCGATTTCAAGTTCCACGACACGTGGGAGTGGGACCTCTACGACTGGGACTGGACGTTCCTGTGGTGCTGCCACGCCATCCAGTGGGGCGTCGCCCAGTACTACGCCGCCAGTAAGCAAGAGGCACCGGCATGACCAGCGACCATGTGGAGCTGCCGCAACGGTACGCCGGGCGGCTCGGCGAACACGGCGTCACCTACTGCCTCTGCGGCCTCCGCTGGCCCTGCAAGCACGCACCCCGGCCCCATCTCGCGGTGCTCCTCCTCGAGATGTGCGACGACGCCATCGCATCCCACGAAGCGAAAGGCCGCGCCGCCCTTCACGGTGGACTCGGCGCCCGGGAGGACGGCGGGTTCTGGTGCCGGGACTGTTCCGAATCCGAGCTGCTGTGCCCCGACCACGAGACCAACTTCCGGGCCGCGTTCGGGCACTACGCCAAAGCCGAGCAGTACCGCGAAGCGCGGCTCCTCATCCAGGCTGCGGTCACGCCCGCAGCGAAAGCGCCCACCCCATGAGCGCCGCGACGTGGATGCCCGCGACCCGCCCCGACAGCGCCCTCCAGCAGCTCTACGCGCTGTCCGCGGCCGCCTACCCCGGCCCCGTCATGCCGCCGTGGCCGCGCCGCGAACACCACAACGAGCTCGACCCGCAGACCCCCGTCTGGCTCACCGAACGCCCCGCGATCGGCGACGCCTACCTCGGCGAACCTGCGGTCAGGTGCGAGATGGCCGCCTGCCGGATCGTG
>DATJBO010000149.1:0-6309 GCA_035515315.1 Solirubrobacteraceae bacterium
CGACAAGGCCGCCCGCTTCGTGAACCTGTGCAACGCGTTCGCGATCCCGCTGGTGTTCCTGATGGACGTCCCCGGCTTCATGGTCGGCACGAAGGTGGAGGCGGAGGGGATCATCCGCCACGGCGCCAAGATGCTCTACGCGGTCTCCAACGCCACCGTGCCGAAGGTCACCGTCGTGATCCGCAAGGCCTACGGGGCGGGCTACTACGTGATGAACGGGCGAGCGTATGAGCCCGACATGATCGTCGCCTGGCCGAGCGCGGAGATCAGCGTGATGGGGGCCGAGGGGGCGGTCGAGATCGTGATGCGCAAACAGGTCGAAGAAGCGGACGACCCGCAGGCCAAGAAGGCCGAGCTGATCGACGCCTACCGCAAGATCATCGACGTCTACATCGCCGCCGGCAACGACATGATCGACGACGTCATCGACCCCCGCCAGACCCGCCCGACGATCTGCCGCGCGCTGGAGATGGCCCAGCACAAGCACATCGAGCGCCCCTTCAAGCGCCAGGGTGTGGTGCCGGTATGAGCCCGGTCGGCGAGCGGCTGGCGAAGCTGAGCGACCGCTTCTACGACCGCATGCGGGATGCAGGGGCCTTCACCGTGGCTCGCTCACAGCCCACGGCCACCGACTTCGAGGCTCTGCGCGGGCACAAGTACGCGCTGCTCGTGACCTTCCGCCGCTCGGGCGAGGCCGTCCCGACCCCCGTCTGGTTCGGGCTGGACTCAGCCGGAGCCATGTATGTGCGCACCGAGGGCGGTTCGGGGAAAGCGAAGCGGATCCGGGCGAACCACCGCGTTCGCGTCGCGCCGTCGAGCGCGCGCGGCAAGCCGTGCGGGCCGCTCGCGGCGGGGACCGCGCGAGTGCTGGCACCCGACGAGAGCGAGCCGGCCGAGCGTGCGCTGAAATCGAACTACGGCCTCGGCCGGCGGCTGTATGAGCGGACGCTCGGCTCGGGCGCCACCGATGCGGTCTACCTGGAGGTCGTGCCCGGTGAGGCCGGGTTCGAGCCCGACCGCGCGGCGGGCGGCATGAAACCGGACGTGGAGCCCGTATGAGCAAGGAGGTCGCATCCGTATGAGCGTCGAGGACCCGGTCGTCATCACGTGCTCGATCTCGGGGGCGATCGCCAACCGCGAGCAGTGTCCGGCGATCCCCTACACGCCCGCCGAGTACGCCGCCGAGGCGCGGCGGATCGTCGACGAGGGAGGCGTGATGATCCACATCCACGCCCGCAAAGAAGACGGCACGCCGAGCTACGAGGTCGAGGACTTCATGGCGATCACCTACGCGATCCGCGAGGAGGTCGGCGACGAGGTGATCGTCAACTACTCGACCGGCACGATCGGCGTCCCGGTGGCCAAGCGGATCGAGTACCTGCGGGCCTGCCGCCCCGAGGTGGCGGCCCTGAACATGGGCTCGATGAACTACGCCAAGTACTCCCGCACGCGCAAGCAGTTCGTCTTCAACATGGTCTTCGCGAACCCCTTCGAGGAGATCATCGAGCTGCTCGAGGCGATGAACCAGCTCGGCATCAAACCCGAGCACGAGTGCTTCGACGTGGGCCACGTGGGCAGCCTCGCGCCGCTGATCGACATGGGCGTGCTGCACACGCCGCTGCACGTGGACTGCGTGATGGGCGTCGTCGGGGGGATCCCGCCGACGGCCGCCAATCTGGCCGCGATGGTCGCCAACATCCCTCCCGGCTCCCACTGGGGCGTGATCGGGATCTCCCGCGACCAGTGGATGCTGGTGGGCGCCGCGCTCACGCTCGGGGGCTCCATTCGCGTGGGCCTCGAGGACAACCTGTACCTGCCGGACGGGCGCATGGCCGCCTCCAACGGGGAGCTGATCGCGAAGGCACGTCAGATGACCGAAGACATGGGCCGCCGCCCCGCCACCGTGCACGAGGCCCGCGAGATGCTCGCCGTCGCCCCGCGGGGAGCAGCGGTATGAGCCTGCCGCTGCAGGGCATCCGCGTGCTCGACCTCAGCCGCCTGCTCCCGGGCGGGTTCTGCTCGCTGCTGCTGGCCGACTTCGGCGCCGAGGTGCTCAAGGTCGAGGACACCGGGATGGGCGACTACGTGCGCTGGTCGGCCCCCTTCTACGAGGGCGCCCACGAGAGCGCCCGCTCGGCGCTGTTCCTGGCGCTCAACCGCAACAAGCGCTCGATCCGCCTCGACCTCAAGCAGGAGCAGGGGCGCGCGGCCCTGCTGACGCTGGTCCGCGACCACGACGTGGTGCTCGAATCGTTCCGCCCGGGCGTGCTGGATCGGCTCGGCGTGGGCTACGAGCAGATGCGCGAGGTCAACCCGGGGATCGTGTTCTGCGCGATCAGCGGCTACGGCCAGGACGGGCCCAAACGCGACGCCTCCGGGCACGACATGAACTACCTGGGCCTGATCGGGCTGCTCGGCCTGACCGGCGAGCGCGGCGGGCCCCCGGTGCAGGCGGCCGGCCAGATCGCCGATCTCGGCGGGGGCGCCCTGATGGCCGCGTTCGGGATCATGGCGGCGCTGCGCGAGCGCGACGGCGCGCCCGGCCGCCCGGGCTCCGGCGAGGGCCAGTTCGTGGACGTCTCGATGTCCGACGGGGCCCTCTCGTGGCTGGCGATGGTGGCCGGTGCCTACTTCGCCGACGGCAACGTCCCGCATCGCGGCGACCTCCCCCTGGCCGGCTCGCTGGTGTGCTACCGCCCCTACGAGTGCGCCGACGGGTGGATCTCGCTGGGAGCGCTGGAGCCGAAGTTCTGGCAGGCCTTCTGCCGGGGGGTGGAGCGCGAGGACCTGATCGCACGTCAGTTCGAAGGGCCGGGCAGCGAGGCGCACACCGCCGTGCAGCAGATCTTCGCCGCCCGCACCCGCGATCAGTGGGAGCAGTTCGCCCGCAACCACGACTGCTGCCTGGAGCCGGTGCTGGAGCTCGACGAGGCGCTCGCCTCGCAGCTCGTGCACGAGCGCGAGATGGTCGTGGAGATCGAGCAGCCCGGGTGCGAGGCCCCGGTGCGCCAGCTGGGGCTCCCCGTCAAGCTGTCGCGCACACCGGGCGATCACGCGCGCCTGCCGGGGCCCGCGCTGGGCGAGCACACCGAGACCGTGCTGCTCGAGGCGGGCTACTCCCTGGCCGAGGTCGAGGAGCTGGTGAGCAGCGGCGCGGCCGCGGGACCGGCGCAGGAGCGACGCGACCCGACGATCCGCACGTGAGGCGCCACCGGTGAGGACGGGAGCCGGCGCCCCGGGCGCCGCCGCCAGGGAGGGCGAGGCCGACGAGTCCCCGCTGCTGCGCATGAGCGAGCTCGCGGAGCGCACCGGGGTCAGCCCGGGAACGATCCGCTACTACCTGCGCGAGGGCCTGCTGGGGGGAGGCGAGGATGTCGTGCGCACGAGCCGCAACATGGCCTACTACCCCGCCTCCTACGTGGAGCGGATCTCGCTGATCAAGCGGCTGCAGGAGGAGCGCTTCCTGCCGCTGCGCGTGATCCGCGGGGCGCTCGAGGACGACCCCGGGCGGGTGCAGGCGCTGGTCGAGCTCGAGGACCGCATCATCGAGGCCGCCCTCGCCCGCACGGCCGAGGGCGGCTGGACGACCCGCACCGAGGCCCAGAAGCGCTACGGGGTCCCCCGCAACGTGCTCGAGCGGCTCGCGGAGATCGGCGTGCTGACGCCCACCCGTCGCGGCTACGACAGCGATGACGTGAGGATCATCGAGGCGATCGCGAGCTTCCGCGCGGGCGGCTACGAGGAGGCGCTGGGCTTCACCGTGTACGACACGCTGCGCTACCGCGAGACGCTCGAACCGCTGGTCGAGGCGGAGATGAGGGCTCTCCTGGGCCGCCTCGCCGGGACCGTCGAGGTCGAGCGCGCGATGGAGATCATCGCCGCCGGCGTGGAACCGCTGCGCGAGCTGATCGGGGCGATGCACTCCAAGCTGCTGCTCGGCGCCCTGCGCCGCCACCGCAGCGCTACCACCGCGCCCGATGGTGCTCCATGACGCCGAGGCCCCGCTCGAGCTCCAGGTGGCCGGGCAGCTCCCCCGCGAAGCTCCCGAACGGCGCCCGGTAGTCGCTGGCCAGCACCACCAGCTCGTCGCGCCGGCGTCGGTGCGCCTCGGCCGTGAAGCGCAGCTCGCTGCCGTCCTCGCAGCGGATCAGGGAGAGGTCCTCGGCGAAGCTCACGGGCGGCGCCTCGGCGGGGTCGGACCCGACCCACACCGCCCGCTCGGAGCCCTGCGGGGGGTCGTTGACGCCGCTCACGAGGTTCCACGCCAGTGCGCGCCCGTCGGACCCCTCGCCGACCCCGGCGCTCCACTGCCACTCGGTGTGCCGGGCGTGGTGCCCGGCGGTGTCGTCGACCACGGCCCTGGCGCGCACCTCCCGCGCCGGGCCGCCGTCGAGCGCGAGCCGCCCGTGGACCGGGATGCCCGCCTGCTTGCGCGTCCACACCATGCCCCGCCCGTGGGGGCAGAGGGCTTCGATCCCGGCTTGTTCGGAGAGCTCCAGCTCGAGCGAGACGCCGCGGTCGTGCACCCCGGCGTGGCCGGGTCCCAGCACCACCTCGCCGCGGCGCGGGCGCATGCGCGTGCGCTCTCGCAGCCGGCCGCTGTCGCGCTCGTACAGCGCCCAGAACGACTGCCGCAGGGGACCGACGTGGACGAACGCGAGGCACGCCATGAACTCCTCGCAGAAGACCCCCACGTAGCGCCAGCGCTTCAGCGGCCGCGTTCCGAGGAACATGGCGCTCGGCACGCCCGCAGTCGCGCTAGCGGACGATCTGGAAGTGGAGCTGGCCGTGTGCGGAGGCACCGTCTGCGCGTGCCGTGATCAGGAGCGTGTAGTTGCCGGGCTGCAGTGGCCGGTGACCGTGGATGCGGCCGTCGAAGCGAACCTCGTTGTGCCCCGCGTGCCCGGAGAAGTCGAGCGTGCCCGCCGGGATCCTGCGTGTGCAGGGGTGCTCGGCGCCCGGTTTGTGCTCGGTGCCCTGTTTGCGCCCGGTGCTCCGCCCGCGCCCGTCGCCCGGTCTGCGCTCGACGCACGTGGTCCCGATCATGCTCCCCGGTTGCGTGCGCACGAACGCGAGGGTGACCTTCGCGGGCCGCCCGAGCGCGAACCGGAAGTCCGTGCCGACCGCCGGCGGCCGTATGTGGGCGCCGGCGACGCGGTGGCGCTCGCGCCACCGCGCGTGGGTCTGGTGGACGTCCGTGAGCAGGGGCAGGACCGTCGAGGGCGGCGGCGGGCCTTTCGAGAGGGGCGCGAACGAGGCGGTCACCTGCCGGTCGGCGTCCATCGGCAGGCTGCACGCCGAAGCGCCGCCGCAGCTGCCGCTCCAGCCGGCGAACACCCACCCCGGTTCGGGGGTCGGCGTGAGCGTGACCGTGTTCTGTGCCGGGAACGCGAATTCGCACGTGCCCCAGTTGTGGGGCCCGAACGGTGCGCTCTCGTGACAGGCGATGCCGATCAGCCGCGGCGGTATGTACGCGTGGGACGGTTCGGCGCAGTCGCGCGGGCAGGTGGAGCCGCTGTAGGTGCAGCCGTACGGGCAGGCCAGCGCCCCCGAGCCGACGAAGCCTTCGCCCTGGATCGACACCGCCAGCCGGTGCGTGGGGACGCCGATCAGCAGCGCTTCGTCGGCGACGAAGCACAGCGATTCCGAGGCGCAGGCGGCGGCTCCGAGGGGGTTGTTGCCGTCGAGGCCGCTCTGCTCACCCCACGCCGCTTCGCCGCCGCTCGGATCCATCGATTCCCACACCACGCCGTCGTCCCCTGCGATGCACAGCGACGGTGAGGCGCAGGCGACTCCGCCGATCGTGTTGCTTGCCGGCCCGCCCTGCACCTGCGTTGTCCACGCGCCGTTACCTCCCGTGGGGTGGGTCGAGGTAACCGCGCGCAACCCGCCAGTGGCGACGCAGAACGACGCCGTCGGGCACGACACCGAATCCACTTCGCCGACGGAAGTGATCGACCACGTCCCCGCCCCGCCGGTCGGGTCGGTGGAGCTCAGCACGTTGCCGTTGAAATCGACGCCCACGCACAGCGTCTCGGTCGGGCACGAGATCGCGACGATCGGCGTGTTGCCGTCCACCTTGACGGACTTCCACGCGCCTTCGCCGCCGTCCGGTTCGGTCGAGGTCAGGATTTCCCCGGAGTAGGAGCTGCCCGCCACCACGCACAGCGACGTCGAGGGGCAGGACACCGCCCGGGCCCCGGCGCCGACGGCCCCCGCCCAGGACCACGCGCCCGCGCCCGCGGTCGGGTCGGCGGAGGCGAAGATCCCCTGTTCGCCGACGGCGACGCACAGCGAGCCGGCGGGGGC
>DATJBO010000150.1:0-2346 GCA_035515315.1 Solirubrobacteraceae bacterium
CGGCCCGACCGAGTACTGGGCCTACACCTCGGACCCTACCGAGCAGGCGATCCGCGAGGCCGAGATCGCACGCCACCAAGGCAACGTGTGGGCGGCGATCGCACAGCTCGCCAAGAGCGGCACCCGCGCCCACCGCGAACGCCAAGGCACCCCGCTGTGAGCAACACCGACCCGCCCGCACCAAACGAGCACCACTCCCGGACCAGCCACGAGCGGTCACGCGCCACCGCAATGAGCGTCATCTCCCGCCAGCGGCCCGTCTCGCCCGGAGCCAACGGTGCGACGACGATGCTCTCCTCGCCGTCCTCCGCGGGCCGCGGTCCGCTCCTGGCGGTGTGCGGGCTGTGCGGGGGCGCCGGCGCCAGCACCGTCGCCTACCTCACGGCACTCGCGGCGGCACGGCGCGGCAGCGGCGCGGTGCTGGTCGCCGACACCGGCGGGCCGACCGCCGGGATCTCCCACTACGCCGGCGTGCGAGCGCCGCGGTCGCTGACCGAGGCCGCCGGAAACGTCCACGCGGGCCTCCCGACCGGGGAACTCATCGCGACAACCGCCGACGGCCTTCGCGTCCTGGCAACCTCCCCCACGCTCACCCAAACGTGCTCGCGGGAGGGCATGGAGCTGCTGCTCGAGCACGCGCGTGAGCGCTACGCGCTGACGGTGATCGACTGCGGCACGCTCGCACGCGAGGCAGACCAGATCGCGCTCGCCAGCGCCACGCACGTCGTGTGGGTCCTCCCCGCCACCGCCGGCGCCGCGATTCGCGGCCGCCAGCTCCTCGACGCGATCGCACCGCACCAGTCGGGCAGAGAGATCCTCGTCGCGCGCCACGAGCCGGGCGACCGCAGAAGGGCGCTGCGCGAGCTGCGAGATCTGGCCAGACACCGGCGCGCCCTGCTGATCCTTCTCCCGAGCGTGCCCGAGCTCGCCCCAGGCAACGCGGACGCAGCGCTTGAGGCCGCGCAGGTTCCGCTGCAGGCGATCCTCGGAGCCCTGGTTCGATGAACGCCGGCGCGATAGCGCCGGCGACGGCCGGACCCTCCGCCGCCACGGGCAGAGAATCGCGATCGGATCCGAGCCAGAGCACCGTCCACGTCGCAGGGATCGTCGTCGCCGCGCTGACCGCAGCCCTGCTGGTGGCCGCTGTGGTGGTGCGGCTCGCGCTTGCCGCTCAAGCGCGCCGCTGGCTTGGCTACCGGTTCCCGGGCGTCCCCGCCCACCTCTCGACCGCCCTCTGGATCCTCGGCCACAACGCCCGAGGTCTCGCGGGCGTGCTCGGACTCCTCGTGATCGCCCAGCTCGCCGCCCGCTCCCCCGGCCCCGCCCGGGCGCAGCTGGTGCTCCGGTCGGCGGGCGAGGTGGTTCTCGCGGGCGCGATCGCCGCCAACCTGCTCGTCATCGGGGCGGCGATCGGCGGCTACGGGACCCGGATGCTCGTCGCGATGCTGCCGCACGGGCCGGTCGAGCTCGCCGCCTACTCGCTCGCCGTGGGCCTGTATCTGAGCGGACGTCGCCGAGCGCTCCCCGCAGCCCGCATGGCCGTGGTTGCTAGCGCGAGCGTGGCGCTGCTCGCGCTCGCCGCCGGGCTCGAGACCTGGGTGAGCCCATGAGCGCAGGACGCGTGTTCGCCGCCCTGGCCGTGATCGCCGCCGGAATGCTCGCGGCCGGCCTGCTGATCTCCCGAACCGTCCGGACGCTCCACAACGACGGGCTATTCAACAGCACAGCACCGAGCCTCCTCCACCCTGGCCCCGCGGCAGCGCCAAATCACCAGGCGCGCCATGGCCGGATGCCGCGCCACGCGCCTGTGACGCGCCTACGCCGCGCGCCTCGCCACGGGCGCCCGACACGCCACCCCACGGCGGCACCCGTGAAGCTGGTCCGTCAGCGGCCTGGCGCGAAGCGCTCGGGTGGGCTGCTCGGGCTCGGCGAGCTGAAGGTCGTCCTGGTCGCGGCGCTCGAGATCGCCGCCGGCGTGGCCCTGATCGCCATGCTCGGCGCGCTGCTGGTGCTGCGGCGCTTCCGGCGACGGAGCCGTCGTCCGTACGGGCTGTATGAGCTTCACCTTTCAACCCACGATCAGGCCAAGCCGCAGGACCTCGAGGACATGGTCGAGTCGATCGCGAACATCGTGCGCGCCTGGCCGGCCGACCGGGTCCGCCACGGCCAGCCGTACCTGGCGCTCGAGCTGATCTGCGGCGGGGGCCCCCGAACGGGCGGCGGTCAGGAACTGGAGTGGTCGATCAACGTCCGCTGCGAGCCCATTACCGTCGCCGCGCTCGACGGCGCAATCAGCGCCGCCTACCCGGACGTGCGGCTCGGTCGCGTCCACGGCGAGCAGCCCCG
>DATJBO010000151.1:0-6437 GCA_035515315.1 Solirubrobacteraceae bacterium
GGTGAACCTCGACAACGACGGCAACGCGTTTGTCGTCCTCGTCGGTAACGCGTCGTGCGCAGCGGGTACGAGCCTGATCGAAGCCAGCCTCGAAGAAGCCCCGTACACCACCTACACGACCGACTTCACGATCGAACCGCCCCAGCCGACGTTCCCCGAATAGGGATCTGAAGCAGGCGGGCGACCGTTGAGGTTGCCGTCGGAGGGCCCCGGGAGACAGGCTCCCGGGGCCCTCCTCTTGCGTCCGGGAGCGTATGGCCCGGCCCGCAGCGGGGACCCTCCGGGTGGTTGGTGGGCTACCGTTTCAGGCGATGGCCGCGTCGCTGACTGACACGCACGGGATCATCGCGATCGCGGCCGCCGCGGCAGCCGTGGTGGCGCTGATCGGATGCGTGGTGCTGGCCTTCTCGGTGCGGCGGCTGCGACGGGCCCAGACCGTCGTGCTGGGCGCCACCGGGCAGCAGGACCTGGTGTCCCACGCCGCGGGGGTGGAAGCCGCGCTGCAGCGGATCCAGGAGGAGGTGCGTGTCGGCGGGGCACGGCTCGACGCGCGGCTGGCGCAGATCGAGCGGGACCTGCGGGGCGTCATCTCCCACCGGGCGCTCGTGCGTTACGACGCCTACAACGAGCTGTCCGGGCGCCAGTCGATGTCGATCGCCCTGCTGGACGACGAACGATCCGGGATCGTGCTGTCGTGCATCCACCACCGCGACCAGGCGCGGCTGTATGGCAAGCAGGTGCATGAGGGCCGCTCCGAACTCGAGCTCTCGCCCGAGGAGGCCGAAGCGGTGCGCCTGGCGATCACCGGGGGCGACGGGCAGGCCGCCGCTGATGGCCACCCCGGCTGAGGCGCCAGCGGAGCCGGCGCGGGTCGGGTATCTCGGGCCGGAGGGGACGTTCACCGAGGAGGCGCTGCTCGGCAGCGGCCGGGCGGGGGCGTTCCAGCCGGTGGGCCACGCGAGCATCTACGAGACGGTGGTGGCGTTGCGCGGCGGGGAGCTCGACTGGGCGGTGGTGCCGATCGAGAACTCGCTGGAGGGATCGATCAGCGTGACGCTCGACCTGCTCGCCGGGGAGGCGTCCGACGTGGAGATCGTGGGGGAGGCGCTGCTGCGGGTGCGTCACTCGCTGATCGCCGCCGGACCGGTCGAGCTCGCCGACATCGACACGGTCCTGACCCACCCCCAGGTGCCCGGGCAGTGCTCGCGGTTTCTGCGCTCCGAGCTGGCGCGGGCGCGGGTCCTGCCGGCGAGCTCCACCGCGGAGGCGGTGAGGATCGTGGCCGGCGACCCGCGACCGGGCCGGGCGGCGCTGGGGACGGTGCTGGCGGCGCGCATCTACGGCGGCACGATCGTGCGCGAGGGGGTCCAGGACCGCGACGACAACGAGACCCGCTTCGTGTGGCTGGCGCGCGCCGGGGAGCAGCGCGAGCCCCCGCTGCGGCAGGCGGGCGGGGGCACCTGGCGGACATCGTTGCTGTTCTGGGGCAGCGGTGCCGAGCACGCAGGCTGGCTGGTGCGGTGCCTGCAGGAGTTCGCGAAGCGGGGGATCAACCTCACGAAGATCGAGTCCCGCCCCAGGCGCGAGCAGCTCGGCAACTACGTGTTCTTCGCCGACCTGGCCGCGCGCAGCAGCGAGGACAGGGTCCGGGACGCCCTCGCCGGGCTCGGGGAGATCTGTCAAGAGGTGCGCGTACTCGGCAGCTACCCGGCGGCCAGGACCCCCGTGGGAGCGCTGGCGCCGGCGCAGCCCCCCCGCTAGACTCGGGCCGGAGAATGGAGAGCACAGTCCCACCAGAGTCGGTGGGGTCCGTGTCGTCCCTACTGCACCAGCGGCACGGACCTGCCTCGTCGCCCACGTCGGCGATGGGTGGCCGGGTGCTCGTCCTGAACGCGACGTACGAGCCGATCAACGTGTGCACCGTACGGCGCGCCGTGGTGCTGGTGCTCAAGGAGAAGGCCGAGCTGCTCGAGCGGGGGCCGGCGCTGCTGCACTCCGAGTCCTCGACGCTCGCGCGGCCTGTGGTGATCCGGCTCGTCACCTTCGTGAAGGTCCCCCGCGACGCCCACCGGCGCAAGATCACACGCCGGGCGGTGTTCGCCCGCGACAGCTGGACCTGCCAGTACTGCGGCTCGCGCTCCAACCTCACCGTGGACCACGTGATACCGCGCTCGAAGGGGGGCTCCTCCAACTGGGAGAACATCGTGGCCTCGTGCGCGCCGTGCAACCGGCGCAAGGGCAACCGCACCCCCGGCCAGGCGGGGATGCACCCGCGCCGCGCGCCGCGCTTACCGCGGGCGGAGATCTTCATCCACGTGGCCAGCCCCACGATCCCGGCGGCCTGGCTGCAGTACCTGCCCCAGGCCGCCTAGGCTCGCCCGGCACTCACGCTCGGCCGACCTCCAGGCTCGGCCGCGCGGCCCGCCGAACGTGCGGGCCCGCCGAACGTGCGCGAGGGGCGCAGCCGTGCAGACGTACGCCCCTCGCGGTGGTTCCTCGACTGGATGGACCGAGGCCGACCTTTGGAGTGCCGGAGGGACCAGGGCCGGCGGTCGTCTCGGGGTGTCCCGGGGTGGATTCCGCTAGGCGGACCAGCCTCCCGACCTAACGGCCGGTCACCTCCAGGGTCCCGCAAGAACTGTCAGACAACGTTAGGACCACCTCCTTTCTCTGGTGTGGCCAGATTAGCGGAAGCTGGCGACAGCGGGCCGATCGCGGCCGGTATCGGATCCGCAGCTTGCGGGCTCGGGACCGCCGCGGCGTGGGGGGCCGCCCGGCGCCCCGCGCTCAGGTGATCAGCACCCCGAACTCCTGCCCGTAGGTGGCGCCGGGCGCTCCTTCTCCGCGGGAGACGGGCACCGCCGGGGTCACGCCGACCCCGGTTTCCGTGTAGCGCGCTTCGAGGATGTTGGCGAGGTGGGGCGGAGAGGCGATCCACGCCGCCACGATCGCCTTCGGGGTCCCGAGTTCGTAGGTGCCCCAGGCGAGGTTCTCGCCGAGCACGTAGCCGTCGAAGGGGGACGGGACGTAGCCGGTGGCCTCGATCCGTTCGACCGGCGTCTCGCCCGAGGGGGACACGTGGGCGAAGTAGTCCAGTTCGACGCATTCGCGGCTGTGGGATTCGGCCGCGGCCTGGAGCTCGGCGTTGGCCCGCAGGGGCTGCTCGCCGTGGGTGGCGCGCTCCTGGTTGACGAGGCACAGGACGGCCTGGCGGACGGCTTGCAGGTTGGCGGGTTCGGGGGTGACCTCGGTATTCGTGCAGGGCGTGGCGAGCACGGCGGCGATCGTCGCCTCGCTGTTTTCGACCCGTGCGCTGGCGTGCCCCGGAGGGTGGATGCCGGCCCGGGGGCCGCGGCCGGGGGGGCCGTCGCCGTGCAGCAGCAGGCGCACGCCGTGGGAGCGGGCCTTGTGCTTGCGGGTCGGGTGCTTGCGGGTCAGGCACGCCTCCAGCGAGCGGTGCGGCAGGCGCCCGCGCGCGACCGCCCGGCGGATCGCCACACAGTGGGCGTGGGCGTGGGCGTGGGGGTGGCTCCCGGCATGCAGGCCGACGCGCGTCGTCGAGCGGGTGCGGGCGTTGGCCACGGCGCCGGCCGCACCCCCCAGAGAGAGGGCGGTGAGCAGGACCAGGGCGAGGAGGAGGCTCGCTGCGCGGCGATGCACCCCACCTACTTCGGATGTGGGCGCGCGATGTTTGAGTGCCCGGGCCGGGTTTTAGGCCGGTGGGCGATCTCTTGCAGCCGGGGGGCCGGCGGGGGCCGGGCGGTGGCCGCTCCTACTCGGAGTCCGGGTGCTCCTGCTCGGGGCCCGCGCCGTCGGGCGCCGGCGCGCCTCCGTCCCGTGCGGAGGCCCCGCCGTCCCCGGGCGGGGCGCCCCCGCCCTCCTCCCCGGAGTCCTCGCCGGTGTCCACCACCAACGCGACGGCGCTGACGGCGTCTTCGTCCTTGAGGTTCATCACGCGCACCCCGGTGGCGGAGCGGCCCTGCTGGGAGATGCCGGCCGCGGCCGTCCGCTGGACCATGCCGCCGACGCTGATGAACACCAGCTCCTGGTGTTCGCGCACGACCAGGGCACCGGCGAGGGCGCCCTTCTGCTCGGTGAGACCGATCGTCTTGACGCCTTTGGCGCCGCGGTTGGTCTTCCGATACTGGCCGATCTGAGTCCGCTTGCCGTAGCCGTTCTCGGTCACCACGAGCAGGTCCATGTCGTCGCGGGCAACGTCCATCGCGATCACGCGCCCGTCCTTGCCGACGTCCATGCCGCGGACGCCGGTGGTGTCGCGACCCATCGCGCGGGCGTCGGACTCCGCGAAGCGAACCGTGAGACCGGCCCTCGAGACCATGATGATCTCGTCGTCGGGATCGACCGCCCGCACCGCGAGCAGCTCGTCGTCCTCGCGGATGTTGATGGCGATGATGCCGTCGGCTTTGATCGGCGTGTTGTACGCAGCCAGCTCCGTCTTCTTGACGGTGCCGTTGCGGGTGGCGAAGACGAGGTACTTGGTCTCGCCGAAGTCGCGGGTGGACAGCACGGCCTGGATCCGCTCGCCCTCGCGCAGCGGCAGGATGTTGACGAGCGCGCGTCCCTTGGCCGTGCGCGCGGCCTCCGGGAGTTCGTAGACCTTCGAGCGGTAGACCTTGCCGCGGTTGGAGAAGAACAGCAGGTAGTCGTGCGAGGAGGTCACGAACAGGTGCTCGATGAAGTCGCCGTCCTTCATGTCCATCCCGGTGACCCCGCGGCCGCCGCGCTGCTGCTGGCGGTAGGTGGCCAGCGGGAGCGACTTGATGTAGCCGCTCTGGGTGATCGTGATCACCATCTGCTGGTCGGCGATCAGGTCCTCGATGTCGATTTCGTCCTCGGAGTGGCTGATCTCGGTGCGGCGCTCGTCGCCGAAGCGCTCGGAGATCTCCGCCAGCTCCTCCTTGATCACGGCGAGCACCCGCGATTCGTCGCCGAGGATCGCGCGCAGCTCGCCGATCCGCTCGAGCACGTCGGCGTGCTCCTGTTTGATGCTGTCCGCCTCCAGCGCGGTGAGCTGGGACAGGCGCAGGTCGAGGATCGCGCTGGCCTGGACGGTGCTCAGCTCGAAGCGCTCCATCAGCTGCTCGCGGGCCGCGTCGCGGTCGCGGGAGGCGCGGATCAGTTCGATGATCGCGTCGAGGTGCTCGAGCGCCGTCAGCAGCCCCTCGAGGATGTGGGCGCGGGCTTCCTTTTCCGAGAGCTCGTGCTTGGTGCGGCGGACGATCACCTCGCGCTGGTGGGCGACGTAGTTGTGGATCACCGCGCGCAGGTCGAGGGTCCGTGGCACGTTGTCGACTAGCGCGACCATGTTGACGCCGAAGGTGCTCTGCATCGGCGTGTGCTTGTAGAGCTTGTTGAGCACGACCTTCGGGATCGCGTCGCGCTTGAGCTCGATCACCACGCGCATGCCGCGCTTATCGGAGTGATCCTCGATGTTGGCGATCTCGGTGATCCGCCCGTCTTTGACCAGCTCGGCGATCTTCTGGATCAGCCCGCCCTCGCCGCCCTTCTTGACCATGAACGGAAGCTCGGTGACGACGATCGCCTCTTTGCCCTGCTTGAGGGGCTCGATGTGGGCCCGCGCCTGCACCCGCACGCGGCCGCGGCCCGTCTCGTAGGCGTCGCGGATGCCGGCGCGGCCGAGGATCACGCCGCCGGTGGGAAAGTCCGGGCCCTTGATGTAACGCATGAGACCGTCGACGTCGATCGACGGGTCCTCGATGTAGGCGATCGTGGCGGCGATCACCTCGCGGAGGTTGTGGGGGGGGATGTTCGTGGCCATCCCCACGGCGATGCCGGAGCCGCCGTTGACGAGCAGGTTGGGGAAGCGCGAGGGCAGGACGACCGGTTCCTGCTTTTTGCCGTCGTAGTTCGGCGTGAAGTCGACGGTGTCCATGTCCAGATCGCGGAGCATCTCCATCGCAATCCGGGACAGGCGCGCCTCGGTGTAGCGCATGGCGGCGGCCGGGTCGTCGTCGATCGAGCCGAAGTTGCCCTGGCCGTCGACGAGCTCGTTGCGCATCGAGAAGTCCTGCGCGAGGCGGACGAGCGTGTCGTAGATGGCGGAGTCGCCGTGGGGGTGGTACTTGCCCATCACCTCGCCGACGATCAGCGCGCACTTGGAGTAGGAGCGCCCGGGCCCGAGGCCGAGCTCGTTCATCGCGTAGAGCACGCGGCGGTGCACCGGCTTGAGGCCGTCACGTACGTCGGGGAGGGCGCGCCCCACGATGACCGACATCGCGTAGTCGAGGTAGGCGGTGCGCATCTCCTCCTCGAGAGCGCGCGGTTCGATGTTGCCACCGCCGATCACGTCAGCGCTGGCCACGGGCGATCACCTCCCCCCTACACATCGAGATTGGTGACTGCGCGGGCGTTCTCTTCGATGAATTCGCGGCGGGGCTCGACCTGGTCGCCCATCA
>DATJBO010000152.1:0-11203 GCA_035515315.1 Solirubrobacteraceae bacterium
GCCGTGGGCGGGTCGGCCGTGGGCGGGTCGGCCCTGGGCGGCGAGGCGCTGGGCGGCGAGGCCCTGGGGGAGCCGGCCGGTGGCGGGGTAGCGTTGGGGGTGTGCCGAGAAGCGGCCTGACCAGGAAGAAGGGCCAGCCCCCGACCAGGGGGAACGGCCAGCCCGGCCCCGATGCGGCTGAGAGCCGGGGGGCGATGGCGGCGCAGTCCAGGACGCTGCGCAACAGCATCATCAGCCTCGCGGTGTTCTTCGGGCTGACGGTTGGGCTGCTGCTGTCCGTCCCCGGCCTGCGGTCGGCGGGCGAAAAGATCACCGAGGCGGACCCCGGCTGGATCACGGTGGCGATCGTGCTCGAGCTGCTCTCCTGCGCGGGCTACGTGATGCTGTTCGACCTCGTCTTCGGGCCGCTCGCCCGATCGCTGACCTCGCGCCTGTCGCTGGCCGAGCTGGCCGTCAACTCGGTGGTGTCCGTGAGCGGCCTCGCCGGGATCGCGCTGGGGGCGTGGGTGCTGCGCGCGCGGGGCCTCGCGGTCGAGCGGATCGCCCGGCGGTCGGTGCTGATCTTCGTGCTCACGAGCGCCGTCAACGTGGTCGCGGTGGCGATCATCGGGACGCTGATGTGGCTCGGGGTCGTGCCGGGGTCCCGGGACCCGCTGCTGACGCTCCTACCCGCTGCGGCCGCGGTGCTGATGCTCGTCGTGGTCCTCGCCCTGGCCGGCCGGGCGCGGCGGGAGGCGACCGCGCGAGCGGACACGGGAGGGCGGGCGGTGGTGGCGCTGAGCGCGATCGGGGGAGGGGTGCAGGACGGGCTCACGCTCGTCCGCAGGAACGACCCGAAGCTACTCGGGGCGGTGGGCTACTGGCTGTTCGACAACCTCGTGCTGATGGCCGCGTTGGCGGCGTTCGGCGCCACGCCCAGCTTCTGGGTGGTGGCGATGGCCTACCTCCTGGGCATGTTGGCCAACTCGCTGCCGATCCCCGGCGGCTTCGTGGCGGTGGAAGGGGGACTGGTGGGGATGTTGCTGCTGTTCGGCGTACGCCCCGCGTCGGTGGTGATCGCGGCCGTCGTGGTGTACCGCGCGATCTCGCTGTGGCTGCCGGCGGTGATCGGAACGGTCGCGTTTCTCAGCCTGCGCCGCGAGATCGTGCGCCCCGCCGTGGCGGGGGCGGGCTACGGCGAGGTCGAGCCCGACCGCTTGATGGATTCCTGAAATTCGTTCTCTTTGAGCGTCTTCTGGCAGACGTGGCGGGGGAGGTTGGCGAGCACGCGCGTCTCTTCCAGTCCCACCGGGCCGTACGGCCCGGGGCAGTAGACCGGCGGCGGCAGCTCGCCCTTGTTGGAGCCGGGGGCGTTGACGGGATAGAGCTGCTGGCTCGCCCGCAGGGCATGTTCGAAGGTGTCGGAGAACACGTCGATCGCGACGTGGCCCGAGTACAGCTCCATGCTGCGCCCGCCGTCGTAGACCACCGCGGGGACGCCGCGGATCACGATGTTGCGTTGCGCGCCGAGGGCCTGGTTGGAGTGACGGTGGTAGATGACGGTGGTGACCTGGAGCGGCAGGCGGCAGCTGCCGCCACCGAAGATGCCTTTGCTCCGCACGCAGTTGCCGTAGTAGACGCTGTCCCCCACCGAGCTGATGTAGCCGGACAGGCCGTCGACCGCGCTCAGCGGCAGGCCCCCGAACTCAGGTCCGACCCAGTAGATCCGGTAGAAGGGGAACGTCTGGGCGGAGACCAGTTCATAGTCGCGCACCTGCACGGGGCGGCTGGTGCCGCAGCCGGCGAGCGCCAGGACGACCAGCAGGATCGGCCCCCAGCGGCGGGCTGCGCCGGCGGCGCGGCGGCGGCCGGCGGACGATCCGTTGCTCATCACCGTCATTATCCAGTGTGGTGCCGCGCACCAGCACAGCTACTTCCGGCGTCCCCACCGGTTTAAGCACACGAGTATCCGCCACTCCGGCGGAGTTGCCGAGGTCCGGTGGGGTAGCACACCGGACCTCGGTTGAATCTTCCCTCGTGCCGACGCCGCTCGCACAATCGACCCACGCGGGCGTGGCGGCCCCCGCCGGGGCGGGCGTCGGCTCGGTAGGACCTACCGGGCAGGTGGCGGCCACGGCCGTGGCGGACACGCCGGCGGTCGCCCTGCCCGCGGGCGCGGCGTGGCCTGTGCGGACGCCGGATCCCCTTCCGGTGGGCCCCCGCGCCGGTGCGGGTGTCCCGGTCGAACGCGGCGTGAGCGAGGCTCTGGCCACCTCGATACCCGGTGGCCTGGCGGCGGTCGCGCTGCTGGCGGCGCTCACGGCGATCTGGCTGATCGTCGATCCTCAGACGCCGGACATGGCGGCGGCCAGCTACCGGGTGAGCATGTTCGCCAGCCACGGGTTCAGCGTGCTCGACGCGAACTGGTACGGGGGCCACGACCTCCCCGGTTACAGCCTGCTGTTCCCCCCGCTCGGGGCCCTGCTGGGGCTGCGGGCGGTCGCCGCGCTGTCGGTGATCGCCTCGAGCGTGCTGTTCGCGCGCCTGGCGAGGTCGCTGTATGGGAGCGCCGCCGCGTGGGGGACCGCCGTGTTCGTGCTTGCGGCGCTCGGGGACGTGTGGCTGGGCAGGATCGCGTTCGCCTTCGGCGTGCCGTTCGCGCTCGGCGCGGCGCTGTCGCTGCGGCGGGGCCATCCGCTGCTGGCGGCGGGGCTGGCGCTGATGTCGGCGGCGGCGAGCCCGGTGGCGGGAGCGCTGCTCGGGCTGGTGGGGCTGTCGGTGGCGATCCACCAGCGCTCTGCCCGGCCGTTGCTGACCCTTGCGCTGGCGCCCGCGCTGCTCGTGGGGGCGCTCGCGCTGCTGTTCCCGGAAGGCGGCTATGAGCCCTTCCCGCTGCTGTCGTTCCTGGCGACGGCGTTCGTGGTGATCGCGTTTCTCGTCGCCGTGCCCGAGCACGCACGCGCGCTGCGGGTCGGCGGCCTGGTGTACCTCGCGGCCTGCGTGGGGTGCCTGCTGGTGCGCTCCCCGATGGGGAGCAACATCGAGCGCTACGCCGTCCTGCTGGCCGGGCCGCTGCTCCTGTGCGAGTGCCTGGTGGCGCGCGAGCACGCTCTGGGGCGGGCGGGCTCGCGCCGGTCGGGTGCGCTGACGCCGGCCGCGGGGGTCGCGTTGTCGGCGATCGGCGTGTTCGTGGTGTGGGGCCCGGTGCGGGAGACGCTCGCGGTGGCGGGCAGCGAAGCGACGAGTCCCGCCTACTACACGCCGGTGGCGCGGTTCCTGCAGCGTCACAGCCGCCACGAAGCGATCCGGGTGGAGGTGCCGCTGACCCGCAGCCACTGGGAGACCGCCCTGCTGGCGAAGAACGTCTCGCTGGCCCGCGGCTGGGACAAGCAGCTGGACGAGCGCTACGACGGGGTGCTACTCGAAGAAGGCCTCACGCGGGCCTCCTACCAGGCGTGGCTGCACCGCGAGGGTGTCAGCTACGTGGCCCTCCCCGACGTCCGCGCCGACCCCTCCAGCGAAGGGGAGGCGAAGCTGATCGAGACCGGGCTGCCGTACCTGAAGGTGGTCTACTCGAACGCCCACTGGCGCGTGTACCGGGTGCGGGGGGCCACGCCCCTGGCCTCCGGTCCGGGCCGCCTGACGAGGCTCGCCTACGACTCCTTCAAGCTCCACGCCCGCCACGCGGGGAGCTTCCTCGTGCGGGTGCACTACTCCCCCTACTGGGGGATCACGCGGGGCGCCGGATGCGTGGCGGCGGGCCCCCGGGGCTGGACGCGGGTCACGCTGGACGGCCCCGGGAGCGCGGTCGTGGAGGCGGGCTTCTCGCTGATGCGGGCGCTCGAGGGCGGCAACGCCTGCACCGCCGCGGGCACCTCCTAGCGCTTCTGCCTGGTCCCGCTCGCGCCTGGTTTGGAGGCCCGGGCCGGGGACGGCTTGGGTGCCGGCGGTGCGCTCGTGGCCGCCGCCACGGGTTCCATCCCGAACAGCCCCGAGTAGCCGGTCAGGTAGATGTCGTGGCCGTCGCTGACCGCGGGGTCGAAGGCGCCGGTGTCCATCTGGAAGAGCTTGCGCCCGGTGGAGATCCCGAGGCCGTAGATGCGCCGCTGGCCGAGGTCGGCCAGGTACACGGTGCGGCCGATGATGGTCGCCGACCCCGAGATCTTGCCGCCCGCGTCGAAGTGCCAGTCGATCTTCCCCGTGCGGGCGTCCAGCGCGTAGAAGTTGCCGTCATAGGAGCCGAAGTAGACGGTGGGGCCCAGCCCGGGGGCGTTCGTGACGGCGGGGGAGGCGTACACATAGGCGCCCGTCTGGACGGCCCAGTCGAGCTTCCCCGTGTCGGCGTCGTAGGCGTACATGCGGCCGTCGGTGTTGCCGAGGAACACCCGGCCGTAGAGGACCGCGGCGGTGGAGTAGAAGGTCCCGCTGCCCAGCAGCGCCCCTCCGGACCCGCTGCGCCACAGCAGGTGGCCGTTCTGCTCGGAGATCGCCTGGACCTGCCCGGAGTAGTCGCCGAGGTACAGGACGCCCCCCGACAGGCTGGGGCTGGCCTTCACCGATCCGGGCGCGTGGTAGGTCCACACGACGGCGCCGGTGCGGTCGTTGAGTGCGTACACGGTGCCGTTCTGGGAGCCGAAGAAGACACGGCCGTGGTCGAGCAGCGGCGAGGACTCGCTCTCGCTGGGCAGCCGTCGCGACCAGCGGATGGCGCCGTTGGAGGAGTTCACCGCGACCACCCGCCCCGGGGCGCCGGACCGGCCGCCGTTCAGGAGCGTGACGTACACGGTGTTGGAGGTGACCGCGGGGCTCGACGCCGACAGCCTGCCCAGGCGGTGTGTCCACATCGTGTGGCCCGTGTGCCTGTCGACGGCCAGCAGGTTCGCGTTGTCGGCGAGCTGGAAGATGCGGTCGCCGTAGATCACCGGGGGGAACTCCAGCAGCGCTCCCGCGTTGTGGACCCACAGCTGCTTGAACGGGGGGCGGACGGTTTCGGGCGCGGGGAAGAAGCGGGTGTGGTTCTCGGTGTACCCGTACAGCGGCCAGGAAAAGGGTTCGGGCCCCTTCTTCAGGGTGGGCGTGGGCTGGGCCACGAACGGGGCGTGGGGGTGGTAGATGCTGCCGGTCCTGTCGTGTTTGTAGATGAGGACCCCGATCGCGATCGCCACGAGCACCAGCACGAGCGCCAGCGCGATGGCGCGCCGCTTCCGCAGGCGCACGCGTTTGCGTGGCGGGCGACCGCTCACGGCACCTCCTCAACTGCCCTCAAGCGGCGAGCTGGCGGGAGGGTCGCTCGCGGTCGGCGGAGGCCACGGGCACCTGGGCCGGCCGTGGCTGGGCCGGCCGTGGCTGGGCCGGCCGTGGCGCAGTGGATCGCGTTGCCGAGGGTCGCGGGGTCGCTGGCCGGGCCGGCGCACGGGTGAACGGCGCCCGCACCCCTCGGGCGAGCACGCGCACGCAGGCGAACGCGACCAGCCACGTCGAGGCGACCGCCAGCGGTGGTAGCGAGAGCCCGGACACGAGCGCGAGCACCTCGCGGTGGGCGGCCAGGGACCAGTGCCACAGCAGCAGATCCCCAAGGGTCAATGCCGGGACGGTGACCAGCGGCCGGCGGGACACGGCCAAACCCTAGACGGCACCCAAGACGGACGGCAACGCGGGCCGCGATCGTGCCACGGACGGCCGACGGGGGCACGGGCCCACTCGGGCCCCGGGGGACGCGCGGCGGGGACCATATGATCGGCGCCGGATGAACACCGAGACCGGTCAATCGGAGATCTTCGCCCCCGGCCTGCTGGACGGGACGGTGGCGCTCGTGACGGGCGGAGGGACGGGCCTTGGAAAGGCGACGGCGCTGGAGCTGGCGCGGTGCGGGGCGAAGGTCACGATCACCGGGCGCAGGGAGGAGGTGCTGCGCGAGGCCGCCGAGGAGTGCTCGCGGGCGGTGGGGCAGGTGGAGGCCATGCCCGGGGACGTACGGGAGCCCGGGCAGGCCTCGCGCCTGGTCTCCTCGGTGCTCGACCGCCACGGGCAGCTCGATTTGCTCGTGAACAACGCCGGCGGCCAGTTCTTCAGCCCGGCGGAGCTGATCGCCGCGAAGGGGTGGCAGGCGGTGTGGCGGCTGAACGTGGAGGGGATGCTCAACATGTCCGGAGCGGCGCACACGCTGGCGTTCTGCGGCGGGCGGGGGGGGACGATCGTCAACGTGACGCTGTCTCCCCACCACGGGATGCCGGGGATGGCCCACTCGGGAGCCGCGCGGGCGACGGTCGAGGCGCTCACCCGCGGGCTGGCCGAGCGGTGGCGAGCGGACGGGGTGTGGGTCGCGGCGGTGGCGGCGGGTGTGTTCGAGACGGAGGTGCTCGCGAAGTACCCGGAGCAGGTCCGGGCGGGGATGTCGAGCACGGTTCCGCTCCAGCGTCTGGGCACGACAGAGGAGCACGCGTGGCTCGTGACGCTGCTCGCCTCGCCGCTGGGGCGGGGCTTCAGCGGCTCGACGATCACCCTCGACGGCGCCCGGGACAACTGGTGGGGCACCTGGCCGCCCCCGGGGCTCACCGACGAGACGGGGGCCGTGCCGGTGGAGGAGCGCAGGCAGCGCTGAAAGCGGCGGACGGCATCATCCGCTCTCACGAAGGAACTGCAATCCATGGCTGCTCTCGTAATCCAGGGCTGCTCCCGTCTTCTGCGGCGGCTGTTCGAAGGCGTGAGGCTGCCGGGAAAGTATGGGTACCACGCATGGATACCAATCTCGATTCAATTTGTTGATGGCGGGCGCCCAGACGATCGGCGTTGGCCGCGTGGCGACGGGGGAGCCACTGTGTCTCGCCGGGGCCAAGGTCACGGTCGAGGACCGGAGCATCAACCCGCCAGGGGCCTGCGCCATGCCGTGAGCGGATCTCGACGGAGGCTGGCCGGCGACCGCGTCCTCCAAGCGCTACTCGTGATCCTCGCCATCGGCATCGCCCTGCGGGCGTGGCTCACGTTCGTGTGGCGCCCGGCGATGACCGGCTACTCGGACAGCGCGATCTACTTCCAGGACTCCGTCCAGTCGCTCTGGACCGATCCCATCCGTACGCAGGGCTACACGATGTTCCTGCGGCTCCTCCACGGAATCTCGCCGCACCTGATCCTCGTGCCGGTCGTGCAGCACGTACTCGGGCTGGCGGCGGCTGTGTTCATCTTCTTCGCGGTGCGCCGCTGCGGAGGCCCTCGCTGGCTCGGGCTGATCCCGGCATCCGCCGTGGCGCTCGCCGGCGACGAGCTTTTCATCGAGCATGCGGCGCTCAGCGACGCGCTGCTCGTCTTTCTGCTCATCTCGATGCTGTACTGCGCCGTGCGGACCCTAGATGGAGGATTGCCGTGGGCGGCCGCCACCGGGTTCCTCGCCGGGCTCGGCGTGTGGGAGCGCGCGGCGGGGCTCGTGCTGGTGGGGCTGGTGCCGCTCTGGATGCTGTTCAGCTACGGGCGCCCGGGCCGCCGCACGCTCGCTCTCGCAGCGCTCTCGCTCGCGGTGGCCCTCGCCACCGTCGGGGCGTACGTCGGCTGGCGCAAGACCGACTCGGGCCAACCGGGGCTGTTGACGACGAACAACGCCTGGAACCTGTACGGCAGGGTCGGGCCGTGGGCCGACTGCACAAAGTTCACTCCGCCCGTCGGGACGAGAGGGCTGTGCGAAGCGACGCCTGCCTCTCAGCGCGGCTATCTCAGGGGTGACAACAACTACATCTATAGCCCGCTCTCCCCGGCCCAGCTGCTGTTCGGCCCGCCCTACCGAGTGTCGAGCTACCCCCACGCGATGGAACTGCTCCAGAAATTCTCGGAGGCCGCCATCCTCGGCCAGCCGCTCGACTACCTGCACGCGGTGTCGCTCGACGTGATCCGCCTGTTCGACCCGGACGCCCGCTCCTACAGCGACATGTCGGCCAATGAAATGGTCAACTGGTTCTTGTACGGACCCGACGAACACAGCGGCAAGAACGCCTTCGTCGAATTCGAGCAACAGTTGCTCTATCCGACCGACCCCCTCCCGCACCACGGTGACATCGCTCCCTTCAAAGCATGGGAGGAAGTCACCCGGTTGGATGGTGCCTTGATCGCGATCCTGCTCGCGCTCACTCTCGTTGGCCCATGGGCGCTAGGTGGACGGGCAGGCACGATTGCACCTCGCGCACGCTCGGGAATGGTCCTGTTCGGCCTCGTCGCCCTCGCGTTGCTGTTCTTCCCGATCCTGGTCAAGGGCTACGACTACCGCTTCGTCATTCCCGCCTATGCGCCGCTGGTCGCCGCAGGAACTCTGTCGGGGTGGGGGCTGGCGCTCCGGATGCGGCCCCTCTGGGCGCAGCGGATCGACCCGACTGTAGAGGGCTTCGGTGCCCGCAGCGGCGACAGCGCGCGCCCGCCCGACGATGTGCGAGACCGACCTGATGTGCGCTGAGAGTGAGCAGATGGCCTCACCGGCAGCCGCCGCACCCCTGGCGGCCTTCGTAAGAGTCGGGTTTGCAGTGCTTTCTCAGCTAAGCGGCGGACGGCTAAGCGGCGGACGGGAATCGAACCCGCGTCATTGCCTTGGAAGGGCAAGGCTCTGCCATTGAGCTACCGCCGCGCGATCCGGGCTCGCCCGCCGACACACTCTAGGACCCCCGGTGCACGGTGCGCGCGAAAGGCTGCGGGCGATAGCCCTGCATGCTGCTGACGACCTTCCGCCGGGACGGCACCCCGGTAGCCAAGGTCCTCGGGACGCTTGGGGCATCCTCGAAGCCAACCGCATCCCCTACGGGGACCGTGGCGTGGTCGTGACGCCAGCTGCTCGCGCCTCCGCGGGCCCGGCGTCCCGACCGCTCCCGCCGGGCGTAAGCGCTGGGACGACACGTAGCGCCCTCGTCGATGGGTAGCGGGTCGCAGGCCGCTGACCGCCCGCTCCGGCCCTGCGAGGCCCGGGGCGTAACATGGGGGAGGTGTGGCCCAGGTGGCTGCATCGAGCCACGGGGAGTGGCGCAGTCTGGTAGCGCACCCGGCTGGGGGCCGGGCGGTCGCAGGTTCAAATCCTGTCTCCCCGATCGAGAAATAGCCTGCAAATAGGCATAATGCGAAGTTGCGCCAGACCGGCGCCGTGTACTGTTTATGTACTGTTCTCGGCGAGCGCCTGCGACCGCAGCGCGCCGCGATCGGCGCAGCTGGATCGGCGGCTGAGGCCGAGTGGTGAGCATGAGCGGAGGGTTCTATTGGGATTCCCCGATAATCCCCGATAGAGCCTGTTGAAGCGCAGCACGAATCCGTACACGCCCGGTGCCGGTCGACGCCCGGAGAAGCTCGCTGGTCGCGACTCGGATCTCGAGAACTTCCGGTTGTTGCTCGAGCGTCTCGCCGCCGGCAGGCATGAGCGCAGCACCATCTTCTCTGGCCTTCGGGGTATCGGGAAGACCGTCCTGCTGCTCGAGTTCGACGTTCTCGCAGCAGAAGCCGAGTGGTTCTCAACAGGGGTCCAGGAGGTGGGAAGCACCGCCGACTTCCGAACGAGCATGGCGCGCCTGGCCCTGCGAGTTCTACGCAGCATGAGCCTGCGTCAACGGATGAAGGATCGCGCGCGGGCAGCTCTCTCGGTCGTGAAGGCCTTCTCGATCGCAGGACCTGCGGGGATCAGCATCCAGATCGACGTCGATGCCGCCTCGGGCACGGCTGATACAGGAGACATCGAGCAGGATCTGGCAGACCTCTTCACCGAGATCGGGGAGGTCGCGCGAGCCGGGTCTACAGGGGCGCTCTTCCTGATCGACGAGATGCAGAACCTCGACAAGAGCTCGCTCGGAGCGATCTCCATGGCGCTTCACCGCGTAAGCCAGCGCGACCTTCCGGTCGCCCTCATAGGCGCGGGCTTGCCGACGCTTCCGGTGATGCTGCGCGACGCCAAGCCATACGCGCAGCGACTCTTCTCCTACCACACGCTCGGGCAGCTCTCTAAGGCGGAGGCGCGCATGGCCCTGATCGGCCCGGCCGCGCTGCAGGATGTCGAGTTCAGTCGCGCTGCTGTCGAGCTTGTTGTCGGCGAGTCGGGCGGCTACCCGTACTTCCTCCAGGAGTATGGGCGTGTCCTCTGGGACGAGGTGGATGATCCACCCATCGGGCCAGAGCACGTTCGGGCCGTGCAAGACATCGTCGAAGACAACCTCGACCGAGGGTTCTTCGGACCTGCGTTCGAACTCGCGACAGACGCCGAGCAGCGCTACCTGGTTGCCCTCGCCACGCTCGGCGACGGTCCATATCGGACGGCCGAGGCAGCAAACGCTGCTGGGTATCAGAACGTCAGCGGAGCTTCCGCCGTGCGCGAGGAGCTCATTGCCAAGGAGCTCATCTGGAGCCCGCGCCGAGGCCAGATCGACTTCACGGTTCCCCGCTTTGCGCACTATCTCCGCAGCTCGTACTCCGGCGCTCCGTAGGAGCTGTCTCGGTAATTATTGGGGATCGCCGATAAAAGCGTGCCTATGGTTGTGGTCCAGGCGGTCGGGGGTTCGAGTCCCTTCGCTCACCCTTCACAAAGTGCCTGCAAGAAAGCGCTTTTGCAAGGTCATTGCCTGGAGCGCGAGTGATGCTGAGGTATCAGTGGGGTATCAGAGCGTAAGAAACCGCGAGGCGGCGGGACGCGGCGACCGGTAGCAGCCGTAGCCTTCGGTCGTGTCAGCCGACGAAGTCACGGCGATAGCGACATGTGCAATCGCGCTGGCGACCACCTTGGGTATTGGCATCGCTGCACTTGGCCTCAAAACCTGGCGTGCGCAGCTTGAGGGTTCAGCGCAGTTCGATCTCGCGCGCAGGCTCCTTCTCGAGGTCTATCGCCTTCGCGACGCGGTCGAAGGCCTCCGCAGCCCGATGATGCTCAAGAGCGAGGCGGCGGGCGCCAATCAGGAGATGCCATGGGAGGTTGCAGCCTACGAACGGCGATGGCAGCGGATTCTCGATGCCCAGGCGCCGCTCGACGTTTGTCTCTACGAAGCACAAATTCTGTGGGGCGATGAGGTGCGCGGGCTCGCGCACCAGCTCGCGAAACAGACTCGAACGCTCTTCTTGGCTGTAAGTGCGTTTGCTCGGTCCAAGCATGCCGAGGGCGAAGCCTTGAGCGACGACCAGCGGGACGTGCTCTATGCCGGCATGGGTAAGGACACGTTCAAGCTTGAACTCGAAGACATCGTCGGAAGGATTGAGGAATACCTGCGCCCACATCTGCCCCTGG
>DATJBO010000153.1:0-3828 GCA_035515315.1 Solirubrobacteraceae bacterium
GGCCAACCGATCGTGCTCGTCCACGAAGGCCGGCCGATCCAGCGGAACATGCGACGCGAGCGGATCACGATGGCCGATCTCCAAGAGGGGGCGCGCCAATCCCAGATCGCCTCCGTTGCCGACCTACAGTGGGCGATCCTCGAGAACGACGGCCGGATCAGCTGCATCCCGCGTTGAGGCAGCTCGTCCCCGTCACCGGCCTGCTTGGCCGCCAGGGCGCCCGAGCCCGGTCCCCGAAAGTCCGGCCGGCGAACGCCAGGTCGGGCCCGAGCGCCGGTTTAGGGGTCGGCAGCAGGGGGAAAGCCGATGGCAACCGGGGCCCTCGCAGCGGAACCTGGTGACGTGGCTCTGGGAACCCGTGGCGACGACAGAACGCTGCAGGGGACCCGGGCGACCTCTCTCGAGGGGAGACATATGGCCGGAACATGCAGTTTTCGCCCGTGGCTTTGGCGGCAGTCGCCGCACGGGCCGTGCTCGCCGAGCCGCGCCCCGGGCACGCAGGCGATCGAGGCCGAAGGGGGCGGCTCGCAAGGGGGCGGCTCTCAAGGGGGCCGCTCTCAAGGGGGCCGCTCTCAAGGGGGCCGCTCTCAAGGGGGCCGGTCATGATCCGGGCGGCGACCGCGGCCGAGCCGTCGCTGCAGCTGTTCCGCCGCTCCCTGAAGGGCGACCGGGTTGCACGCGATACGCTCGTGATGCGGTTCATGCCGCTCGCACGACGGCTGGCAATGCGCTACGCGAGGTCGTCGGTGGCACTCGAGGACCTCATCCAGGTGGCGAACGTCGCGCTGCTCAAGGCGGTCGACAGGTTCGACCCCACCAGGGGAGTCACCTTCGAGGCGTTCGCCATCCCCACGATCCTCGGCGAGCTGCGCCGGTTCTTCCGCGACACCTCCTGGGCGGTGCACGTTCCGCGCGCCGACCAGGAGCGCTCCAGGAAGATCCGGGAAGCCATCGCGCAGCTGTCGCACGTGAACGGGCGGTCGCCGAGCGTCCAGCAGCTCTCCGAGTATCTGGAGCTCTCCGAGGAGGACGTCCTGGAGGGGCTGCAGGTTCTCGAGGCGTACTCGGAGACCTCGTTGGACGCTCCCGCCAACGACGACCCGGAGGCCGCAACCATCGCCCTCACGCTCGGGCGCGAGGACGTCGGCTACGAGCTGGTCGAGGACGGCATCGTGGTCGAGCGGGCGGTCGCCGCGCTCAAGCCCCGCGAGCAGAGAATGATCGAGCTTCGCTTCGTCCACGAACTCTCCCAGGCCGAAATCGGCGAACGGCTGGGGCTCTCGCAGATGCAGGTCTCCAGGCTGCTGCGCGCGAGCCTAACGAAGCTGCGGAGGCTGATCGGCGAGATAGCCGACAGCTGAGCCCGGGTTCCTCCCCACAGGGCAGCCCCGCCGGTCGCGCGGCCCGACGCCGCCCTGCCTTGCAGCCAGCGGGGAGGACGGGTGGTCGGTAAGTGGAGCTAGCCGGGCTCGAACCGGCGACCTTCGCGCTGCCAGCGCGACGCTCTCCCAGCTGAGCTATAGCCCCATGTTGGGTGCCGAAGAGTTTAGCTGCCAGGTTGGCGCCCGGCGAGCGGGCGGCGACTGGTCCCCTGCGGTGCCTGCACCGTGCCCTGCCGGCCCGATCGGCGCTAGGACTTCGGCAGGAACTCGGGCACGTCGAGCTCGTCAGAGGTGCCGTTCTCGGCCGGCCGCTTGCTCTTCTCGCCCCGCTTGGCGGTCGGCGCCGTGTCGGGGACGACCTGGTCGAGGCGGGCGGTCATGCCGCCGTGGGCCAGGCGCACGCCCCGCAGGAGGCGCTCGGCGTTGGTGTGCAGCGACTGGGAGAGCTCGTTGAGGTTGTGGGAGATCTCGGTCCCTTCGGTCAGCACCTCGTGGGCGACCACGTGCGCCTCGCTGGTGATCTCGCGGGCCTCCGTGCGCGCCTTGGCCAGCGCCTCGTTGGCCTGCTTCTCGGTTTCGGCCTTGTGGCGGGCGACCTTCTCGCGTTCCACGCGCAGCTCGTTTTCGGTCTTCTGGGTGAGCTCGGTCGCCACCCGCTCGGCCTCTTCGCGGGCGTTGCCGACCATCTTCTCGGCTTCCGCGGCCGCGCTGGCGCGGGCCCGCTCGGCCTCGCTCTTGGCCGATGCCCGCAACTGGTCGGACTCGGTCTTGGCCGACGCCCGCAGCTGGTCGGACTCGGTCTTTGCGGCGGTCCGCAGCTCCTGCGACTCCGAGCGGGCGGCCTCCCGGAGCTGCTCGGACTCGCTGCGCGCCGCGGTGCGCATCTGGGTGGCCTCGGCCTCAGCGGCGGTGCGCATCTCGTCGGCGTCGCTCTCGGCGGTGGCACGCATCTGCTCCGCGTCCTGCTTGGCGGACTCGATCGCGCGCTCGGCTTCGCCTTCGGCGCTCGCGCGCACCTCCTCGGCCTCGGCGCGCGCCTCCGCGAGCTGGTGATCGGCCTGCTCGCGCGCGTCCGCCAGCGCCTTTACGGCGTCGTCGCGGGCCTGTTCGAGCTCGCCGGTCATGCGCGCGACCGTGTCGCTCGCCTCGGCGGTCATCGCCTCGGCCTGGGCGCGGGCCGTGGCCAGCAGCTCCTCGGCCTCCTCGTCGGCCGCCGCCACGCGGTTGTCGGCGGCGCGGTCGGCTTCGGCGATCCGCGCGTTGGCCCTCGACTCGGCCTGCTCGCGCAGGTCGGCGGCGGCGGCTTCGGCGGCGGAGACGATGCTCGCCACCCGACCGGGGGCCGAGCTCAGCGAGTCGGGATCCCCGTCGAACTCGTAGTCGCCGTCGGAGAAGTCGGGGTCTTCCATGCGGCTAGATGCTAGACGGCTGTGCGGGGGACTGTGCGCACGGTGCCGAGGACTGGACGGACGGTCCGCAAAGCGAATCGTCGCGCTTCCCCCGTTTGGCAGAAAAGGTGGGAAATTGGTCCTTGCGGACAGGCGCTGCGTGGGCCATGATCGAGCCCCATGGCAGCCGTCCCCGACCCCCGCCGCGTCGCGATCGTCGTGTACCCGGGCGTCCAGAGCCTCGACGTCACCGGGCCGCTGGAGGTGTTCGCGGGTGCCGACGCGGCGATCTCCGCCGGCCGCCGTCTCCGGGGCGTGCCCCCGGCGCCCGGCTACGAGGTGTGCACCGTCGGCCGCGGCGGCCCGACGAGGAGCTCCAGCGGCCTGGCGATCGTGCCGGAGCGCGAGCTCGAGGACGTGCCCCGGCCGCTGGACACCCTGATCGTCCCGGGCGGCAGCGGGCACCGGCGGGCCGAAGCCGACGAGCAGCTCGTGGAGTGGATCGCGCGCACATCGGCCTCGGCGCGGCGGACCGTGTCGGTGTGCACCGGCGCCTTCCTGCTGGCCAGGGCGGGACTGCTTGAGGGCCGCCGCGCGACCACCCACTGGGCCTCGGCGGAGAGGCTCGCCGCCGAGCACCCCGGGGTCGAGGTCGACCCCGACCCGATCTACATCCGCGATGGCGCCGTGTGGACCTCGGCGGGCGTGACCGCCGGCATGGATCTGGCGCTGGCGCTCGTCGAGGAGGATCACGACCGCGAGCTCGCACTGACGATCGCCCGGCACCTGGTCCTGTTCCTGCGCCGCCCGGGCAACCAGTCCCAGTTCAGCGCCACGCTCACCTCCCAGGAGCCCGAACGTCAGCCGCTGCGGGAGATCCAGCGGTCGGTGATCGAGGATCCCGCCGGCGCGCACACCGTCGAGGCGATGGCCGCGCGGGCGCACATGAGCCCGCGGCACTTCGCGCGGGCGTTCCGCGCGGAGACGGGGGTCACCCCCGCCCGCTACGTCGAGCGGGTACGGCTGGAGGCCGCGCGCAGGCTGCTCGAGGACACCAC
>DATJBO010000154.1:0-6339 GCA_035515315.1 Solirubrobacteraceae bacterium
TGGGCGCGGTCCTCACCGGCTCGGACGCGCATGATGGTTCCTATCTCGAGGCGCTGCGCGCCGACGGCGTGCTTGAGGCCCACGTCGGCCACGACGCCGCGAACCTCCCCGGCGGGGACGGGGTGGAGGTCTACTACTCGAGCGCGGTGCCGGCCGACAACCCCGAGCGCGCAGCCGCCCGCGAGCGCGGGGTCCCCGAGTGGCCCCGCGCCCGGCTGCTTGGCGAGCTCTCGGCGATGAGACGCACGATCGCCGTCGCCGGGACCCACGGCAAGACGACGACCGCGGCGATGGTCGTGCACGCGCTGCGCGGCGCGGGGCTGCAGCCGGGCTGGCTGATCGGTGCCACGATCGGTGGGGAGCTCCCGAACGGCCACTGGAGCGAGGGCGAGTGGCTGGTCGTCGAGGCCGACGAGTCCGACCGCTCGCTGCTGGAGCTGAAGGTGGAGCTCGCGCTGCTGACCAACGTCGAGCTCGACCACCACACCAGCTTCGGCTCCCTGCAGGAGCTGCGCGAGGTGTTCCGCCGCTTCCTCGCCCACGCTCCGACGGCGGTGATCTGGGACCGGCCCGAGCTGCTCGAGCTGCGCGATGGGCCGCTCGTCGCCTACGACGTCCCGGAGCTCGCGCTCGTTCCCGGGGGCTCGCGGTTTCGCTGGCACGGGCACGAGGTCAGCCTCTCGGTACCGGGCCTGCACAACGCGCTGGACGCGGCCGGAGCGCTCGAGCTGGTGCGCCTGACGGGCGCCGACGAGGCCGCCGCGATCACGGCGCTGGCGGCCTTCCCCGGCGCCGCGCGCCGCTTTCAGCGGCTCGGCGAGAGTGTCCGCGGGGCGCTGGTGTACGACGACTACGCCCACCACCCGAGCGAGGTCGCCGCCACGCTCCAGGGCGCCGGCACGCTCGAGCACCGGCGCCTGGTGGCCGTCTTCCAGCCCCACCTGTACTCGCGCACGCGGGCGCTCGCCGGCGAGCTCGGCCGCGCCCTGGCCGTGGCCGACGTGGTCGCGGTGCTCGACGTGTATGCCGCACGCGAGCGCGCCGAGGACTTCCCCGGCGTTAGCGGGCTGCTGGTCGCCGAGGCGGCCGCCGACGCGGCCGGCGGCAGGCCGGTCTACTGGCTGGCGGACCTCGCCTCGGCCGAGCCCGTGCTGGAGGGCCTGCTCGGCAAGGGCGATGTGTGCGTGGTGATGGGAGCCGGCGACGTGGACCGCCTCGCCGCGAGGCTGGTGCGGCGATGAGCGGGCGCGCGCTGGCGCTGGTGCGGCGATGAGCCAGCGTGCGAGCGAACGCGCGCTCGGGCTGCTGCGTCACGATCAGCCGCTCGCGCCGATGACCACGATCGGCACCGGCGGCCCGGCGCGCCACTTCGCCCGGGTGGGGAACCGGCCCGACCTGCCCGTGCTGCTCGCCTGGGCGGCCCGGGAGCGCGAGGCGGTGTTCGTGCTGGGGTCCGGATCGAACCTGCTGGTCGCCGACGAGGGCGTGGAGGGCCTCGTGATCAAGCTCGACCGCGAGCTCGCGGCGATCTCGGTCGAGGTCCCCCGCCTGCTGTGCGGTGGCGGCGCCCGGCTTCCCGCGGTGGCGGCCCGCTCCGCGCGCGAGGGGCTGTCGGGGATCGAGTTCGGCGTCAACATCCCCGGCACCGTCGGCGGCGCCGTGCGGATGAACGCGAACGCCTACGGGGGCGAGCTCGCCCGCGTGCTGGAGTGGGTCGAGATCGCGGGCCCCGGCGGCTACGAGCGCCGCTCACCGGATCAGCTCGGCTTCGCCTACCGCAGCTCCGCGCTGCGCGAGGGGGAGGTCGTGGCCGCCGCCTCGCTGCTGCTGCGCCCGGCCGCCGTCGAGGACGTCAAGGGAACCCTGCAGGCGATGCGCAGGCGCCGGCACGAGGCCCAGCCGCAGGGGATCAGGACGTTCGGGTCCACCTTCAAGAACCCCGAGGACCCCCGCGCGGGCGAGCGCACCGCCGGCATGCTCCTGGATCAGGCCGGGTGCGCCGGGCTGGCGATCGGCGGGGCCCGCTTCGCGCCCAAGCACGCGAACTTCATCGAGAACACCGGCTTGGCGCGGACCGCCGAGGTCGTGGCGCTGATGGCCGAGGGCCGCCGGCGGGTGCTCGAGCGCTTCGGGGTCGAGCTCGAGCCCGAGGTGCACACGCTCGGGGCGGTGCGCTTCCCCTGGAGGGACTAGCGGCGGGGGCGGCGATGACGCCGCGGACGGGGCGGTAGGGGATGGGGCGGCGGGGTCGAAAGAGCCTGCGGTGCACCGCTTGCTGCCAGCGCGCCCTCCGATCGCCCTGCCGTGGCCCAACCGCCACGCGCCGGCGGCGCTGGCGCGTCCGCGCGCGGTGGTGGCGCGGCTGCTCGCCCGGCGCTGGGTGCGCCTCGCGCTGGTCTGCGTGCTGGTCGCGGTCCCGCTCCTCACCGGCGGCTGGCTGTGGTTTCGCCGGTCGGGCTTCGTGGCCGTGCGAACCGTGCGCATCGAGGGGGTGAGCGGCCCCCAGGCGCACGCCATCGAAGCCGCGCTGCGCTCTGCCGCGCGCGGCATGAGCACGCTCGACGTCGACACCGGTGCGCTGCGCGCGGCGGTCGCCCAGTTCGCGGTCGTGCGAGGGCTGCGCCCCAGTCCCCACTTCCCCCACACGCTCACGATCGCGGTCACCGAGCAGTCGCCCGTCGCCGCGCTGGTGGTCGGCGGCGCCCGCACGGCGGTGACGGCCGACGGCTTCGTGCTCGGGCCGGCGGTGCTGTCGGGCGCCCTGCCGAGCGTGAGCGGGCACTGGCAGCCGCTTCCGGGCCAGAGCGTCCACGAAGGCGGCGTGCTCGCCGAGCTCGCCGTGCTCGGCGCCGCGCCGAAGCGGCTCAGGGCGCAGGTGGCGAGCGCCTACTCGGGGTCGCACGGCCTCACGGTGGCGATGCGCAACGGGCTGCTCGTGTACTTCGGCGACGCCGAGCGGGCGCACGCCAAGTGGCTCGCGCTCGAGCGCGTGCTGCTCGACGAAGGCTCGGCCGGGGCGGCGTACGTGGACGTGCGCCTGCCGGGACGTCCCGCCGCGGGAGGCTTTCCCGAAGGCGTCCCGCCGCCGGTGAGCTCCGCGAGCAGCGGGGAAGGCCTGGCGAGTACCGACCCCGCCACCGAAGCCTCGGTCGCGGCGCTGGCCGAAGGCCTTCGGGAGAGCTCGCCCGAAACGACCTCGGGGGCCCCCGTGGGTGCAAACGAACCGTCCGGCGAAGGCTCCACATCGTCCGCATCCGGCGAAGCCCAGAGCACGGCCGGCGGCCAGGAAGCGAGCGCCGCCGTGCCCGCCGGCGGGGCCGAAGGCGGGGCTAGGGAAGCCACCCGGGAAGCCCCGCCCGCGACCCCCGAAAGCGCCGCGGCGGGAGGCGCCGCCGCCGCGCCCGGGGAATAACTCTCGACCACAGGTTCACGGTTTCGCCGGCCGGATCTCTCGACCTCGGGTCGAGGGTGCGGAGGTGCAACGCACGTTGCGAAGCTTCTGGACTTCGTTGACAGGGCGAAGTTCCCTGCATAACGTGGAAACGCGGGGCCGCTTTCCGTCCGCTATGGTGCCAAACCCTCTATTTCCCCTGAAGGCTTTCTAGGAACGGCTCACACATGGAGAGCGGGTCCAGCTATCTCGCAGTGATCAAGGTCGTCGGCGTCGGCGGCGGTGGAACCAACGCCGTCAGCCGGATGGTCGACGCGGGCCTGCGCGGGGTCGAGTTCATCTCCGCCAACACCGACGCCCAGGCGCTCGCGATGAGCGACGCCGACGTCAAGCTGAACATCGGCCACGACTCAACCAAAGGGCTCGGTGCCGGCGCCGACCCCAACGTCGGCCTCGCCTCCGCATCCGAGTCCCGCGACGAGATCAAGGAGGCGCTGAAGGGCGCCGACATGGTTTTCGTCACGGCCGGCGAGGGCGGCGGCACCGGGACCGGCGCCGCGCCCGTGATCGCCGAGATCGCCAAGAACGAGATCGGTGCGCTGACGGTCGGCGTGGTCACCAGGCCGTTCGACTTCGAGGGCAGCCAGCGCAGCCGCCAGGCGATCGAGGGCATCGAACGCCTGCGCGAGGTGGTCGACACGCTGATCGTGATCCCCAACGAGAAGCTGCTGGCCGTCGTCGAGCGCCGGACCTCGATGCTCGACGCGTTCCGCGAGGCCGACAACGTCCTGCGCCAGGGGATCCAGGGCATCACCGACCTGATCACGATCCCCGGCCTGATCAACCTCGACTTCGCGGACGTGCGCACGATCATGCAGGACGCCGGCTCGGCGCTGATGGGCATCGGCACGGCCAGCGGCGAGAGCCGCTGCGCGGACGCGGCCCGCGCGGCGATCTCCTCGCCGCTGCTGGAAGAGTCGATCGACGGCGCCATGGGGATCCTGCTGAACATCACCGGCGGGCGCGAGCTGGGCCTGTTCGAGGTCAACGACGCCGCCGAGATCATCCACGCCGCGGCCGACTCCAACGCCAACATCATCTTCGGCGCGGTCATCGACGAGGCGATGGGGGACGAGGTCAGGGTGACCGTGATCGGCACCGGCTTCGACCACCGGCCCGGCGTCGGAGCCCGCCGCGCCGCGCGCTCGGCGCGTCCCGACAGGGGCCCGCGGATCAGCGATCGCCAGCGCTCCACGCTCGAGATCTCCGACGACGAGATCGACGTTCCGCCGTTCCTGCGCTGAGCGGCGTCCCGTTCTCACGGCGCCCGCGAACACGCGCGGCCCTCTCGCAGCGCTGACGGACCCCTCCGCTAGCCTGGGCGCGGATGCCGACGGCCCCGCCGCTGCTGCAGCGAACCCCGCTGTTCGACCGCCATCTGGCGGCGGGGGGCAGGCTCGTCGAGTTCGCCGGCTGGGAGATGCCGGTCCAGTACTCGGGCGTGGTCGCCGAGCACCTGGCGGTGCGCCACTCGTGCGGGATGTTCGACGTCTCGCACATGGGCGAGATCGAGACGAGCGGACCGCAGGCGCTGCCGCTACTGCAGCGGCTGCTCTCCAACGACGTGGCGGCGATCGGCTTCGACGAGCAGGCCGGGGAGGGAGGCGCGCAGTACTCGCTGCTGTGTCGCGAGGACGGGGGGGTGCTCGACGACCTGATCACCTACCGTCTCGGGCCCGAGCGCTACCTGACCGTCACCAACGCGGCCAACCACCGCCGCGACCTCGAGTGGTTCCAGGAGCAGGCCCAGGCGTTCCCCGAGGCGCACGTCGGCGACGCCGCCGCGAGCTTCGCGATGCTGGCGGTCCAGGGCCCGGCCGCCCGCGGGATCGTCCAGGAGCTCGGCAGCGAGCCGCTGCCGGCGCGCATGCGGGCCGCGAGCCTCGCGGTCGCGGGGGTCCCGGCGCTGGTGTGCGGCACCGGCTACACCGGCGAGGACGGGGTCGAGCTGATGTGCGCGCCGCATGACGCGGGAGATCTGTGGGACGAGCTGCTCGCGCACGGCGCCGTCCCCGCGGGCCTCGGCGCGCGCGACACGCTGCGGATCGAGGCGTGCCTGCCGCTGTATGGCAACGAGCTGACGCTCGAGCGCGCGCCGATCGAAGCCGGGCTCGGGTGGGCCTGCAAGGAGCGGACGGGCTTCATCGGCGCGGGCGCCGTCGAGCGCGCGCGGCGCGAGCCCCCGGCCGAACAGCTCGTGGCGTTCGTCGTCGAGGGCCAGGGGATCGCGCGCGCGGGCAATCCGGTGCAGGGCGGGGGGGAGGTCACCAGCGGCACCCACTCGCCATGCCTGCGGGGGGGGATCGGCATGGGCTACGTGCCGCGCGGGCGCGCCGCCGCCGGGTCGCGGTTGCAGATCGACGTCCGTGGCAAGATGCGCGCTGCCGAGGTCAGGCCCAAGCCGCTCTACAGAAAGGGTTGAGAACCGGAATGGCGCAGGACAGCTATCCAGAGGAGCTCCTCTACCACCCCGAACACGACTGGGCGAGGATCGACGAGGCCCAGGGGCAGGCCACCCTCGGGATCACCTGGTACGCCCAGGATGCGCTCGGCGAGGTCGTGTTCTTCGACCCGCCGGCGATCGGCACCACCCTCACCAAGGACTCCTCCTACGCCGAGGTCGAGTCGGTCAAGGCCGTCTCGGACGTGATCGCCCCGCTGTCGGGGGAGATCGTCGAGGTCAACGAGGATCTCGGCGAGAACCCCGGGCTGGTCAACGAGGACCCCTACGGCGAGGGCTGGCTCGTGAAGGTGCGGATGTCGGACCCCTCCGAGCGCGAGCAGCTGCTCGACGCCGCCTCCTATCGCGCCAGCCTGGCGGGCTAGGCTGGGCGGGAGAGCTTGAGCCGCTACACAGCCATCACACCCTCGGACCTCGACGCGATGCT
>DATJBO010000155.1:0-7791 GCA_035515315.1 Solirubrobacteraceae bacterium
GCCCCGCTCGGCCGTGTTCGCCCCCGTCCAGCGGCTCGGCCTGATCGTCATCGACGAGGAGCACGAGGCCTCCTACAAGCACGAGGGGGATCCCCGCTACGACGCCCGCGAGGTCGCCGAGGAGCGCGCCCGCCGCGCCGCTGCGCTGCTGGTGCTCGGCAGCGCCACACCGCGGCCGGAGAGCATCATGCGCATCCCGGTCGCGCGACTGGGCCGCCGTGTGGACGGGCGCCCGCTGCCGCCCGTCGAGGTGCTCGACATGCGCGGGCAGCCGGGCACCCTGCACCCGGCCACGGTGCAGGGGCTCGCCGAGGTCCGTGCCGGCGGCGGCAAGGCGATCGTGTTGCTCAACCGCCGGGGCTGGTCGAACTTCCTGTCCTGCCGCTCGTGCGGGGCGAACTGGGGCTGTCCCGAATGTGACGTGACGCTCGTGCTGCACCGCGCGGCACGCCTGCTCGCATGCCACCACTGCGGGCACCGCGAGCCGGTCCCCGACCGCTGCCCGCAGTGCTCCTCGAGCGCCGTCGCCCGCCACGGGGCGGGGACCGAGCGGCTCGCCCACGACCTCGCCGCGGTGTTCGACGAAGGGGACTTCCCGGTGTTCCGCCTGGACGCCGATGCGGTTCTCGCGGGCGCCGGCCGGGACGGTCCCGAGGCACGCGCCGACGCCGGCGCGGCCGCCATCCTGGGCAGCTTCCAGGAGGCCCCGCGGGGGGCGCTGATCGGGACCCAGATGGTCGCCAAGGGCCACGACTTCCCCGACGTGCAGCTGGCGCTCGTGATCGACGCCGACGCCACCCTGCGCTTCCCCGACTTCCGCGCCGAGGAGCGGACCTTCGCGCTGATCGCGCAGCTCGCCGGCCGCGCCGGGCGGGGCGGGCACGGGCGCGTGCTCGTCCAGACCGTGACCCCGGATGCGCGCGCGATCGTCCGCGCCGCGGCCCACGACAGCGAGGGCTTCCTGGCCGGCGAGCTCGAGCGCCGGCGCGCGCTCGGCTATCCGCCGTTCTCTCACCTCGTGAGGATCGTCTGCTCCTGCCCGCAGGCGCCCCCCGCACAGGAGGCTGCCCAGGCGCTGAGGCTCGAGCTCGAGCGCCGGCTCGCGCCCGGCGACGGCGAGGCTTCGGTGTCGGTGCTCGGCCCGGCGACGCTGTTCCGGCTGCGCGGACGCGAGCGCCAGATGCTCGTGCTGAAGGCTTGCTCCAGGGCGGCGGCAGTCCGCGCCGCCGGCGAGAGCGTGCACGCGCTGGCCGGGGCGCGCGCCCACGCGGGGGTCAGCTTCAGCGTGGACGTGGACCCGCAGTAGGCTGGAGCGGACGATGGCGTCCAGGCAGGAACTCCGCGAGCGGCAAGAGGAGCCCGAGCAGCGCGTCCGCGCGACCGACGCGGACGTCGAGGTCGAGCGCGAGGAGGGAGCACCCGAGCCCGCCGAGCTCGATCCCGAGACGAAGGCCAGGCGGGATGCGGCGATGCGGCTGATCCGCCGCTTCGGCGACCCCGTGCTGCGCGCGAGCGCGGTCCCCGTGGAGCGCTTCGATGACAGCCTGCGCGATGAGCTGGCGCGCATGGGGGATCTGATGCACGACGCGCTGGGGATCGGGCTGGCGGCGACCCAGCTCGGCGTGCTGCACCGCGCACTGGTGTTCCGCATCGACCCGGAGGAGCCGGTCACCGCGCTGGTCAACCCGGTGCTGGAGTGGCAGAGCGAGGAGCGGGAGCCGGCCGAAGAGGGGTGCCTGAGCCTGCCCGGCGTCCACGTCGAGGTCGAGCGACCGGCGAGCGTCCGCGTGCGGGCCCGGGATCCCGAGGGGAACGAGCTCACGATCGAGGCCGAGGGGCTGAAGGCGCGGGTGATCCAGCACGAGATGGACCACCTCGACGGCGTGCTGATCCTCGACCGCATCACCAAGCAGGCGCGCAAGGAGGCGATGCGGGCGATGCGCGAGGCCCAGGAGGAGGAGAGCGCCGCATAGGCGCGAGGGCTCCCGGCGGGCTTGGCGACTGTCTTCCTCGGCACCTCGCAGTTCGCCGCCGCCGTGTTGGAGCGGCTCGTCGCGGCCGGTCATCCGCCCGCGCTGGTGATCACCAGGCCCGACCGGCCAGCCGGGCGCGGGCGGCGGCTGCGCCCGCCCCCGGTCGGCGAGCGGGCCCGGGAGCTGGGGCTGGCGCTCGAGCAACCCGCCAACGTCAACGACGCCGGCTCGCTGCAGCTGATCGCGGCGGCGCTGGAGCAGACCGAAGGGGCGGCCGGCGAAGGGGCGGCCGGGGGAGACCGCGCGAGCGCCGGCGACACGGCGCCGGGGAGCAGGCCGGTGGTCGTGGTGTGCGCGTTCGGCGCGCTCATCAAGGAGCCGCTGCTGTCCTCGCACGAGATCCTCAACGTGCACCCGTCGCTGCTGCCCCGCTGGCGGGGGGCGGCGCCGATCGAGCGGGCGATCATGGCCGGCGACGAGCGCACCGGCGTGTCGATCATGCGCCTCACCGCCGGTCTCGACAGCGGGCCGGTGTGCCTCGCCGGCGAGGAGCCGATCGGGCCGCGCGACGACTATGGCTCGCTCGCCGAGCGGCTGCAGGAGCTCGGCGGGAGACTGCTGGTCTGCGCCCTGGAGCAGGAACCGGCGTGCTCCGAGCAGCCCGAGGAGGGAGTCACCTACGCGGAGAAGATCACGGCCGACGACAGGCTGCTCGACCCGGCCCGCGCGGCGGTCGAGCTCGAGCGCACGGTACGGGCGCTGCACCCGCACATCGGGGCGCGCGTGCAGCTCGAGGACGGCGCCCTGCTGGGGGTCCGCCGTGCGGCCGTGGTCGGGGGTGCCCGGGCGCCGGATCCCGGGTCCGCGGCGGGAGCCCGGCCCGCGCGGGGGGTGTTCGTCGGCGAGGGCCGGTTGCTGCTCGCGTGCTCGCCGGGACTGCTGGAGCTGCTCGAGGTCCAGCCGCCGGGCGGCCGGGCGATGGAGGCCGGCGCCTACTTACGGGGTCACGCGGCGCCGGGGCGCCGGTAGGGGCTCAGGTAGCGGGGCAGCGCGATCGCCGGGTCGAGCAGCGCGTCGGGCTGGGGCGTCCCCACCGCGCTCGCCAGCGGCAGCACCCCCGCCCACACCGGCAGCTCGAGATCGGGCTCGTCGTCGATCGGGCCGCCGCCGCGGATCTTCGCGGAGGCCTCCTCGATCGGGAAGCTCACGACCGCGGTGGCGGCGAGCTCCTTGTCGGTCGGCTCGCGCACCTCGCGCCAGCGGCCGGGGACGATGTGTTCGACGATCGCCTCCAGCGCCGCCCGCTTCTGGAGCGGGTCCGACACCGCCCGGGCGTGACCGAGCAGCATCACCGAGCGGTAGTTGGCGGAGTGGTGCATCGCCGAGCGCGCCAACACCAGCCCGTCGATCAGCGACACCGTCAGGCACGCCGGGACGCCCGCCGAAAGCGCCCTGATCGTGCGCGAGGCGAGCGAGCCGTGGCAGTACACGACCCCGCCGCTGCGCGCGTGCAGGGTGGGGACCACGAAGGGCTGCCCTCCCTCCCCGGTGATGCCGAGGTGCGCGATCAGCGCCTCGTCGAGGATCGCCTCGATCACGTCACTGTCGTAGCGGCCGCGCTCGCGCTTGCGCCGCAGGCGCACCCGCTCGGAGGGGACCGTGGCCTTCGGGTGGGATGTCATGTCGGTGTCCATCGGGCGAGGTCCCGGCCGGTCCAGGAGGGCGTCAAGCCACTCTCCAAGTTTTGTAATAGTACATAATTAGAACTGTCATGGAACATTACACGATCAGGGCGCGGACGTCGGTGGGCCTCGTCGAGGAGGTCGAGCTGGCGGTCGGCGAGGGACGGCTGGCGCCGGGGGAGCGGCTCCCGTCGGTACGGGCGCTCGCGGCCCAGGCCGGGCTCAGCCCCTCGACCGTGGCCGCTGCGCTCGCCGAGCTGCGCAGGCGGGGCCTGGTCGTGACCGACGGGCGCCGCGGGACACGCGTGGCCACGCCCGCGCCCGCCGGGACGGCGGCCGCGCTGGTGGCCGTGCCGGAGGGCGCCCGCGACCTGTCGCGGGGAAACCCGGACCCCGCGCTGCTACCCGATCTCCGCGCCGCGCTCGCGCGCTGTCGCCCCCCGGTCAGCATGTACGGCGAGGCGCCCGTCCTGCCGGCCCTCGCGCAGCTGACGGTCGAGCAGCTGGGCGCAGTGCGGGCCGACCAGGAGCTGTGCGTGGTCAGCGGCGCGCTCGAGGGGGTCGAGCTGCTGCTGCAGTCGAGTCTGCGACCGGGCGACCGCGTGGCGGTCGAGAACCCGGGCTACGCAGCCCTCTTCGACCTTCTCCGTGCGAACGGGCTGCGCCTCGAGGCCGTGCCGTTGGATGGTCACGGGATGCTTCCCGAGGCGCTCGAGGGAGCCCTGCGGGCCGGCGCCGCGGCAGCGGTGATGACCCCCCGCGGCCAGAACCCCACCGGCGCGCTGCTCGACGACGCCCGCGCACGCGAGCTCTCGGATGTGCTCGCCCGCTTCCCCCGCGTGCTGGCGATCGAGGACGACCACCTCGGCATGCTCGGCGAGGAGCCCCGTCACAGCTCGCTCGCCGCGTGCGAGCGTTGGGCGATCGCCACCTCCGTCTCCAAGGCGCTCGGCCCCGACCTGCGCGTGGCGCTGCTACGGGGCGACCCCCACACCGTGGCGCGCGTGCAGCGCCGCCAGCAGTGCGGTCCCGGCTGGGTCAGTCACGTCCTGCAGTCGCTCGTCGCGACCCTGTGGGGCAGCCGTTCGGTGCAGCGGCAGCTGTCGCGGGCGCAGGTCCGCTACCGCGAGCGCCGCGAGGGCCTGCTCGAGCAGCTCCACGCGCGCGGGTTGGCGGCCCATGGGGCCTCCGGACTGAACGTGTGGGTGCCCGTCGCCGAGGAGTCGGCGGTGGTGGCGGGGCTGCTCTCGCGAGGCTGGGCGGTCGCCCCGGGAGCGCTGTACAGGCTCGGATCGAGTCCTCCCGCGGTGCGCATCACGACGTCCACGCTCGCCGCCGGGGAGGCCGCCGCGGTGGCCGAAGATCTCGCCGCGATCCTGCTCGCTGGCGCCTCCCGCAGCGGCTAGGGGGCGGTCCCGGTGGCGAGCGCGAAAACCGTCCAGGAGGTCTCGCCCGCGCGGCGCTGCGCCTACGCGGTGCTCGTGCGGGTGTTCGAGCAGGGGGCCTACGCCGACGAGGCGCTGCAGGCACAGGCGCGGTCGTTGGACCGACGCGAAAGGGCGTTGGCGATGCGCCTGACCTATGGCGCGATCCAGCGCCGGGCGACGCTGGACCACGTGATCGGCGAGCTCGCCGAACGCGACGCCGGACGCATCGACCCCCCGCTGCTGAACGCGTTGCGGCTCGGCCTGTACGAGCTGCTCTACCTGCACGGCTCGCCGCCGTACGCGACCGTGGCGCAGGCCGTCGAGCTGGCCAAGCACGAGGCGCGGGCCGGTCACGGGCTGGTCAACGCCGTCCTGCGCCGGGCCGCTCGCGAGGGAGCCGATGCGCTGGTCGGTGCGCTGCCCGAAGGGACGGCCGAGCAGGCGGGGCTGAAGCACTCCCACCCCGAGTGGATCGCGCGGCTGTGGTGGCGCACGCTCGGGCCCGAGCAGGCGCGCGAGCTGATGGCCGCCGACAACGAGCCGGCCGAGGTGGCGCTGCGTGCGAACACGCTCGTTACAGACGCCGACGCGCTGGCACGGCGCCTGCCCGTGGCCAGCCACCGCGACCCCCGGCTGCCGGAGGCGCTCGTCCTCGAGGAGCCCTTTGACCTGCACGGATCACCGCTGTGGGCGCAGGGGGCGCTAAGCGCCCAGTCGCGCGCGGCGATGCTCGTCTCGCGGACACTTGCCCCCGAGCCGGGCGAGCGGGTGCTCGACCTGTGCGCCGCGCCCGGAGGCAAGACGACCCACCTGGCGGCGCTGATGGAGGGTCGGGGGGAGGTGGTCGCCGTCGAGCGCGACCGCCGCCGCGCCGGCGTGCTGGCGCGCACGGCCGAGCGCATGCGCGCCGGCAACGTCCGTGTCGAGGTGGCCGACGCCGCCGATCCGCGGGCGGAAGCCCCGTTCGACCGCGTGCTGGTGGATCCTCCGTGCAGCGGGCTCGGAACCCTGCAGGCGCGTCCCGACCTGCGCTGGCGCATGCAGGAGGGCACGCTCGAGGCGCTCGCCGGCCGGCAGCGCGCGATCCTCGACGCCGGCGCCCGCGCCGTCCGTCCGGGTGGGCTGGTTGTCTACTCTACGTGCACGATCTCTCCGGATGAGAACGAGCGTGTGATCGCCGCATTCCTCGAATCCCGCCCCGAGTTCGAAGCGGACGGCGAGGCGCAGCAGACGCTGCCCCACCGCGATCGCACAGCGGGCTTCTACATCGCGCGGCTGCGCCGGGGGTAGGTGCGGATGGAGGGAGACTCGCCGGGACCTGCCAAGCCGTCTGTCGACCTCGGGCCGCTGTGCCCGCACTGCGGCGAGCCGTGGCTGCGCCCCACCAACCTGCCCGGCCGCTACCGGTGCGTCTACTGCCTGCACCGGTTCGAGCTGAGCTCCGTGTGCCCCAACTGCGGCGAGCACTCGACGATCGTGCGGATGTCCTCGACCGCGATCCTGAAGTGCAACAACTGCGGGGACACCATGCTTCAGGCCGTATGAGCGCCCGCACCGAGCTCCGCAACAGCGTCCTCGTCGCCCCCTCGATCCTGTCCGCCGACTTCGGGCGCCTGCGCGATCAGGTTCGCGAGGTGCTCGCGGCCGGCGCCCGGCTGATCCACGTCGACGTGATGGACGGCCACTTCGTCCCGCCGATCACCGTCGGGCCGCTGATCGTCGAGGCGCTCGCCGGCACCGTGCGCGACGCGGGAGGGATGCTCGAGGTCCACCTGATGATCGAGCGCCCGGAGCGCCAGCTCCGAGAATTCGTCTCCGCCGGCGCGGACTCGCTGACGATCCACGCCGAGGCCACCCCGCACCTGGCGTACGCAGTGAGCCTGGCGCGCGAGCTCGGCGCCGGCGTGGGGGTGGCGATCAACCCCGCGACCCCGCCGGGGGTGCTCGCCGAGCTTCCCGGGGCGATCGACCTCGCGCTGTGCATGACGGTCAACCCGGGCTGGGGCGGCCAGCGGTTCATCGCGCACTCGCTGCAGAAGCTCCCACGCCTGGCAGCACTGGTCGGCGACGAGGTCGCGATCGAGGTCGACGGCGGCATCGACCCCCACACCGCACCCGCCTGCGCGCGCGCCGGAGCGCGCCTGTTCGTGGCCGGCTCGGCGATCTTCGACGCGCCGGACCCGGCCGAGGCCTTCCGCGAGCTCGACCGCTCCCTGCAGGAGTTCCGCTAGAGAAGCTCGGCGGTCCCTCGCCGGTACAGGACGAACAGGAAGCCGGCGAGCAGGGCGGTGGCGCCCGCGTACCCGATCTCCGCCCGCAGCACCTCGTCGCCGACGGCGGGCGAGAGCATCCAGGCGATGAACGCGCACGCCGCCGCCAGCCAGCAGGCCGCCGCCGCCCGGGCGCGGTTGCGGGCCAGCGCGGCCTGGTTCAGCGCCCCCGAGCTCAGGTGAAAGCCCATCCCGATGCCGATCAGCGCGAGACCGACCCGCCCGTAGCTGTACTGCTGGCCGAACAACACGTGTCCGAGGGCCCACGGTCCGACGATCAGCAGGCCGAGCGCCACCACGCCGGCGAACGCGGCGATCGCCTTGAGCGTCGTGCGCACCGCCCGCGCGAACTGCTCGTGCCCGGCGGTCGCCTCGAGCCCGCTGAGGTGCGGCAGCAGCGAGGTCTGCACCGCCTGGAAGAGCTGCAGCGGGGCGCGCG
>DATJBO010000156.1:0-11688 GCA_035515315.1 Solirubrobacteraceae bacterium
GGGCGCCCGCTTGGGAGGCGACTTGCGAGACCGCCGCCTGGAGCTCTTGCGCTTGGCCACGGCGCTCGCTCTAGGGAGCGTGCGAGGGTCCGCTGCGCAGCATTGGCATCGATGCTAGCGCCTATGCTTGGGAGCTGATGCGCCAGGCCAGCTCTCCCGCAGAACCCGCGGGTGCGGGCATCCCCGGCAGCAACCTCAGCGGCCCCTACCCCGTCGGCGAGTACGCTGCGGCGCTGCGCAGCAAGCTGCGGTCGTTCACGCGGGTGCAGCTGATCGGCGAGCTCGTCAACCTGCGGGCAGCGAGGGCGCGCGTGTACTTCGAGCTGCGCGACGCCACCGGGGCGATCCCCTGCAGCGCGTGGCGGGATGACTGGGAGGCGACGTGCGCGCGGGAGGGCCTCGCCCCCCAGGACGGGATGCAGATCGTGGTGGCGGGCGGATGCGACTACTACCCGGGCAGCGCGAGCGCCTCCCCGGGCTTCTCCTTCGCGGTGCACGATCTGCGCGTGGCCGGCGAGGGCGACCTGCTGGCCCGGATCGAGCGGCTGCGCCGGCAGCTGCGCTCGGAGGGGTTGCTCGAGCGCCAGAAGCAGCTGGAGCGGCCGCTGCTGCCGCGCGCCATCGGCGTGATCACGGGCGAGAGCGGCAAGGCCCGCGACGACGTGCGCGCGGCGCTGCAGCGCCGCGGCTGGCGGGGCAGGCTCGTGTGGGCCTTCACCCCGGTCCAGGATCGCCACGCCGCCCCGGCGATCTGCCGAGCGCTCGGGGACCTCGCCGCGGTGGCGGACGTCGAGGTGGTGATCATCGCCCGCGGCGGGGGCTCCCTGGCGGACCTGATGGCGCTCAGCGACGAGACCCTGTGCCGGACGGTGGCGATGTGCGCGATCCCCGTGATCGCCTCGGTGGGCCACCACACCGACCGCACGCTGCTCGACGACGTGGCCGCGGTGAGCTGCTCGACGCCGACGCACGCGGCCGAGGCGGCGGTCGGCATCGATTGTGTGCGGGCGCGCACCGAGGCCCTCGCCGCGGCGGTGCGCCTGCGCGAGCACGGCCGCCGGGCGGTCGTCGCGCGGGCACGGACGCTGACGATGCTCTCGCGCGCGCCAGCCGGCCGGCTCGAGCGCCAGAGGGGGCTGCTGCACCAGCGCCTGCGGGAACTGCGCGCCGGGGCCAGGAGGCGTATGGGCAGCGAGCGGGCACTCGCCCACACCCGGGCGGTGGTGCTCGGGCGCAAGGCCTCCTCCACGTTGATCGACTGCCGCCGCAGGCGCCCGCGCGAGCTCGAGCAGTTGGCGCTCGCGCTCGCCGGCCACGACCCCCAGCGCACGCTCGAACGGGGCTATGCGCTGGCCTTCTCGCGGGGGGGAGAGCCCCTCTCCGATACGGGCGCGGCCCGCACCGCCCGGGAGCTGCGGCTGCGCTTCGCCGACGGCGAGGTGGATGTCGACGTGCGCGAGCCATGAGCGAGCAGGCGCCGGGACAGGAGCCGCCGCAGGGCGGCAAACTCAGCTACGAGGCGGCCAGCGCACGGATCGAGGAGATCATCCGGCGGCTGGACTCGGGGGAGGCGAGCCTCGACGAGACGCTCGCACTGCTCAGCGAGGGCAAGACGCTGATCGAGCTGTGCGCCCGCGAGCTGGCGGCGGTCGGGGACGCCCTGCAGGAGCTGCGCCTGGACGAGCTCGTCAGCCGCCTGGAGGGGACGGGCGACGGGTGAGCGACTGGGAGCGCCTGGCCGGGCTGCAGCTGGAGATCGAGGACTACTCGCTCCAGGCACTGCAGGCCAGCGTGTCGAGCGACTTCGAGCGCAAGAGCACCGTCATCCACCTGCGTGGGGCCGGCCAGGAGGGCCTCGGGGAGGACGTCACCTACGACGCGGTGGACCAGGAGATCCTGCAGGCCGCCGGGCCGGTGCTGCCGCTCGCAGGGCGTCACACGGTGGGCTCCTTCAGCGAGCTGCTGGCGGGCCTGTCCCTGTTTCCCGAGCCTCCCGGGCGAGAGGTGTCCCAGCGCTACCGCATCTGGGCGTACGAGTCGGCGGCGCTCGACCTCGCCCTGCGCCAGGCGGGGGTGCCGCTGCACGAGGCGCTGGGCCGCCCGCCCCGGCCGGTGTGCTTCGTGGTCTCGTTGCGGCTCGGCGAGCCGCCAACCCTGGGGCCGATGCAGGTCCGCCTGGGTCCCTACCCGGGGACGCGCTTCAAGCTCGACCCGACGAGCTCCTGGGATGAGCGGCTGATCGGCGAACTGGTGGCCACCGGGGCGGTCGACTCGGTGGACTTCAAGGGCTACTACTCGGGCTCGATCGTGGACCAGCCCCCCGACCCGGTCCTGTACCGGCGGGTGGCGGAGGCCTTCCCGGACGCGTGGATCGAGGATCCCGCGCTCACAGAGGAGACGGACGCGGTGCTGGCCCCGTACCGGGAGCGCTTCTCCTGGGACGCCCCGATCCACTCGATCGAGGACATCCAGGCGCTGCCGTACCCGCCGCGGATGGTCAACATCAAGCCGTCGCGGCTGGGGGGGCTGCGGAACCTGCTCGACGCCTACGCCTACTGCGCCGAGCGGGGGATCGGCAACTACGGGGGCGGGCAGTTCGAGCTCGGCGTGGGCCGCGGGCAGAACCAGTACCTGGCCTCGATGTTCCACCCCGACGCCCCCAACGACGTGGCTCCCACGGGCTACAACCTCCCGGCCGTCCCGTCCGGGCTGCCGAGCAGCCCGCTGGCGCCGGCGCCCGCCGCGGTGGGCTTCCGCTGGGGCTGAGAGAAACCGCCCGCAGAGAGCGCAACTTGGGCGTCCTCGCTAGGTTGCTCAATGCAAGTGCAACTGCGAAGGAGCTTGTTCGCCGGCGCGCTGCTTGCGCCGATGCTTTGCGTAGGTGGGGCACCCGCCCCCAGCCTCGGCGCGCCCACGGGCGGCTCGGTGGGCCCATCCGCCCCGAGCACCAGGTCGGGCGCTAGCGTGCCCTCCGCCACCGCGCCGGTCAAGCGCGGGCCGGTCAAGCGCGGGCCGGTGAAGGTGTCACTGCACGTGACCACGGTGCGGATCACGCGCGTGTCGTGCACGCCGAGCACGAGGTGCGCCAAGAACCCGCGGCAGGTATCGCTGCGCGGAACGCTCATGTTCGAAGGCGTCGGCCTGAAGCCCGGCATGGTGGTGGCGTTCCCACGCTCCCCTGGGGCGCGGATCAGCAGCTACTCCCCCGTGTCGCGGCTGCGCCGCTCCGGCAGCTCGCTGCTGGTGACGGTCCCCTCGAGCGCCCACTCGGGAAGGATCAAGATCCTGCTCGGCAACCACCGTTACACGAGCTCGTTCGGGCCGATCTACGTGTACGCCCACGCGATCGGCCCGCCGCGACCGAAGCCCGCCGACCCGGCGCCGAGCAACCCCAGCGTGTTCGACGGCCAGGGCATGTGGATCTGGTATCTCAGCCGCTCCAGCGGGGGCAGCGTGGCGGCGATCGCCGCCCAGGCCCACGCCGCAGGCGTCACGACGCTGTTCATCAAGAGCTCAGACGGCCCCTCCAACTACTGGAGCCAGTTCTCCCCCCAGCTGGTGGCCGAACTGCACGCGGCGGGGCTGAAAGCGTGCGCGTGGCAATACGTGTACGGGACCAACCCGGCGGGCGAGGCGGCGCTCGGCGCCGAGGCGGTGGCCGACGGTGCCGACTGCCTGGTGATCGATGCCGAGGCCGAGTACGAGGGCCGCTACGCGTCGGCCCAGACCTACTTGACCGACCTACGGGCGACGATCGGCAGCGCCTACCCCCTGGCGCTCGCTTCCTTCCCGTACGTCGGCTACCACCCGAAGTTCCCCTACTCGGTGTTCCTCGGCCCGGGCGGCGCCCAGTTCAACCTGCCCCAGATGTACTGGAAGGACATCGGCCAGTCGGTGGACACCGTGTATGCCAACACCTACATCGGCAACCGCGTGTACGCGCGCCCGATCTACCCCCTGGGGCAGACCTACGGCGGGGTCTCCAGCTCGGACCTGCTGCGCTTCCGGGAGGAGGCCGTGGACTACGGAGCGTCCGGTGTCTCCTTCTGGGACTGGCAGGAGACCCCCTCCTCCGGGTGGACCACGCTGGCCGCCCCGCTGGCGCCGCTGACGACCGTCATACCGAACACGTCGTTCCCCGAACTGCGGAACGGGAGCAAGGGTGATCCGGTTCTGTGGATGCAGGAGCATCTCGCCAGCGCGATCCCGGCGCAGGAAACCACCGGCATCTTCGCCAGCCAGACGCTCGCCGACGTCGAGAGCTTCCAGTCCAGCCACGGGATCGCCCCGAGCGGGGTCGTGGAAGCGGCGACCTGGCAGGCGCTGCTGACGCTCCCCCCGGTGGCCGTGACCTGGACCGGCGCCGCGCCGCAGGGCTAGACGACACCCGCGCCGCACGGCTGGACGACACCCGCGCCGCAGGGCAGGACGACACCCGCGCCGCACGGCTGGACGACACCCGCGCCGCACGGCTGGACGACGGGCCGGCGCAGATTCGGCCGGCCCGCGTCCGAGGCTTGCAGCGGGAGATCCCTCCCGCGGGAGCCCGCGGTGTTTAGACGCGCTGGATCAGCGTGGCGGTGCCGAGGCCGCCACCGCAGCACATCGTCACGAACCCGATCTCCTTGTCCGAGCGCTCGAGCTCGTGCAGGAGGGTCGTGATCAGGCGCGCGCCGGTGGACCCGAGGGGGTGGCCCAGGGCCATCGCCCCGCCGTTGACGTTGACGCGGTCCATGTCCGGGTTCAGCTCGCGCCGCCAGGCGGCCACCACGGGGGCGAACGCCTCGTTGATCTCGATCAGGTCGATGTCGTCGATCTTCATCCCGTTGCGCTGCAGGATTTTCCGCGTCGCCGGGATCGGCCCCTCGAGCATTTTCACCGGGTCACAGCCGACGGTGGTCTGGTCGGCGATCCTCGCGCGGGCCTTCAGCCCAAGCGCCTTGGCCTTGTCCGCCGACATCAGCAGCACGGCGGCGGCGCCGTCGGAGATCTGGGAGGAGTTGCCGGCCGTGATCTTGCCGTCGGCCTTGAAGGCCGGCTTCAGCTGGGCGAGCGCCTCGAGGTTCGTGTCGGGACGGATGCCCTGGTCGGTCACGTACGTGTCGCCGTTGACCTGCATCGGCACGATCTCGCGCTCGAAGCGGCCCTCCTCGGTGGCCTGGTGAGCCAGGCGGTGGGAGCGCAGGGCCAGCTCGTCGAGCTCGGAGCGGGGGATCTCCCACTGGTCGGCGATCATCTCCGCGCCGAGGCCCTGGCCGACGATGTTGTGCTTGGCCATCAGCTCGGGGGTGAAGGCGTAGCCGAAGTCCTCCTGGGTTTTCATCCCGGCGGCGAACGGCAGGTGACCCATGTGCTCGACGCCGGAGCCGATCATCGCGTCGTGGACACCGGCCGCGATCAGGGCGGCGGAGAAGTTGACGGCCTGTTGGGCCGAGCCGCACTGGCGGTCGACGGTGGTGCCGGGGGTCTCGATCGGCAGGCCCGCCTGCAGCCAGGCGTTGCGTGCGATGTTGAAGCCCTGCTCGCCGAACTGCTGGACGCACCCGGCGATCACGTCCTCCACCTCGAGCGGGTCGACGCCCGAACGCCCGACGACCTCCGTGTAGCACTTGGCCAACAGCGTGTTGGGGTGGGTGTCCTTGTAGTAGCCCTTCTCCTTGTGCCCGCGGCCGATCGGCGTGCGGACCGCCTCGACGATTACGACCTCGCGGCCCTCTGGTTGCCTCATGTCAGGAGTCTCCTCGGTGTTTGCCAAGCGTTGATGGACGACAGACCCGGCCCCGCGCCCGAGCGTCGCAGACGCGTCCTTTGAGAGAATGCCCGGACCCTGCGACTGGGTACTTTACCGCGCGGCCGCCGCCCCTTGACTGGCCAGTCAGCCAGGATGGGTGGGGAAGGGCGGCTTCCAGGAAAGGAGAATCGCCTGACCACACGGCTCGCGATAGCAGGCAGCGGCGCCATCGCATGCGGGCTGGCTGCCACGGCGGCCCACCACGGGCCGGTGCTGGTGCTCGCGCGCTCGGAGAGCTCGGCCGAACGGGCGCGCGCCAGCGTGGAAAAAACGCTGCAGCGGCTCGGTGCCGAGATCGACCCTGAGCACGTGCAGGTGGTGACCCACCCCGGCGCGCTGGCCTCCTCCGCCTTCGTGGTGGAGGCGGTGGTGGAGGAGCTCGGGGTGAAGGCCGGCGTGCTGGAGGAACTGGACGCGGTGCTGGACCCCGAGGCGATCCTCGCGAGCACGACCTCGTCGCTGTCGGTGGAGGAGCTCGCCCGGGCGAGCGGGCGTCCGGACCGCTTCGTTGGCCTGCACGTGTTCAACCCCGTCACCAAGATGCAGCTGGTGGAGCTGGTGTTCCCGGGCGGGGCCAGCGCCGACACCCGCCGGCGTGCACTCGAGCTGTGCGAGACCTTCGAGAAGGTCCCGGTCGAAGTGCCGGACATCCCCGGTTTCGTCGTCAACCGGCTGCTGTTCCCGTACCTGTTCAGCGCAGTGCGGCTGATGGAAGAGACGGGGCTTGCGCCCGAGGACGTCGACACCTGCATGCGCCTCGGAGCCGGCCACCCGATGGGGCCCCTGGAGCTGTTGGACCTGATCGGGCTGGACGTCGCCAGGGCGATCGGGGAGACGATCGGTGCGGAGGTGCCCGAGCGGGTCGACGCGCTGATCGCCGAAGGGGCCCTGGGCCGCAAGAGCGGGAGGGGCTTCTACCAGCGCCGGCGGGACGCCGAGCGCACCGCCAAGTGAGCCTGCCGGGCGGGTCGGGGAGAATTTATCGGGGCGCGAGTGGAGTTTTAGGCCGCCTTGATTAGGTTGCGGATACTTCTGCGTGCGACCCTCGATAGTCGCAACGCACACCCGCCTCCTCCCAGTGCGCACAGTCCGGTCCGCTTCCCCCCGCGGGCCGGACGTGCTTAACGGGCGGGCGCGCCCGGGCGGGACCGGCCGGCGCGACGGGCGCCCCTGCCGGACGAGCTAACCCTCGTCGGCGCCCTCGCGCGAGCGGGCCACCCGCCGTTCGCGGATGCGGACGGCCTCCACCCGGTTGTCGCGGACGGACTCCACCCTGATCGAGAAGCCGCCCGCGTTGACGGTGTCACCGCGCCGGGGCAGGCGCCCCAGCTCGGCGAACACGAACCCGCCGACCGAGTTGAAGGCTTCGCTGTCGACGGGGAGCTCGAGCCCGTAGTCGGCCAGGTCGGTGATCGCAACGTGGCCGCGGACGAACCAGTCGCCGTTGGCCAGGCGGCGGATCTCGCCGGTGCTCGGGTCGGTCTCGTCGGTGATCTCGCCCACGATCTCCTCGACGATGTCCTCGACGCTGACGACGCCTACGACGCGGCCGTACTCGTCGACCACCACGGCCATCGAGGCCCGCTGGCGCTGGAGGTCGGCGAGCAGGTCGTCCAGCGGCTTGGTCTCGGGGACGATCAGGGCCTCGTGGACGATCGCCGCGAGCGAGGCGTGGGCCCCCTTCTGCATGAACAGGCGGGCCAGCTCGCTGACGTGAACGATGCCGCGGACGCGGTCGCGGTCTTCGTCTTCGGTCACCACCAGGCGGGTGTGGCCGCTGGAGATCGAAGCGCGCAGGGCCGTTTCCACGTCCTGGGAGATGTCGACGATGTCGACCGCGGGGATCGGCGTCATCACCTGGCGGGCTTCCTGCTCGTGGAGGTGGAAGACGCCCCGCAGCATGCCCGCCTCGCCGGGATCGATCTGGCCGCCGATCTGGGACTCGGCGATCAGCCGCTTGAGCTCCTCCGAGGAGCCCGCCTCGCGCTGTTTGCTCATGTCGATGCCGAGCAGGCGCAGGATCCGGCCGGCCACCGCGGTGAGGGCGACGACGAGGGGGTGGAACAGGGCGTCGAATGCCTGTAGCGGCCGGGCCACGCGCCGGGCGACGCTCTCCGCGCGGTCGATGGCGTAGAACTTCGGCACCATCTCACCGCCGATCAGCTGGACGGTGGTGATGATCGCGAACGCCACGATCGCGGAGATAGTGATGGCGACCCCTTTGCTGACGCTCGAGGGGAAGATCCCTTCGAGCACCGACGTCAGCGCCGGGGCGCCGAGCGCACCGATCCCGATCGAGCAGGCCGTGACCCCGATCTGGACGGCGGAGATGTAGTTGTTGACGTTGCCGAGCTGCTCGAGCGCGCGGCTCGCACCGCGGGCCCCTTCATCGCGCAGCACTTCCAGGCGGGCGCGTCGCGAGCGCACGAGCGCGTACTCGGCGATCACGAAGAACGCGTTGAGGGCGACCAGCAGCGCCGTGACGACGAGCTTGAGCCCGTTCACAGGGCGGCAGCCATGCTCACCGTCGAGGACGCGCCGAGGCGGAGGGCCCGATCGCCGGGGCGGCCTCGTCGCGGGCGAGGAGACGAGCCGACGCTACTTCGAGGAGGATCTTCTTCTTCTTCGGTCATCGATCTCGTCGACCTCGTAAACGTAGCAAGCCGGGTGGTGGGAGGCTGCGCGCGCGCTCGCAGCGGGCCTGCGGATCAGCCGAGCCCGTCGATGCGGGCCGCGAGCGCGAAGTCCGACTCGGTGAGGCCTCCCTCGGAGTGGGTCGAGAGGGTGAGCCGGACCTTGTTCCAGCCGTGGAGCAGGATGTCCGGGTGGTGGTTGGCCTGCTCGGCGAGTTCGGCCACGCGGTTGACGAACGCGATCGCGGCCGCGAAGTCGTCGAGCTTCCACTCGCGCTCGATCGCACCGTCGATGAGGCGCCACCCCTCGAGATCGGCGAGGCGTGCCTGGATCTCGGCGTCGCTGAGGACCGCCACCCGAGCAAGGTTAGCTTCGCCGGCAGGGACGCGTACAGTCGGTCCATGAGGATCGCGAGCCTGGTCCCCCACGCCACCGAGCTGCTGTTCGCGCTCGGCGCGGGCGGGGACGTCCTCGGGGTGACCCACGAGTGCGACCACCCGCCCGAGGTGGCAGAGCTCGAGCGCCTGACGAGGGACGTGCTTCCTGCGGGCCTCAGCGCCCGCGAGATCGACGAGGCGGTGCGCGAGCGGACCCTCAACGGGGAATCCATCTACGAGCTCGACCAGGCGACGCTTACGGAGCTCGACCCGGAGCTGATCGTCACACAGGCCCTGTGCCCGGTGTGCGCGGTCTCGTTCGAGGAGGTGGAGGAGATCGCCAGGACGCTCCCCTCCAGCCCGAGGGTGGTGGCACTCGACCCGAAGACGCTCGGGGAGACGCTGGGCGACGTGCGCACGCTCGGGGAGGCGACGGGGCGCGAACGGGCAGCCGAGGAGCTGCTGGGCACGGCCGCGGGCCGGATCGACGCGGTCAGGAGCGCCGTGGAAGGGGCACCACCGCGGCGGGTGCTGGCCTTGGAGTGGCTCGACCCGGTGTTCGTGGCCGGTCATTGGACTCCCCAGCTGATCGAGCTGGCCGGGGGCCAAGACGTACTCGGTCTCGCGGGGGAGCCATCGCAGGAGCTCGACTGGGAGGCCCTACGCTCCGCCCGCGCGGAGATCGTCGTGGTGATGCCGTGCGGGTATGACGCCCGGAGGGCCCGCGAGGAGGCGTTCGCCCGCCGCGAGCAGCTGGCGGGCCTCGGCGCACCGACGGTTGTGGCGGTGGACGCCGCCGCCTACTTCTCCAGGCCCGGGCCCCGGCTGATCGACGGGTTGGAGCTGCTGGCCCACATCCTGCACCCCGAGCGGGTGGCGGCCCCGCCCGCGGGCGCGCAGGCGCTGGAGGTCGAGCTCACGGTTCCGAGCTGAGGGGCGCGGCGACGCCCACTTCGAGCGATTCCGGCTTGCTCGAATGGGCGGTCATGATCGAGCCGGCGAAGGCCGCCACGCCGATCGCCGCGCAGCCGAGGAGGGCCAGCACCTGGTTTCGGTGCACCTGGCCGAAGCGCAACACGAACGCCGCGACCGTGCCGCCGACCAGGCCCCCGATGTGCCCGCCCCAGGAGATCCCGGGGATCGAGAAGCTGATGATCAGGTTGAGCACGATCAGGCCTCCCACCCCGCTCTGGAAGATCGGGATCTGGCGCGCGTTCATCTCCACCGCGGCGGCGCCCATCAGCCCGAAGATCGCGCCGGAGGCACCAACGGTGACCGCGTGGGGGGACACGAGCAGGGCTCCCAGGGAGCCACACAGCAGCGAGACCGCGTAGATGAGCCCGAACCGCAGCCGGCCGAGTGCGGGCTCCAGCAGCGTGCCCAGGTAGTAGAGGACCCACATGTTGAACCCGATGTGGAGGATGTTCTCGTGGAGGAAGCCGGAGGTGACGATGCGCCACCATTCCCCGTAGGCGACCCCTTTGCCGAACAGGCTCCCGATCAGGGCGCCTTTGATGTAGAGGCTGCCGCTGCTCGACCCGGAGAAGGTGAGGGCGCCGCCGCCCTCGGCCAGGAACACGATCACGTTGATCGCGATCAACGCATGGGTGACGACCGGGCCGGTGTGGGTCTCGCGCAGGCGGACCACTTTCGTGCGCTGGGAGGCACACTCCGGGCAGCGCATCCCAACCGGGGTGCTCGTCATGCAGTCCGTGCAGATCGGGCGACCGCAGCTGGAGCAGGACACGCCGGTCTCGCGCGAGGGGTGGCGGTAACAGGTGGCCATGGCTGGCAGGCAAGCCTAGCTGGGGCCCGGGTGCGCTCCGGCGGCTGCCGCGGGGACGATCGCTAGATCCCGCGGCGGGCGAGCAGCCGGCGGGTCTGCTCGGACAGGTCGCGCAGGGACCGTTCGGCGGCCGAGCGGGCGGAGAGCAGGTCGGGCGGGTTCTCCTGGGCGCGCCGGCGGGCGCGCAGCAGGACGAGACCGGCGGCCGCCGCGCTGCCCACCACCACGGCGGCGGCGGGACGTGCCCAGTTGCGCGGGTCCCGCATCGCCCCGAGCTCCCACGCCTCGAGCTCGTCGGCGGCCATCTCGGTGATGCTCGTGAGCGTCCCCTCGAGGCGCAGCGCGAGCGCGGCGGGGGGCTCCACCGGGGCCAGCGCTTCGCGCAGCAGGCTCTCGAAGCTCGAGGCCCGGTCAGTCATCGCGCGCCCCCTCGCCGGGCGTCTCGGCGGAGGAGCGCTCGCCGCCGGCAGGCACCGGATCGGGGGGCGATGGCGACTCGGAGACGATCTCCTCGAGCTGTTTGATGGCGCGGTGGATGAGGACCTTGGTGGCCCCGTCGGAGCGCCCGAGGGCGCGGGCGATCTCGCGGTTGTCCATGCCCAGGGCGAAGCGCATGATCAGCGCCTCGCGGCGGTCGTCGGGCAGCATCCGGACACCCTCGAGCACCCGGCTGAGCTCCTCGCGGCCCTCGACCAGCTGCTCGGTGGTGTGCAGAGCGGTGAGCTCCGAGGTGTCCTCGATCGGGGACGCGGGGCGGCGGGAGCGGTCGCGGTACAGGTTGGCAGCGAGGTTGTGTGCGATCCGGATCAGCCAGGGGCGCAGCGGGCGGCCGCGGGACTCCCGCTGGGCGCGCTCGAAATGGCGGTATGCCTGGAGGAACGTCTGCTCTGTGAGGTCCTCGGCGTCGTGGTGATTGCCGACCCGGTAGTAGGCGTAGCTGTACACGTCCCGCAGGTGGGCACGGTAGAGGTCGGCGAACTCGGCGTCGAGCTGAGCCTTCGTCTTGGGGCTGTCGCGGTCGGCCACTCATGGCACCCTACCCCTGCGGAAGCGGCCGATCAGGCGGCGCGCGAGACCTCGCGCCCCGCGACGGGACGGAC
>DATJBO010000157.1:0-13106 GCA_035515315.1 Solirubrobacteraceae bacterium
AGGCACATGGTGGCCGTCAGCAGCATGCGCTGCTCGAGGGTGCTCTCCCGGGCGGCGGCGCGCCGGCGCCGACGGCGCGCGGGCGCGACGGGTCCGGCTGCTGCGGCCCTTGGCATCGAGACGGTCCTTCGACGCGTCCACGCGGAAGCCTCCCGGCGAGCCTATACGCCGCGGCTCTGGCGGTAGATCGTGAATCCGATCGCGGCGAAGATCGACGCCACGATCCAGAATCGCAGGATGATCTTCGTCTCCGACCAGGCCTTCAGCTCGAAGTGGTGGTGGATCGGCGCCATCAGGAACACCCGCCTGCGGATCGTCTGGAACGACAGCACCTGGATCACGACCGACAGCGCCTCGATCACGAAGATGCCCCCGATCAGGATCAAGAGGAACTCGGTCTTGGTCATCACCGCCAGCCCCGCGATCGCGCCCCCCAGCCCGAGCGAGCCCGTGTCGCCCATGAAGATCGTCGCCGGGAACGCGTTGAACCACAAGAAACCGATGCATCCGCCCACCAGGCAGCCGGCGAGCATCGCCATGTCGAAGTCGCCGGCCAGGAACGTTATGCCGATGTAGGCGAGCAGCACGATCGCCGCGCAGCCGGCCGCGAGCCCGTCGAGCCCGTCCGTCAGGTTCACGGCGCTGGTGGTGCCCGCGACGACCAGGTAGATCAGCAGCGGGTACAGCGGACCGAGGTCGACGTGGTAGTCGACGACGCGCAGCATCAGGGTCGGCGCCAGCCCGGCCTCGTGCTGGGCGATGAACCACAGCCCGACCGAGATCGCGATCGTGACGAGCAGCTTCGTGCGCGCGCGCAGTCCGAGCGAGCGCCGCTTGACGAGCTTCGTGTAGTCGTCGGCGAATCCCAGCATCGCGCACGCGATCGCCGCCCCGAACACGCCCATCGAGCGCCATTCGTAGTCGGTCAGGATCAGGAACGACACGGCGACCGCGAGGAACAGGATCAGGCCACCCATCGTCGGCGTGCCCGCCTTCAGGTGATGGCCCTCGGGACCGTCCTCGCGGATCTGCTGGCCGAACTCGCGCTGGCGCAGGAACTCGATGAACCTGGGGCTCAGGAAGATGCAGATCAGCAGGGCGGACATGCCGCCGAAGAGGATGCGTCCCATTCAGCGCGGCCCCGAAGCGGCGCCGTGGGCCTGGCGGCTCGCTTCCGGGGCACGGCCCGGCCCGCGGCGCCCGCCCCGCGGCGCGGCCGCCCGCAGGGCCGAGCAGACGACCTCGAGCCCGACGCCGCGCGAGCCCTTCACCAGCACGGTGTCGCCGGGGAGCAGCAGCTCGGGCACCAGGCGCGCCGCGGCGTCCGCGTCCGGGACCGTGCGAGCCTCGCCCGCGAACCCCGCCGCGATCTCCCCCGCCAGGGCGCCCACGGCGATCAGCAGCTCGACGCCCGCCTCGCCGGCCTGGCGGCCGGCCTCGCGGTGCAGCCCGGGCGCCTGCGCTCCCAGCTCGAGCATGTCGCCGAGCACCGCCACGCGCCTGCCCGAGGTGCCCGCCGCGAGGTCCTCGAGGGCCGCGCGCATCGACATCGGGTTGGCGTTGTAACAGTCCTCGATCAACACTCCCCCGCCCGCGAGCGGGTGGCGCTGGCCGCGCATCTCGGAGAACTCGACGTGCAACTCGCCGGCGGGCGTGTACCCGAGCGCGCGCGCCGCCGCGACGGCGGCCAGCAGGTTGCGCAGGTTGTGCGCCTGGCCGAACGACGGGCGCAGCTCGAGCTCCCGGCCGCGGTCGCTGATCACGACCGAGCCGTCGGCGCGGCGCTCGGCGAGCGTCACGTCGGCGCCGGCCTCGCCGAAGGTGACGACCTCGAGGTCGTCCCGCAGGTGCGCCTCCAGCAGCGGCTCGCCGAACGGGAGCACGACGGTCCTGCCGGGCTCCATCCCCGCGATCAGCTCCGCCTTCGCCGCCGCGATCGCCTCGAGTGAGCCGAGCAGCTCCAGGTGCGCGGCCCCGACGTTGACGACCACGCCCACGTCGGGCCGGGCGATCTCGGTCAGCTGGGCGATCTGGCCCGGGCCGCGCATCGCCATCTCCAGCACCAGCACCTCGACCTCCTCGCCGGCCGCGAGCAGCGCGAGCGGCAGCCCGATCTCGGTGTTGTGGTTGGCGGGGCTGGCGGCCGTCCTCGCGGCCGGGGCGAGCAGCGCGGTGAGGATGTCCTTGGTCGAGGTCTTCCCGGTGGAGCCGGTGATCGCCACGACGCGGCTCCCGTCGCGCGCGAGCTGCTCGCGCCAGGCGCCGGCCAGCGCCTGCAGCCCGGCGAGCGGATCGGGGTGCTCGAGGACGGCGCCCCGCGAGCAGGCCGCGACGGCGGCGGCGGCGTGGGTGGGGGCGACGAGCGCCCCCCATGCCCCGGCCTCGAGAGCCGCGGGCGCGTGGGCGCCGCCGTCGGAGCGGGCTCCCTTCAGGCCCACGAACAGCTCTCCCGCCGCGATGCCGCGCGAATCGATGCTGGCCCCGGACGGCCCCGGGGGTTCCTGCCCGGAGGGCGCTCTCAGCAGCGTGGCCCCGGCGGCGCGGGCCACGCGCTCGGCGTCCCAGCTCCTCATCCCGAGCGGACCCCCTCGAGCGGGCGCGCGTCCGCGCGGAGGGCCTCCCTCGCGACCGTCACGTCGTCGAAGGGGAGCTTGCGCCCGCCGGCCAGCTCCTGTCCCTGCTCGTGGCCCTTGCCGGCGATGACCACCACGTCACCCGGCGCGGCCGCCGCCAGCGCCCGTCCGATCGCGGCGCGCCGGTCCACCTCGGTGCTGACGCCGCCGCCCGGTCCGCCGCCGGCACCTCCCCCCGGAACGCCGCCGGCACCTCCCCCCGGAACGCCCGCCATGATCTCGGCGATGATCCGCTCGGGGTCCTCCGAGCGGGGATTGTCGGAGGTGACGATCACGAAGTCGGCCAGGCGCGCGGCGATCTCGCCCATCAGCGGGCGCTTGGCGCGATCGCGGTCGCCCCCGGCCCCGAACACGCACACCACGCGCCCGGAGGCGCCCGGGGCTCCGGCGGTCATCTCCCGCGCCGCCTCCAGCACGTTCGCCAGCGAATCGGGGGTGTGGGCGTAGTCGACGAGCACCGCGAACCCTTGGCCCTCGTCGACCGGCTCGAGCCGCCCTGGGACGCTGACCCCGTGTTCCAGCGCCGCCAGCAGGGGCTCGAGCTCGATCCCCAGCGCACGCGCGGCCGCCAGCGCCCCCAGCGCGTTGGCGACGTTGAAGCGCCCGGGGAGCGGCAGCTCGAGCTCGCGGCGGCGTCCCTCGGCGCTCAGCGTGAAGCTCGAGCGCCCCGGCTCGCAGCGGATCCGCTCGGCCGCGTAGTCGGCCTCGGCGTCGATCGCGAAGGTGACGGCATCGCCGAGCTCGTCCGCCAGGCGCCGCCCGTAGGGGTCGCCCACGTTGACGATGCTCCGTGCCGGGGGCTCGCCGGCCGCCGGCCGGAAGAGCAGCCGCTTGGACCGGAAGTAGTCCTCCATGGTCGGATGGAAGTCGAGGTGGTCCTGGGTGAGGTTCGTGAACACCGCGGCGGCGAACTCGATCGCATCGGCGCGCCCCAGCTCCAGGGCGTGCGAGGAGACCTCCATCGCGCAGGCCCGGTCGCCCCCATCGAGCATCGCCCGCAGGTCCGACTGCAGGTCGATCGCCTCGGGCGTGGTCCGCTCGACCGGACGATCCTCGCCGGCGATCACCGACTTCACCGTGCCCAGCAGCCCGCAGCCGTAGCCGCCGGCCCGTTCGAGCAGGCTGCGCAGCAGGAAGGTCGTGGTGGTCTTGCCGTTGGTGCCCGTCACCCCCACGACCTTCAGCTCGCGGGAGGGGTTGCCGAAGAAGCGCGCCGCCAGCGGCGCCATCGCGGCGCGGACCGACGGCACGAGCACCTCGGGGACGCCGAGCTCCAGGGGACGTTCCACGACCAGCGCGCGCGCCCCTGCGCGCACCGCCGAGGGCGCGAACTCGTGCCCGTCGTGTTGAAAGCCGGTGACGCAGAAGAACAGCTCGCCGCCGTGCACCTGCCGGCTGTCGTAGGCGAGGCCCGTGAGGTCGACGGCACCGGCGCCGGCGGGAGCGCTCGCGCCGAACGCCTGCGCTCCGTCGAGCAGCTGCTCGAGCCTCATCTCGGCGCCCGGCTGGACATCGGTAGCTGAGTCTAGTTTCCGGCCCCGCCGGAGAAGGCGGGCAGGCTAGCCGGGCGGAACGTCCATGTACGGCAGGGCGAAGCTCATGATCTGGCCGAACGCGGGCGCGGCGACCGTGCCGCCGAAGATCGACCCGGTCTGGGGTTCGTCGACGACGACCGCGCAAAGCAGCTTCGGGTCCGTCGCGGGAGCGAAGCCGATGAACGAGGCCACGTACGCGGTGTGTGAGTATTCCCCGGTCGCGGGGTCGATCTTGCTCGCGGTGCCGGTCTTCCCGGCCAGATCGTAGCCCGGGATCGAGACCTCGCTCGCGGTTCCCCCGGGTCCGAGCACGCCCTCGAGCATCCGGCGGATCGCGGCCGCGGTCGCGCCCGAGATGATCCGCCGCCCGCGCGGATCGGGCACCGGCCGTCCACCCACGGCGCTGACGATGTGGGGAGACCGCAGGATTCCCCCGTTGGCGACGGTGGCGTACGCGGCGACCATCTGCATCGGCGTGACGAGCTCGCCCTGGCCGATCGGCAGGTTGCCCATCGAGGAGCCGGAGTACTTCTGGAGCGGCAGCACCAGGCCCTGTTCTTCGCCGGCGAGGCCGACGTGTGCGGGCGTGCCGAAGCCGAACGCGTGCACCCACTTGTTGAAGCTCGGCGCGCCCTCGACTTTGCCGATCTCGATCGCGCCGACGTTGCTGGAGCGGGCCAGGATTTCGGTGACGGACAGCGTTTCCTCGGCGTGTTCGGTGTCGTCGTGGATGACCCGGTCGGCGACCTGGATCTGGTCGGGGACGGCGAATCCGCTGTCGGGGGTGATCAGGCCCTGCTGCAGGGCCCCGGCGATCGTGATGACCTTGAAGGTCGAGCCCGGTTCGTAGTCGAAGCTCACGGCGCGGTCCTCGATGGCGCTGGGCGAGGCGGAGCCGGGGGCGTTGGCGTTGACCTGGGGCCAGTTGGCGACGGCGAGCAGCTCGCCGCTGCGGGGGTCCATCACGATCGCCGTGGCGTCTTTGGGTTCGAACACCCGCCCCACCGCGGCCAGTACCTGTTCGGTGCGTTCCTGGACGTTCGAGTCGAGCGTCAGCGAGATGTTGGTGCCCGGCTGCTCGGGGCGACTTTCGCTGATCGACAGCGGCTGGCCGAGGGCGTCGCTGACGACCCGGCGCTCGCCCGCGCTGCCCGCCAGCAGGCCGTTGTGGGCGTACTCGAGTCCCGAGAGCCCCTGCCCTTCGGTGCCGACGAAGCCGAGCACCTGCGCCGCCAGCGTGCTGCGCGGGTACACGCGGCGCATCACCGGCGTGCCGCTGATCCCCGGGACCTTGAGTCCCAGCACGGCTTCCGCCTTGGCCTGGGGCAGGGCGCGGGCCAGGTACACGAAGCCGCGGTGCTCGCTGAGCTTTTCGAGCACGCTCGAGCTGCTCTGCCCGAGCAGCGGCGCGAGCCGCTTCGACAGCGCCAGCGGGTCCCGCACCAGGTAGGGGTCGGCCGAGAGGTCCTGGGCGGGCTCGGACACGGCGAGCGCGACGCCGTCGCGGTCGGTGATCGAGCCCCGTCGCGGGCTCACGGCCTCTGCGGTCAGGTGCTCCTCGCTGCCGGCTTTGCGCAGCGTGGCGCCGCGGAACACGTCCAGGTACATCGTGCGGCTGCAGGCCAGCGCGAGCAGCAGGAAGAACAACGCGAAGATCGGCCCGGCGCGATGCTGGACGAAGTCCACCGCTGCGCTATCCGCCTTCGCCCGTTTCCGCGCCCGTGCCGGCGGGGGCCCCCGCTTCGCCGGCGGGGGCTTCCGCTTCGCCGGCGGGGGCTTCGGCGCCCGAGCTCGACGCGTCGGCGCCTTCGGTCTCGGTGCTCGCCGATTCGGAGCCTGCCGATTCGCTGCTGGCCGCTTCGGTGGCCGACGCTTCGGAGCTCGCCGCTTCAGAGCTCGCCGCTTCGGAGCTCCCTGCTTCGGCGCTCGCCGCTTCGCTGCCTGCCGGTTCGGGTTCGCTCGCAGGGTGCGCAGGCGAGTGCAGCCGGGAGGCGGCGCCCGCGGCGGCGCCGGCGTCGTGCTCGGCCCTGAGGAAGCGCAGCTGGGTGAGCGCCACCGGGCTCATGCCGAGGCGGGCGGCGAGCTGGCGGATCCGGTCGGGGGAGGCGAGTTCGGCGTTTTCGATCCCGAGGGTCGCGTTCTCGCGCTCGAGCGTCCGCTCCCGTTGCAGCGACTGCCCGACGCCGACGTTGAGCTTCAAGAACCCGAGCTGGAGGGTGACGATCCCGATCAGCGCGAAGGCGATCACCGCGATCGACCAGCGGCCGCTGATGACGCGGTCGACGAGCGGGTGGCGGATCAGTCGCGCGACTGCGCGCGCGACTGCACGGAGCGGCCCTGGGAGCCGGTGCGGGCGTTGCTGCGGGAGCGGGCGGCGCGCGGTGGCGGGGCCGGAGACACGGCGCGGCGGCCGTACGCTCGAGAGGCCGCGCGGCCTCGGCGGCGTGGTGGTCCGCTTCGATCGCGCGGCGGCGGGCGCGGGGCTCATCGCGCGTCCCCGGGGCGCAGCTTGCGCGCGGCGCGCAGGCGCGCCGAGGACGCGCGGGGGTTGGCGGCGATCTCCTCGGCGGAGGGCACGATCGCGCGACGGCTCAGCAGCGCCGCCTCGGGCTCGCGTCCGCACGCGCACACGGGCAGATCCGGCGGGCAGATGCATCCGCGCGCACGCTCGGCGAGGAAGCGCTTGACGCGCCGGTCCTCGAGCGAGTGGAAGGCGATCGCCGCCAGGGCCCCGCCGGTCGGCAGCAGGTCCCAGGCCCGGGGCAGCGCGCGGTCGAGCTGCCCGAGCTCGTCGTTGACGGCGATGCGGATCGCCTGGAAGGTGCGCTTGGCGGGATGCCCTGCGGCGAACCGGGCGGGGGCGGGGATCGCCTGGCAGATCGTCTCGACCAGCTCCTGGGTGCTGCGCAGCGGCTCGAGCTCACGGCGCCTGACGATCGCGCGGGCGATCGCGGAGGCGTAGCGCTCCTCGCCGTACTCGCGCAGGATCCGCGCCAGGCGCGGCTCGTCGATCTCGGCCAGCAGGGTGCGCGCGCTGGGCTCCGAGCCGGGGTCCATGCGCATGTCCAGAGGGGCGTCGTAGGAGTAGGAGAAGCCTCGCTCGCGGGTGTCGAGCTGCATCGAGGAGGTCCCGAGGTCGAACAGCACGGCGTCCGCGCGGAACCCCTCCGCGGCCAGCCGGTCCAGAGCCTCGGCGTAGCCGGAGCGGATGAAACGCATCTGGCAACCGACCTCGCGGCTGAGCTGCGCGAAGCGCCCCTCCGACAGCGGGTCGCGGTCGATCGCCACGAGTGCACCGGTCCTGCCGAGGCGCTCGGCGAGCAGCCGGGCGTGGCCGCCCCAGCCGAACGTGCAGTCGACGACGCGCTGGCCGGGCTGGGGGTCGAGCAGCTCGATCGCCTCGCGCGCGAGCACCGGGGTGTGCGGCTCGAGCGCGAGGAGCGGCCCCTGCGTGGCATCCGCTCGCCGCTCCCCTCTCGGGCGGGCGGCGCCTCGCCGCTTGGAGCCCTCCGCGCGTCCCTGGCGCCCTCCTGGCTTGCTCATCTCAAGAACCGGCATCGACACGCGCGGTGACCTCGGCGACGCTGCTCAGCATCTCCGGGCGGTATCCGCTCCAGGCAGCCTTGTTCCACAGCTCCATCCTCTCTCCTGCGCCGACCACGACGACCTCCCTCTGCAGCGAGGCGTGCTCGGCGAGGAACGACGGGATCATCACGCGTCCCGCGCCGTCCAGCTCGGTTTCGTGCGAGCTGCCGAAGAAGAAGCGCTCGAGCTCGGGCCGCCTCGGCGAGAGCGCGGGCAGCGCCCCGATCTGGCGGCGCGTGTACTGCTCGTAGTCGGTCGGCCGCCAGACGCCGACACAGGGCTTCAGGTCCAGGGGCATCGCGAGCACCACTCCCTCGGCGAGCGTGGCCCGGTAGCGGGCGGGGACGGTGAGGCGGCTCTTCGCGTCGAGCGTGTGATCGAAGGTGCCGCGGAAAGGGACCAAGTCGGGCTCCAGATGGAAAGGGAGCCGGGGTGGAGGAGTGGGAGGAGCTCCTCCACCCGGGCTCGCTGGGCGCGAAAATAACCCACTTCGTCCCACTTTGCAACCCCTGTGCAACATTTTTCCCCACGAGGTCGTCCACACACGCCACCCGTGGGCATCCGTACGCCCCCTCCTCCACCCCGCCGGCCCCCCGGTGCCGCCGCGGATTCCCACTTGCGCGCCCTCCGCCGGCCCGCGTACCATCCGCCCCGGCTCAGCACGCCTCCCCCGGCCGGCGGCGAGCCAGAAAGCGAACCCGAGGTTTGACGCACACCGGTACCGCAACGCCCGAGCGCGATCTCCGCGGTGGCGCGCTGCGCACGGCTCGAGCCCTGGCTTCGACGGCTCTCGCGCTGGCGGCCCTCGTGCTGGCGATGGCGGGCTGCGGGTCGAGCAAGAGCAGCGGGACCTCGGCGGACCCCGCCACCGTGGTGCCCGCCTCGACGCCGATCTACCTGGGGGCCGAGGTGCGTCCCCGCGGGCCGTTGAAGGAAGCCGCGCTCAGCGCGGGGCGCCAGCTCACCGGCCGCAGCGAACCGTTCGCGGGCCTGCTGGGCGCGCTGCAGACCCCGGGCTCGCCGCCACTCGACTACGGCCGCGACGTCGAACCGTGGCTGGGCCGCCACGGCGCGATCTTCCTCAGCACGTTGCACGGCACCGGTGCGCTCGGGCAGGTCCTGCTCACCGGCGGGCAGCACCTGTCCTACCCGTTCTCCTCCGGCGGGGCGCAGGGAGCGATCGTGCTGGACACGAGCAACATCTCGGCCGCGCGGAGGTTCGTTAGCGGCGCCGCGAGCCGGGCGGGCGCGAAGGCGAGCGACTACCGGGGGGTGTCGGTCCTCATCACGAGCGGCGGGGACGCGTTCGCGATCGTCAAGCAGTTCGTCGTCCTCGGCAGCCGGGCGGCCGTGCAGGCGGTCATCGACACCTCACTCGGGGGCGCCTCGCTGGCCACCTCGGACGCCTACGAGACGCTGCGCCGGCAAGCGCCGTCGCAGGCGCTCGCCCATCTCTACCTCTCGACCGCGGCGTCCGGGCCGGCGGCCGGCGCCGCCGGAGAAGCGCTCGGAACGCTCACCGGGTCGGGAGCCACGCTGGCCTCGCTGGCACCCGAGAAGGGCGCCGTCGCCGTCGACCTCGACGTGCTGCACCCACAGGGCTCGGCGCCGCTGTTGAGCGCGGCTCCCGAGGGGGCGCAGGCGCTGGGCGGGCTGCCCGGCGAATCGTGGCTGGCGCTCGGTGTGGGCAACACGCGGGCCGCCCTCGGTGCCGACCTCGGGCAACTCGGCTCGCTGCTGGGCTCGCTGGGTGGCGAAGGCTCCTCGCAGGAAGGCTCGGGGCTCGTTCCGGGCGGGCTCGGGTCCCTGTTGAAAGCGCTCCTCACGCCGCTGCAGGCGCTCGCCGCAAACACGCCGCAGGCTCGCGCAGACTACGCGAGTTGGATGGGGCCGACGGGTGTGTTCGCCGCGGGTGCGGGCCTCCTCGAACTCCGCGCGGGCATCGTGATCGGCTCCAGCGACGCCGCCGGCTCGAAGGCCGCGGTCGGCAAGCTGGGCGCCGAGCTGAAGCACGAGGGGGCGTCGGTCCAGCCCGCCACGGTCCCCGGAACCGAAGCCGCGGCGTCGGTCGGCCTGCAGGGGCTGCCGTTGCCGATCGTGATCGCCTCCGGACGCGACTCCGCCGGCGAGCCGGTGTTCGTGCTGGCGCTCGGCGAGAGCTCGGTCTCGGCGGCGCTGCATCCCACCTCCACGCTGGCGGGCAGCGAACGCGCCACGGCCGCGGCCAACGCGCTGGGCGAAGGAATCAAGCCATCGCTGATCGTCGAGGTGCCCACGCTGCTCGCCCTGCTGGAAGGACTGGGGCTGACCGAATCGAGCAGCTCGGGGCTGATGAGCTACGTCCGCGCCGCCACGATGGTGAGCGGCGGCGCCCGCCAGCTCAACGGGGGCGTCGAGCGCGTGAAGCTGGTCGTGGGCCTGGGCGGATCGAGCGGCTGACTGCTAGCCGCTCGCTCCGGCGGTCGCGGGCAGCGTGACGGCTCGCAGGAATGTCGGCGTGCCGTCGCTGATCGTGTCGACCCCGTAGCGGGTGAGGGTGCTTTCGCCGTCGGAGCCGATCGCGATCGGGCCGAGCACCGATTCCTGCGGCGGAGCCCCGAGCAGGCGCGCGATCACCGTGCGGCGATCGGTGGCGTCGCGTCCGGCGGAGTCGACCGCGTCGAGGACCATGCGCATCGCGGCGTACCCGTACAGCGCCCACGGGCCGGCCCGGGTGCCGAATGCGCGGCGGTAGGCGGCCAGCACGCGCCGGGCCTGTGGCGGGTAGGAGGCGGTCGACAGCAGCGGCGTGGTCAGGTACGTGCCGGCCGCGGCGGCGCCGAGGTGCGCCGGGAACGGCCCGTTCGCCATCGAGCTGTCGGCGAGCAGGTTCAGCTGCGGATCGGCGCGGTGCAGTTCCCGCCACAGGCGGGCGGTGGAGGCGCTGCCTTCGCCGGCCATGAACACCGCGTCGGCGCCGCTGGCGGAGACGTTTTCGACGAGCTTTTCGAAGCTCGCGCCGCGCACCGTGGAGATACCTTCGTGGGCCTGCACGCGGATCCCGGCGGCCTGCGCCTTGCCGGCCACGATCGTCGCCAGCGCGCTCGCGAACGGGTCCATGTCGTCGAGCACGTACACGCGGTGGACCCCGAGCGAGCGCATCAGCTCGAGTTGGGCCTGGGCCTCGGCGGGGTCGCCGGGGATCACGCGCCCGAAGGTGCGCCGCCCGCTCGGGTAGAAGCGCCCGGGCTCGTCCTGGCCGGCGTCGAGCGAGGACGTGAGGCCGACGTACGGGCTCGAGGGGCTCACCTGCAGGACGCCGGCGCCGTTGATCAGCGGCAGCGAGATCGCGGTGGCGGCCGAGTTGAAGTCGCCCAGGTAGGCGATCGTGCTCGGGTCCTGGGCGGCGCGCTTGGCGTTGCTGGCGGTGATCCCGGGGTTCCACACGCCGGTCTTCGGTTCGGAGTCGTCGAGCGAGACGTAGCCGATCTTGTAGGGACCGGCGCGGGCGCCCGCCTGCGCGAGAGCGAGCTTCTCGCCGTCCACGATCTGTTTGGAGGCGGGCCCGTCGGGCCCCTGCAGCGGCAGGCTCGAGTAGACCGTGAGCGACCCGCCCGTGGCTTCAGCCGAGTCGGGCGAGGTGCTGGTGGCGGCGCATCCCGACAGGATCGGGAGGGCCGCAAGCACGGCGGCGAGACCCAGCCGGCGGGCGAGCACCGCGAGCTAGCTGCGACGGCCTGGCAGGTAGCCCGCGAGGATCCGCAGCGACGCCCCTACCAGCGCGATGGCGGCGGTCAGCAGGAAGGCGTCGAGGCCTTTGTCGCTAATGGACCACAGCACGATCCAGACGACCAGTCCCGCAGTGACTGTGAGGATCAACCCCATCCGCGCGGATCCTAGCGAGCCCGCCCGAGCCCCGCGGCGAGTTCCGAGACGATCCCCCCCACGGCGCCGGCCGGATCGGGATCCTCGGCCGCGGCACGTACCAGGCGCGTCCCGACGATCACCCCGTCGGCGCCCGCGGCGGCCGCGGCGGCCGCATGCTCGGGCGTGGAGATGCCGAAGCCGACAGCCACCGGCGCGCTCGCGGCCTCCTTGGCGTCGCCGATCAACCGCGCGGCGCTGTCCTGCAGCCGCTCGCGCTCCCCCGTGGTGCCGACCACCGAGACGACGTACAGGAACCCGCGCGCGGAGGAGGCGATCTCGCGCAGGCGCGGCGGGGGCGTGGTGGGGGCCGCCAGCGGCACGAGCGCGATCCCATGGCGTTCGCACGCCGCGGCCACCTCGGGCGAGCCGCCGTGGGGCAGGTCGGGAACGATCAGCCCCGATGCCCCGCTGCGCTGCAGGCGCTCGACGAACGCGTCCGCCCCCGGCGCGAAGACCATGTTCACGTAGCACATCGCGACCACCGGGACGCTGCGCGAGAGGCGACCGGCGATCTCCAGCACGGCGGCGACGTTGGTGCCGGCTTCCAGCGCGCGCGTGCCCGCGGCCTGGATCACCGGCCCGTCCGCAAGCGGGTCCGAATACGGAAATCCCAGCTCGATGATGTCCGCGCCGGCGGCGATGCACGCCTCGCCGATCCGCAGCGACTGCTCGGGCGTCGGAAAGCCGCCCATCATGTAGGGCATCAGCGCGGCCGAGCCGCGCGCTTGCGCGAACGCACGGCCGATACGCTCGTGCCCGGTCTCGACGGTGGTGCTCATCCGGCGCCTTCGCCGAGCACCGTCGCCAGGTCCTTGTCGCCGCGCCCGGACAGGCACACGAGGTCCAGCTCCCCCTCGCTCTGGCCGAGCACCCAGGCCAGCGCATGTGCGGTCTCGAGCGCCGGGATGATCCCCTCGAGCCGCGCGAGCTCCTTGAACGCGGCCAGCGCCTGGGCGTCGGTCACGGCCACGTAGCGCGCCCTGCCGCTGTCGCGCAGGTGGGCGTGCTGGGGCCCGGCGCCGGGATAGTCGAGCCCGGCCGAGATCGAGTGCGCCTGCAGGATCTGGCCCTCCTCGTCCTGCATCACCGCCGAGCGGGAGCCGTGCAGTACACCGGGCCGCCCGCCGACCGTGAGGGGAGCGCCGTGGCGGGGTGTGTCGATCCCCTTGCCCGCCCCCTCCACGCCGACGAGCTCGACCTGGGGCTCGTCGATGAAGGCCGCGAAGGTGCCGATCGCGTTCGAGCCGCCGCCCACACACGCCACGACCCGCGCCGGCAGCCGTCCCTCGCGCTCGAGCAGCTGCGCGCGGGCCTCGTCGCCGATCACCCGCTGCAGGTCGCGCACCATCGCCGGGTACGGGGCGGGCCCCACGACCGAGCCGATCACGTAGTGGGTGCTCTCGACGTTGGCCACCCAGTCGCGGATCGCCGCCGAGGTGGCCTCCTT
>DATJBO010000158.1:0-3776 GCA_035515315.1 Solirubrobacteraceae bacterium
ATAGGGGGTGCATCTACCGGCTTCCGGCGGGCTCCAGCCCGGTCGAGGCGATGGCTGCCGCGGCTTCGGGCGAGACCAGGAACTGAATCACCGTGCGCGCGAGCGCCGGGCTCGGCGACGTCGCGCCGACGCCGGCGGCGAACGATGAGACCTTCTGCACCTCCGGTGGCAGCGGGGTGATGTGGTCGAGGCCCTGCACGGGTAGCAGTTCGCTCATCTGCTGGAAGCCGATCTCCACGTCCCCCCGTGCGACCACGGTGCCGACCCGCTCGCCCCCGCCCACGAGCCGGCTCTTCGGGAGCATCTGGTCGGCGATGCCGAGGCGCTGGTACAACTCGGTCGTCAGGTACTTGCCGCTCTCGCTCGCGGAGTAGCCGACGGATTTCGCCCGGAGCAGCGTATTCCTCAACGCCTCGAGCGAGCTGATGTCCGGCTTCGGCGCACCCTTGCGCACCGCCATGCCGATGCTGGACCGAGCGACCACTGCGGAGCCTTCCGACATCACCAGCCCTTCCGCGATGAATTGGCGCAGCACACGCTCGGCGACGATGACGAGGTCCGCCACTTCGCCGCGCTTCAGCCGGTTCGGGATGGACGTATCGCCCGTGCCAATGGACGTTGTCACCGTCACTACCTTCAGCTGCGTCAGGCGCTCCACTTGGGGGAGCAATGCAAAATGGGCCGCGGTGAAGGCGCCGGAGGTCATGACCCGGAAATCAACATTTGTCGCCGTCATAGGCATTTGAGTCTCCGGAGTTGGAGGACGTTGCCACGTACGACAGGTCAAGCCTTTCTAGCAGACGGCTCATCGAGGGGGTTCTCCCGCTCTTCTCCGTGCGGAGTGTACTCCCCTCTGGATTGAGCGGCTGAACCGGGGCCGGAGGAGGCCGTGCGCTTCTGGCGGCCGCCCGCTCTCCTCGCGCTGACCGCGGGACACACTTGACACTGGGGGTTCGTGATGTTATATAGCGGGGCATGCGGGTATGCGGGCGCGAGTTCAGTTCGGAGCTGCTCGCCCGAATCGCCGAGACGGTGCGGGCCGAGCCGGGGGTGTCCCGCCGCGCGCTGTCGCGGCGCGTGTGCGAGTGGCTGGAGTGGCGCGCACCCAACGGCAAACTCCAGGAGGTGAGCTGCCGCAAGGCGCTGCTGGAGCTGCATCGCCGCGGACGCATCCCGCTCCCCGCCGCCGCGGCCTGCTTCCCGCGGGCGGATGCCGAGCCACCGCCCGAGCCGGGGATCGAGCCGCCCGAGCTCTCGTGCCCGCTGGAGGAGCTGGGGGAGATCAGGATCGTGCCCGTCTCGAGCCGCTACAGCCGCACCTCGCAGATCTGGAACGGGCTCCTGGAACGGTTCCACTACCTGGGCAAGGGACCGTTGTGCGGGGCGCAGATCCGCTACCTGGTCGAGAGCGCACAGCACGGCTGGGTCGGCGCCCTGGCGTTCAGCGCCGCCCAGTGGCGGCTGAAGGAGCGGGATCAGTACATCGGCTGGACGGAGGCGGCGCGCCGGGCCAATCTGCACCGGGTCGTGGGCAATAGCCGGTTCCTCATCCTGCCGAGCGTGCACGTGCCCCACCTCGCGTCGCACGTCCTGAGCCGGTGCCTGGCCCGGCTGGGAGCGGACTGGACGGCCCGCTACGGGTACGCCCCCGTGCTGGCCGAGACCTTCGTGGATCCCGGCCGGTTCGCGGGAACGTGCTACCGGGCAGCCAACTGGGTGCGGGTCGGGCAGACGGCGGCCCGGCCCACGCCGTACCCGAACGGCAAGGTGGCGGACGGGCCCAAGGACCTCTACGTGGTCCCGCTCGCCCGCCACTGGCGCCGGGAGCTGTGCGCCGAGCCGAGCGTGCCGCTCGGCAGCGCGCCGCGGCCGGAGGCCCCGGCCGACTGGACCGAGGAGGAGTTCGGCCGAGTGCCGTTCTTCGACGCCCGCCTCAAGCGGCGGCTCTTCACGCTGGCCGCCGACTTCTTCGCCCAGCCCGGTGCATTGGTCCCGGAGGCCGCCACCGGCTCGGCGGCCAAGACGAAGGCCGCGTACCGCTTCTTCCAGAACCCCAACGTGGATCTGCCGACCCTGCTCCGGCCGCACGTCGAGGCCACCCTGGAGCGCCTCCGGGCGCACCCGGTCATCTTGGCCGTGCAGGACACCACCACGCTGAACTACACGGCGCACCCGCCCGCGGGGGTGGGCCCCATCAACACGACCAAAGACCAGGCGGTGGGGTTGCTGCTGCACGACACACTGGCGTTCACGCCCGAGGGGACGCCGCTGGGGTTGCTCGACGTGCAATGCTGGGCGCGGGATCCCACCCAGGCCGGCCAGAGCCATCGCCGGAAAGAACGGGCCATCGCCGAGAAGGAAAGCCGCAAGTGGCTGATCAGTTACCGGGCCGTGGCCGAGGCCCAGAAGCTCTGTGCCGCCACGAGGCTGGTCAGCGTCGGGGACCGCGAAGCCGATGTCTACGACCTGTTCCACGAAGCCGCGCAGGATCCGGGGAATCCCCGGCTCTTGGTCCGGGCCGAACGGACCCGCCAGCGGCAGGTCGAGCAGGGCGACGCGCAGGCAGCGGTGTGGCCACGACTGCGGGGCGAGCCGGTGGCGGGACACCTGGAAGTGCGCGTCCCGCGGCGCGGGGTGCGTCCCGCCCGGACCGCGCGGCTCGAGGTCCGGTTCGCGGCGGTGGTGCTCCACCCGCCGAAAGACAGCCGGCTGCCCCCGGTGTCGGTGTGGGCGGTCTACGCGCGCGAAAGGGGCCACGGCGCAGGCGTGCCAGACCCTATCGATTGGATGCTGCTGACCACGGTCAAGACGGAGAGTTTCGAGCAAGCTTGTGAGCGGCTGACCTGGTACAGCCGCCGCTGGGGGATCGAAGTCTACCACCGCACGGTGAAGAGCGGCTGCCGGATCGAGGATCGCCGCCTGGACGATGCGCACAGCCTGGAGGCGTGCCTGGCCATTGATCTCGTGGTGGCCTGGCGGGTGTACTGGCTCACCATGGTGGGTCGGGAGCAGCCGGAGACGCCGTGCGCCCAGTTCCTGAGCGACGAGGAATGGCGGGTGTTGAGCGCCTGGGCCACGGGCACAACGGCGGAGACCCCCCCGAGCGCGCAACAGGCGATGCGCTGGATCGGCAAGCTCGGCGGCTGGCTGGCCCGCGGCAAGCACGACAATCCCGGCACGACCTGCGTGTGGCGCGGGCTCGTGCGCCTGCCAAACATGGTCCAAGGCTATTTGTTGGCTTTGCAGGTACATGGCATCAGAGACGGCCCGTGACCCCCAGTCTCACGTGTGGCCTACAACCAGCGCCAGGGGAGGGGGAATTGATGGGGGAGGGCGAGGGTGGGGGTGAAGAGCAGAACGAGCGCATCCTCTTCCAATTCGTCCGCGACGCGCCGTTCCTTGCGGGGGCGAATCGGCTCGGTCAAGCAACGAGCACAGTACGACCCTGGCCGCACCAGCAGCGAGTAGCCGACCTCATTCTGCGCCAATTCCCCCAGAGCTTCCTGCTGTGCGACGAGGTGGGATTGGGCAAGACGATTGAGGCGGGTCTGGCGCTGCGCCAGTTGCTGCTCTCGGGACAGGTCACACGCGCGCTCATTCTCACGCCGAAAAGCATCACCCGCCAGTGGCAGGAAGAGCTCTACGAAAAGTTCATTCTGAACATCCCGCGTTACGACGGACGGGCGTTCACTGACGTGTTTGACCGCGAGCTGCCTGCGGACGGGGGGAATCCTTGGGACCGTCTTCCAGTGCTCATCGCGTCGAGCCAACTCGCC
>DATJBO010000159.1:0-2698 GCA_035515315.1 Solirubrobacteraceae bacterium
AGGAAGACCATCGCCGCCAGCGCCGCGAAGGAGTGAAAGCCATAGGGTATCCGATGCACGGAACCCGGCTGGTGAGAGGCTCGCGCGCGTCGCAGAGTGGGCGCATGAGAGCGCATGCGGGCGCGGAGACGTGGGCACAGCGTGTAGCGGAGTGGAAGGCGAGCGGGCTGACCTCGAAGGCGTACTGCGAGGGCAAGCCGTTCACGCCCGGCGGGCTGCGGCACTGGGCCTACCGGCTCGGCGCCGGGCGGTCGCCGGAGGCGGCGCCGGCGTCACCGGTGCGCCTCGCCAAGGTCGTGCGCATCCCCAGGGGCCCAGGCGCTGCCCGAGGCTGACGAGCGTGCCCGCGTCGTGCCCGAGCTCATCCTCGAGGTGGGGCCGGTGGCGGATCGAGGTCCGGCCCGGGTTCGACCGCGCCACGCTCGCCGCCGTCCTGGATGTACTCGCCGCAGAGAGGGCAGCCCGATGATTCCCCACGGCGTCGAGATCTTCGTTGGACTCGTGCCCATCGACCTGCGCTGGAGCTTCGACCGGCTGGCGGGGATGGTCAGCGAGCGCATCGGCCGGGAGGCCCGGAGCGGCGCTCTCTTCCTCTTCTTCGGGAAGAGGCGCGACGCCCTAAAAATCCTGTTCTTCGACGGGTCCGGGATGTGCCTGTTCTACAAGCGTCTCGACCGCCGAACCTACCGCCTACCCGAGGTTGAGGACGGGGCGACGAGCATCACCATCGACGAACGCACGCTGGACGACCTCCTCGACGGCATCGACGTGGAGGAGAAGGCGCCGATGATTCCGCTCCGCACCCATTGACAGATCGCCGCGAGTGACTATAAGTGCACTCGCGATGGACGCGACAGCGGCGGCACGCATCATCGAGCTCGAGGCGGCGCTCGCCGCCGAGAAGTCCGCTCGGGCTGCCCTCGTCGAGCGCGTCGCGCAGCTCACCGAGGAGCGCGACCGCCTCCGCACGTCACGTGACCAGCTGCTCGTCGAGCTGCAGCTCATGAGCAAGCGCATCTTCGTGGCGAAGGCCGAGCGCGTGGACACCGCGCAGCTCGAGATGGAGTTCGCCGCCAAGCTCGCCGAGCTGGACCGGATCGGCGGCGCGCTGCCGTCCGCGGACGACGCTGGCGAGCCGCCGGCGCCCGCGAAGCGCAAGCCCACCGGCCGCCGCCGCCTTCGGGACCTGCGCATGCCCCTGCACCGGGTCGAGCAGCCGGACCCGGACCTTGAGAAGCTCGTGGTGGAGGGGAAGGCCGAGCGGTTCGGCTTCGAGGAGAGCGCCAAGCTCGGCTGGCAGCGTGGCGGCCCCTGCGTGGTCGTCACCGCGCGGGTGAAGTACCGGGTCGTCGATGTCCAGGGCGACTCGATGATCGTGACCACCCCGATGGCGCCCGAGTGCTTCCCCCGCTCGCTCGCGGCTCCGTCGTTCCTCGCCCACGTCCTCACCGAGAAGTTCTGCGACGGGCTCCCTCTCAACCGCATCGAGGACCGCCTCGACCGCGACGGGCTCCCGCTCGACCGCGGCACCATGAGCCGGTGGGTCGAGGACGCAGGGGCGACCGCCGGGGCGACGGTGGTCGCCGCCGCCCGTGCCGAGGCGTGGCGCACGGCGTTCTGCCTGGCCACCGACGCGACCGGGATCGGGGTCCAGCCCGAGCCCCGGCCCGATGGCAAGCGCCAGCCGTGCCGTCGCGGCCACTACTTCGTCCAGATCGCCGACCGCGACTCGATCTTCTTCGAGTACGTGAAGAAGGAGACCAGCGAGGCGGTGCGCGAGATGTTCAAGGGGTTCACCGGCTACATCCAGGCCGACGCGAAGAGCGTCTATGACGTGCTCTTCCGCGAGCCCGACAAGCCGCCCGATGACGGCGAAGCCGATGTCCGGGTCGAAGTTGGATGTTGGAGCCACGCGAGGCGGAAGATCTGGGAGGCGGCCTGCGCGAAGAGCGAGGTCGGCCGCGAGGGCCTGGCCCGCATCGGCCGCATGTTCGCGCTCGAGGAGTCGTGGCGCGGCCAGCCGCCGGACGTCATCCTGGCCCGACGTCGTCAGCACCTGCGGCCGCACATGGATGCCTTCTTCGCCTGGGCCGAGGGCGAGTACGAGCGCGTGCGAGAGCAGCGCGGGCTGCTGCGCGCTGCCCTGGGCTACGCCGTCCGCCAGAAGGACGCGCTCACGCGCGTACTCGAGGACGGCCGGCTGGTCCTGACGAACAACAGATCGGAGCTCGAACTCAGGAGGGTCGCCGTCGGGCGTAAGGGGTGGCTGTTCGTGGGCAGCGACACCCACGGGGAGGCGGCGGGGCACATCTTCTCGCTCATCGCCACCGCCCGCCTGCACGGCCTCGACCCCGAGGGCTACCTGCGCGACCTCTTCCGCGTGCTGGCCCACTGGCCGAGGGAGCGCTACCTCGAGCTCTGGCCGAAGTACTGGGCCCAGACCCGCGCCTGCCTCGACGCGACCGAGCTGGCGGCCGAGGTCGGCCGGCTCACCATCCCGCCGCCGCTCACGCCGCCCGCGGTGGAGCAGGTGGCTGCGGACTGACAGGCCAGGCGACGGCGCTCGCGGGTTGCTCAGGTCCACGAGCCGAGTGTGCAGCCCTCACGCGCGGCCCGCCAGCCGGGGTCCGTGCATCGCATACGATGTGGGGCTCGTCCAAGCCGTAGGAGTAGGTCGACATCGCGGTGCACTTGGGGA
>DATJBO010000160.1:0-4215 GCA_035515315.1 Solirubrobacteraceae bacterium
CTTGATCTCCTCGGGGATCGTGGCGCGCATCTGGTCGAGGATGTCGTAGATCTCCTCCTTGTCCACGCGCACGGAGTCGCTCAGCGGGATGGTCTTGGCGTTGTGCACCAGATCATCGAGCTTGTCTATGAGCACCAGGACGTCCACTACTTGGTCACCTCCGTGGGTACCTCTGCATTCTTCACCGTCTCAGTTCCTCCTGCAGCCGGCGCGCAACCTCGTCCGGCACGAGATCGTCGATACGGCCGCCGAACGTCGCTAGCTCCTTGACACCACTCGATGACAGGAAACTGTACTGCGGGCTGGCCATCAGGTAGACCGACTCGATGCCAGGGTCCTGCCGGCGGTTGAGCTGGTTCATCTCCAGCTCGTACTCGAAGTCGGAGATCGCTCGCAGCCCCTTGACGATCGCGCGGGCCCCCACGCTGCGGGCGAAGTCCACCACCAGCGTCGAGAATGGCTCCACCCGGACCCCCTCCAGGTCGGCCAGCGCGCGCTCGATGAAGCCGACCCGCTCCTCGATGCCGAACAGCGCCCCGCTCTTGCGCACGGAGCGGTTGACGACCGCCACCACCACCTCGTCGTAGAGGTTCGCGGTGCGGCGGATCACGTCGAGGTGCCCGTTGGTGACGGGGTCGTATGAGCCGGGGCAGACGGCGATGTTGCGGGTCGGGGTGCTCATCGGTGGCGGTGAATTGTTATGCAAGTGTCCCCGTAGCGCCTGCGGCGCTCCACCTCGAGACCGAGCTCGAGCGGCGCGCGACGGTCGCTCTCGATCGCGACCCGGGCGCCGCTGGACAGCAGCGGGGGCACGACCTCGGCAAGCACCTCACGCATCTCGCCGGCCATCTGGTACGGGGGATCGATCAGCATCAGATCGTATGTCTCTTCGCCCTCCCGGGCCCTGGCGAGTGCTGCGACCGCGTCCGCGCGGCGGATCTCGGCGCGCTCGCCCTCCAGCCCCAGCAGCACGAGGTTCTCGGCCAGGACGCGGACCGCGTGGGAGTCGCGCTCGACGAACACGGCCCGCCGCGCCCCGCGCGAGAGTGCCTCGATCCCGAGCGCCCCGCTGCCCGCGAACAGGTCCATCACGCGCGCACCCTCGACGTCGCCGAGCATCGCGAACAGCGCCTCCTTGACGCGGTCGGAGGTCGGTCTCGTGGTCCTCCCCGGCGGTGCCTTCAGGCGCCGTCCGCCGAGGCTGCCGGCGATCACCCGCACTAGGCCGCCAGCGGCTCCTCCAGCTCGCCCAGGGCCGCCAGCCACGCCCCCAGCAGCGCGTGCTCGGGAGAGCCCAGCTGGGGGTCCGCGGCGATCATGCGCTCGCCGTGCCGGCGGGCCAGCTCGAGCAGCCGCGCGTCCTCGGGGAGCCGCGCGAAGCGGAAGCTTCCGACGCCCGACTGGCGCGTCCCCGTCAGCTCCCCCTCGCTGCGCAGGCGCAGGTCGATCTCTGCCAGGCGGAAGCCGTCGGAGTGCTCGGCGAGGGCGTGCAGCCGTGCCGAGCGGCGTGCCGCGGCCGGCCCCAGCAGATAGCAGAGCGAGGTGTGCTCGCCGCGGCCCACCCTCCCCCGTAGCTGGTGCAGCTGCGAGATCCCGAAGCGCTCGGCGTTCTCGATCAGCATCACGGTGGCGTTGGACACGTCGATCCCGACCTCGATCACGGTGGTTGCGATCAGCACGTCAGCCGCGCCGGAGGCGAACGCGCTCATCGCCTGCTGCTTCTCGCGCGGGCGCATCCCGCCGTGCAGCAGCACCAGCCGGAAGTCGGCGAGCTCGCCGCCGGAGAGCCGCACCAACTCGCTGCGGGCGGCGCGCAGATCCTCGCCGGCGGCGGGCGCCGGCTCGCCCTGGACCGGCTCGCCCTCCTCGATCAGCGGGCACACGACATACGCCTGGCGACCCGCGCGCAGCTCCTCCCGCAGCCGCTCGTACGCGTCCGCGCGCTCCTGATCGCCGAACGCCAGCAGCGTGCGCACGGGCGGGCGACCGGCCGGGCGTTCGTGCAGGGCGCTCGTGTCGAGGTCGCCGTAGCGGGCCAGCGCGAGCGTGCGGGGGATCGGCGTGGCGGTCATGTGAAGGGTGTGCGGGGGCCGCCCGCCGGAGCGCTCGCTCAGCGCCGTGCGCTGGCGCACCCCGAAGCGGTGCTGCTCGTCGACGACCGCGAGCGCCAGCTCGGCGAAGCGCACGTCGGGCTCGATCAGCGCGTGGGTGCCGACCACCAGCGACAGCTCGCCGCCGCCGAGCCGGGCCAGGATCTCGGCCCGCCGCCGGGCCGGGGTTGAACCCGTCAGCAGGGCCGCCGACACCGGCTCGGCGCCGAGCAGCTGCTGGATCGTCGCGAAGTGCTGCTCGGCGAGCGTCTCGGTGGGGGCCATCATCGCCGCCTGGCAGCCGTGCTCGACGGCCCGCAGCATCGCGTACAGGGCGATCACGGTCTTACCGCTGCCCACCTCGCCCATCAGCAGCCGCTGCATCGGCGCGCCGCGGGCGAGGTCCGCCGAGATCTCCCCGATCGCCCGCCGCTGGTCGGCGGTGAGCGCGAACGGGAGCCCTTCGGCCAGCCAGCGCTCGGTCATCCCCGGCGGATCGGAGAGCGCCACGGCGCCGGTCCGGCTGCGCCGCTGTGAGCGGCGGCGCAGGAACAGAAGCTGGGTGAACAGCAGCTCCTCGAATGCCAGCCGCCGGCGCGCGCGCTCGCGGTCGGCCTCGGTCTCGGCGAAGTGCGCGGCAGCGAGCGCGGCGGGCTTGTCCGGCAACCCGCACGCGACCCTCATCCCCGACGGCAGCAGCTCGGGGAAGTCCGCGAGCGAGGTCCTCGCGCCCCGCACGAGCGTCAGGATCTGCGTGGAGCTGAGCCCCTCGCTGGCCGGGTAGTGAGCCACCGTCGCGCCGGCGCCACCCGCGGCGGACCCGCCGGCGCCGCCCGCGGCGGACCCGCCGGCGCCACCCATGGCGGACCCGTCGGCGCCACCCGTGGCGGACTCACCGGCGCCACCCGTGGCGGACTCGCCGGCGCCACCCAGCTGGCCCTCGGCCGCAAGCGCGTGGTGGGACACGCCGAAGGCTCCGCGGCCGTCGGACTTGCCGTGCAGCAGCAGCCTCGTGCCGGGCGGATAGCGGTCCACCAGCCAGGGCTGGTTGAAGAAGCGCGCACGCAGCGAGCCGCTGGCGTCGGCGACACGCGCCTCGACGAGCGGGCGCATGCCCCGGCGGCGCACCGGCCGGGCGGAGATCGAGCGCACGACGACCTCCACGGTCGCCGGCTCGCCGGCCCGCAGCTCGGCCAGCGTGCGCGACTCGCGGCTGTCGCTGGGCAGGTGCTGGAGCAGGTCCCCGACGGTGTTCAGGCCGAGCGTCCTGGCGCCGGCGGCCATGCGCCTGCCGGACACGCGCAGCGGGGAGAGCAGCCGCGAGGGCCGCGGCCAGCGCACCGGCGCCCGCAGCATGCGCTCCCGCCCGAGGCGCTCGCCGGACGCGAACGCCCGCGCCGCGCCCGCCGCCTCGGAGGAGCGTCCTGCAGCGCTGGCTGGAGCTCCGTCCGTCATCGCGGTCGCGGGCATCTGCTTGCAGATGATGATCGCGCGGGCGGCGTCAGCGGCGCGGGGGCTACTCGGCGGCGAGCAGCCACCAGTAGGCCGACTGGCCCCCGTGACGGAGCTCGAGCTCCACCCCGCCGTTGACCATCTGCGCCAGCTCATCCAGCGCCAGCGGCGCCTCCTCGCCCGCCAGCACGCTGATCAGCTCGGGTGAGGGCGCGGTCGGGGAGGGTTGGGCGAGTGCGGCGAGAACCGCCCGCAGGGTCTGCTCGGCGTCGCCCCACACGAGCACCTCGTCCTGGATGAACCCCACCGCCTCGCCCTGCTTGAAGCGACCATGGGCGTCATCGCGGGCGGCGGGCGCGACGGCGCCCGTGCGCACCCGCGAGAGCGCCTGCGCGATCGCGCCGGCGTTCTCCTCGACCGAGCGGGTGGGGGCTAGCGCCAGCGCCGCCGCGAGCCCGGCCTGCTGGCTGGTGGTGGGCGCCACCAGCACTTCCTTGTCCGACAGCTGGGCGGCGTGCTGGGCGGCCATGATCACGTTCGGGCTGTTGGGCATCAGCACGACCTCCTCGGCGGCAACGGCGTGCACGCCGGCGAGCAGGTCGTAGGTCGAGGGGTTCATCGTCGCTCCCCCGTCGACCGTGGCCACGCCCAGCTCGGCGAACAGCTCGCGCAC
>DATJBO010000161.1:0-3242 GCA_035515315.1 Solirubrobacteraceae bacterium
GGGGCGGCGGCGACCCTGGGGGTCTCGGAGACGGTCCGAATCGGCACGCGGGTGGTGGGGAGCGCCCCCAACGTCCCCACGCTCGGACTGCCCCCCGGGCAGCTCAGCGCCGGCGTGGCCGGCGGGGCGCTGGCCGGCTAGCTCAGTTAGCGTCGCGCAGCCCGCGCGGCCAGCAGATCGACGTCGGCGTGCGCGGCCAGGGCTGCGGCATGACGACCGTCGGCGGGGTAGACCGCGATCCCGATCAGCGTCCCGAGCGGCTGGTCCGTGCCGGCCGCGGAGACCGAGGCCGCGACGCGCTCCGCGAGCGCGCGAGCGCCGCGGCGTTCGACACCCGGGGCCAGCAGCCAGTACCTGCCCGTACGCTCGCGGATCACCGAGCCATTGTCGGCGAGACCCCGCTCGAGCGACGCAAGGTCCTCCGCCAGCCTCGCCGGCGTGCTCTGCAGCCGCAGCCGCTCCAGGTCCCGGAGCTCGACCAGCAGGATGGCGAAGGGCTGCTGCCCGGGCTCGTCACGATCGAGCTCGCGCGCGATCGCCTCGAGCCACTCGGCCGGCTGGTGCTCCCCGCGCCGGTCGCGCGCCGCGATGGCACCCCCGCGTTCACCTCCGGCTCGCGAGACGAACGGCTCTCCCCCGGCCCCACCCGCCCCTTCGAGCTCGTCGACGATCAGCGGCCGGGCGCCGGGCGCCGGCGCGGTTGGCTGCTGCGCGGTGGGCTGCACCGCGCTCGGCGGCGGCGCGGGCGGGTCACCCTCGGCGCGTTCCTCGGGGAAGCCCGGCCGGCCAGCCGCCGGCGCGCCCGGCAGCGCGCCCGCGAGCATCGCCGCGCACACGTGCGCGATGCGTTCGCAGAGGTCGGCGGCCTGGCGGGGACTCGGCTCGGGGACGTCTTCGAGCAGCGCCCCGCTGAGCACGCCGCGGAGCAGCTCGAGCGCGTCCACGAGGTCCGCCGCGGTGTGCGCTCCGGTTAGCTCGCCCACGTCCGTCCCCTCCGGCACGGCGCCCCCCACGCCGGCGTCCCGATCGGCGCCGGGCCGATCGGTGCCGCCCCTTTCGCGCAGGCGCTCGAGCGCGCGGTCGGAGCGGACCGCATCGATCAGCTGCCCGCACAAGCCCGGCGCCTCCCGCGCGAGCCGCTCGAGCGGCAGGCTGCCGAGATCCTCCAGCGGCCGTGAGCTGATCAGGGCGACGATCCAGCGCCGGGCGATCGCCTCCCGGCGCGCGAGCGAGTCCTCCGCGGCCAGCTCGGCGAGCGCGCGGGGCGCGGGGGCGGGGTGCGAGCCATGACGCTCGGCCACAGCCGAGGAATATCAGCACCCGCCGACACACGCTCGGCCGGGAGGCTCCGGGCCGCTCCCACCCGCGCCCCACCGCCCGGTGAGCGATGCGAGACTCCCCACCCGAGATGGCCCCCGTACCGATCGCCGTGGCGCTGTGCGGGCTGATGCTGGCGGCGGCGGTGGCCCTACGGCGGCGCTCCCGCCGCCGGCCCCGGCGGGCCACCGTGGTGAGCCTCCAGAACGAGACCTCGGCCGATCCGGGGACCGAAGCCATCACGTCGATCCAGAGGGCGGACCTGCTGATCGACCGGGACGCGCTCGAGGAGATCTGGACGCCGATGCACCTCGAGCGCCTCGCACGGACCTACTGGCGCTTCCTGACACGCGTCACGCTCGGCCTGATCCGCGTTCGCTACACCGATCAGGAGCGCTCGGTGGTGCTCGTCGCGCCACCGCTGCGGCTGCTCACCTTCGAGGCGCCGGAGTACGAGATGGACGCCTCTCACGGGCTGGTGCGGTGGCGCATCTCGCGAGGCCTGCTGGTCTCCAAGCGGGGCCGCGACCGTCGCGGCTACCTGCAGATCGAGGTGCGCCGCCGCCCCGACGACGGCGACGGCCGTGCCCGCATCCCCCTGCACGTGGAGGTCGCGGTGGCCAACTTCTACCCGTCGATCGCCTCGGGCCTCAGCCGCACGATCTACAACATCACCCAGTCGCGGATCCACGTCGTCGTCACGTACGCCTTCCTGCGCTCGCTCACGCGCCTGGACCTCGCCGAGTCGCGCGTGGGCAGACTCCGCGATCAGTGAGTCAGCTCGGCTCCGATCGCGCGCAGCTTGGCGCGATCGTGGGTGGCGCGGATGCGCCGGATCGTGCCCGACCGCGACCGCGTGACCAGCGATTCGGTCGTCGCGCCACCGGCGCTCGGGTAGCGCACGCCCTGGAGGACGTCGCCGTCGGTGACCCCGGTGGCGGAGAAGAACACGTCGTCGCCGCTGACCAGCTCATCTCGCGTGAGCACCCGCTCCAGGTCGTAGCCCGCCTCGCGCGCAGCGCTTCGCTCGGCGTCGTCGCGGGGCCACAGCCGCCCGAGCAACTGCCCGCCCAGGCACTTCACCGCCGCCGCGGAGATCACGCCCTCGGGCGTCCCGCCGATGCCCCACAACAGATCCACGGGTGAGCGCTCGGTGACCGCCAGCAGCGTGGCCGACACGTCGCCGTGCGGGATCAGCCGCACGCGCGCGCCCGCCCGGCGGATCGCGGCGATGCCCGCCTCGTGGCGGGGCCGGTCGAGCACCACCACCATCACGTCGGCGATCGGGCAGTCCCTGCGGGCGGCGATCAGCGCAACCGTCTCCTCTAGCGGCCGGTCGAGGTCGAGCAGGTCGGCGATGTCGGGGGCGCCCGCCATCTTCTCCATGTACACGCACGGCCCCGGGTCGAACATCGTGCCGCGGCTGGAGAGGGCGATCACGGCCAGCGCGCTGGGCATCCCCTGCGCAGCGAGCGTGGTCCCCTCGAGCGGATCCACGGCGATGTCGACCTGCGGCGGCGAGCCGTCTCCGATCTGCTCGCCGTTGTAGAGCATCGGCGCCTCGTCCTTCTCGCCCTCTCCGATCACGACCACGCCGTCCATGCGCACGGAGTGCAGCATGTGGCGCATGCCGTCGACGGCGGCCTGGTCGGCGGCCTCCTTGTCGCCGGTGCCCACCAGCGGCGCCGCGGCCAGCGCGGCGGCCTCGGTGACACGCACGAGCTCGAGCGCGAGGTTGCGATCGGGCAGCTGACGGGAGACGGTCGAGCTCATCGGTGTGCTAACCCTCCTCGTCCTCGTCGAGGTCCTCGTCGCGGTTGCGCTCGCGGCGCGGGCGGATCTCCACGGGCGCGCTGATCGCGATCGTCCGTGAGGGGACGTCGCAGGTGACGACGGCGCCGGCGCCCACGCGCGCACCCCGGCCG
>DATJBO010000162.1:0-2315 GCA_035515315.1 Solirubrobacteraceae bacterium
GTCCGCGGCGGTGTGCAGCAGGCCCCGTTCCTGCAGCAGCGCCACGTGCTTCTCGCCGAGGCCCTCGATGTCCATCGCCCCGCGCGAGACGAAGTGCTTGAGCAGCTGCCACTGGCGCCCGGGGCAGACCGGGTTCGGGCAGTAGGTGAAGACCCCGTCGGGCGGCTTGATCGTGGGCGTGTCGCAGAACGGGCAGCGCCCCGGAGGATGGGGATGGGGCGGGCGCCGGGAGTGCTCCACCACGTGTGGGGCCGGCGAGACGACCTGGGGGATCACGTCGCCGGCGCGCACCACGATCACGTCCTCCCCCTCGCGCAGGTCCTTGCGCACGAGGTCCTCCTCGTTGTGCAGGGTGGCGAGCTTGATCGTGACGCCCCCGACGGTGACCGGCGCGAGCACCGCATAGGGACGCAGGTCCCCGAACTTGCCGACGTTCCACATCACCCGTTCGAGCTTGGTCACGGCGGTGGTGGGCGGGAACTTCCACGCCACCGCCCAGCGCGGCTCACGCCCCACCGACCCCAGGCGCCGGTGCAGGGCGAGGTCGTCGACCTTCACCACCGCCCCGTCGATCTCGAAGTCGAGCTCCCCGCGGCGGCGCTCCCATTCGCGGCACTGGGAGATCACCTCCTCCTCGGTGGCGAGCGTGCGGATCCCCGGGTTCACGCGGAAGCCGTGGTCGCCGAGCCACCCCAGCGCCTGGGAGTGGGTCTCGAAGTGCAGGCCCTCGGTCACGCCGACCTGGTAGCACCAGATCGACAGGGGGCGCTTGGCGGCGTCGTGGGGGTCGAGCTGGCGGATCGTCCCGGCCGCCGAGTTGCGGGGGTTCATGAACGTCGACTCGCCGGCTTCGGCGCGGCGCTCGTTCAGCGCCGTGAAGTCCTTGAGCGACATGTACACCTCGCCCCGCACCTCCAGCAGGCTGGGGGCGCCCTGCACGCGCAGCGGGATCGCCCCGATCGTGCGGAGGTTGTGGGTGACGTCCTCGCCGATTTCGCCGTTGCCGCGCGTGGCCCCCCGTTCGAGTACCCCGTCGCGGTACACGAGGCTGATCGCCAGGCCGTCGATCTTCGGCTCCACCACGTAGCGGAACTCGCGCTGCTCGATCCCCTCGCGGGCCAGGTGGTTGCGCATCCGGTCCACCCACGCCCGCAGCTCCTCCTCGGAGCGGGCGTTGCCGAGCGACAGCATCGGCTCCAGGTGGCGGACCTTCTCGAGGCGCCCGACGGGCTCCCCGCCGACACGCTGGGTGGGCGAGTCGGGGGTGGTGAGCTCGGGGTGCTGGGCCTCGATCCCCCGCAGCTCGTCGAGCAGGCGGTCGTACTGGTCGTCTCCGATCTCGGGGTCGTCGAGGACGTAGTAGCGGTGGGCGTGATATTCGAGCTGCTCCCGCAGCTCGCGAGCGCGCTCGGTGAGCTCCCGCGGCGGCTTTCCCGTGGCCCTGGCGGCGCCGGTGGCCGCGCTCACGGCATCGCTCCCCGCACCGCCGGGTCGAGCAGCGCCTGCAGGTCGAACCGGGCCAGCGCCTCGATGCTCGGGCGGTCGGTGAGGTCGAAGTGGATCGGGGTGATCGCGATACGCCCCGCCGCCACGGCGGCGAGGTCGGTGCCCGGAACGTCGTGGAAGCCGGGGTCCGAGCCGTAGATCCAGTAGCGCCGGCCGCGCTCCTCCTCGCTCTCGAGCTTGAGCTCGTCGCGGTAGATGCGGTTGCCGAGGCTCGTGACCTCGACCCCCACCGGCGCAGCGGCAGGGACGTTGATGTTCAGGAGGCTGCGGTTCGGGAGCGGCACCTCCTCGATCCTCTCCACCAGCCCCGCCACGAACGCCGCGGCCACCTCGAAGCCGAAGCCCCCGTCGAAGCGGTAGTCGAGCGCGCCCGCGCGCGACTGCTGGGAGACGGCGATCGCCGGCAGGCCCAGCACGACCCCCTCGAGGGCGGCGGCCACGGTGCCCGAGTAGGTGATGTCGTCGCCGAGGTTGGCACCGTGGTTGATGCCCGAGATGACCAGGTCGGCGGCGAAGCCCTCGACCAGGCCGAGGCTGGCCAGGCGCACGCAGTCCACCGGGGTGCCGTCGGTGGCGTAGCCGCTGGTGCCGTCCGCGAAGGGGACCTCTTCGACCCACAGCGGCCGCCGGGTGGTGATCGAGCGCGCCATCGCCGAGCGGTTGCCGTCGGGGGCGATCACCGCCAGACGCACGCCCGCCACGCCGACGAGCGCGCGGCGCAGGCTCTGCAGGCCGTCCGCCTCGATGCCGTCGTCGTTTGTCAGCAACACGTTGAGCACGGTCTCTCTCAGCATAGGCGCCGCCCCGGC
>DATJBO010000163.1:0-3254 GCA_035515315.1 Solirubrobacteraceae bacterium
CGCCCGTCACGGTGCCCGCGCTCGGTTCGGGCTTGCCGTTGGGGCCGATCACGTTGGTCTCCCAGTCGTAGAAGTTCAGCTGGGCGGTGGTGCCGACCGCTTCTTCGGCGCGGTGGATGCTGTGCACAGCGGGCAGCGCGACGTCGATTTCGTCCTTGCCCGAGCGCTGGATTTCGGGCTGCGAGACGCCGATCTGGTCGACGCGCTTGCGCATGATGTTGATCGCCCGTTCCAGCGATTCGGTGTTGACCTTCGACTGGGCCGTCGGCTTGGCCTGGTAGACGAGCTCGACGCCGCCCTTCAGGTCGAGCCCGAGACGCGTTTTTTTGGTGGCGATGACCGCCGCCGAGGCAGCGATCAGCCCCGCGACGACGAGCAGGATCAGGATGTTGCGCCGCCGGTCTGTCATGGGCCCCAGCTCAGACTACTTGTCCGGGGTCAGCACGAGCAGCAGTCCGCCGTCGTCGTCGTAGGCGGGGAACATGTCCGCTTTCGCGCTCGCCGCAACGTCCCGTTCGCCGCTGACCTCGACCGGCACCTCGAGAGCGCGCACGCCCCACTCCAGCACAGTCTCGACCGGGTCGTCGCCGTTGGAGAAGCTCAGCCCGAGCACCTCCTCGACGCGCTGGCCGATCACCTCTTCCTCCTCCAGGCCGGTGAAGGCGAAGGAGTTCTTGCCGCAGCCGACGATCCTGCCCTCGCCGTCGCACACGAAGAATGCGGCGTCCGGCGCCGGGTAGTAGTCGTCGAGCAGTTCGAACAGGAACGCGAAACCGCACTTGGCACAGCCCTTGGGCTGCCGGGTGAAGCCGAGGTTGCGGTCGAGCTCGCTCGTCCGGTGTCCGCAGTTGGGGCAGATGAACGGGTGAGACATCGTTGGGTACACAGACTACGAAAGGCTCGGCGGGAAGGACGCCGGACCCAAACGCTGCCAGATTCGTCTCAGCGGCCGCTAAAGCACCCGGCCGGGGTCGCTAGAAGAGCGCCCGGCTGAGCTCCTCCGGCGCGGCCAGGCCGAGGTGGGCGAAGGCCGCCGCGGTTGCCGCCCGGCCCCGCGGCGTGCGCTTGATCAGCCCTTCCTGCAGCAGGTAGGGCTCGTACACGTCCTCGATCGTGTCCTGCTCCTCCCCCACGGCCACCGCCAGCGTCGACAGCCCGACGGGCCCTCCGGCGAACTTCACGCAGATCGCCTCGAGGATCCTGCGGTCGAGGCGGTCCAGGCCGAGCGAGTCGACCTCCAGCATCTCCAGCGCGGCGCGCGCCGCGGGCGCGCCCACCACGCCGTCGAGACGGACCTCCGCGTAGTCGCGCACGCGCTTGAGCAGGCGGTTGGCCACACGCGGCGTGCCGCGGCTGCGGGAGGCGATCTCGTGGGCCCCCTCGTCCTCGATCTCGATCTCGAGGATCCGCGCCGAGCGCCTCACGATCACCGCCAGCTCCCCCACCGTGTAGGGCTCCAGGCGGGCCTGGATCCCGAAGCGGTCGCGCAGCGGGGTGCTCAGCAGCCCGGTGCGGGTGGTGGCGCCGACCAGCGTGAACGGCGGCAGCTCCAGGGTGACCACCCGCGCGCCCGCCCCCTGCCCCACGGTGATCGGCAGCCGGTGGTCCTCCATCGCCGGGTAGAAGGTCTCCTCCAGCGTGCGCGCGAGCCTGTGGATCTCGTCCACGAAGAACACCGAGCGGGGCTCGAGCGCGGTCAGGAAGGAGGCGATGTCGCCCTTGCGCTCGAGCGCCGGGCCGGCCGTGGCCACGAACGGCACCTCCAGCTCGGCCGCCACGATCTGGGCCAACGAGGTCTTGCCGAGGCCGGGCGGCCCGGCGAGCAGCAGATGGTCGAGCGCCTCGCCGCGGCCCGCGGCGGCCTCGATCGCCACGCCGAGCTGGTCGCGCAGCGCGTCCTGGCCGACGAACTCCTCCAGCCGTCCCGGGCGCAGCGAGCGGTCGAGCTCGTCCTCGGCGACCAGGTAGGGCGTCTGGATGCGGGTGCTCGGGGCGGGCATCGGCTCAGGCCCCCGCCCGTGCCAGGCGCAGGGCGCTCGAGATCAGCTCCTCCGGGCTCTCGCCCTCGGCGTCGGCCAGCAGCTCGTCGGCCTCCTCCGGCGCGTACCCGAGCTCGACCAGCCCTGCCCGCGCGAGCGCCCGGGGGGAACCCGGCCGGCCGCGGCGGGCGATCAGTGGCACCCGCGCCGGCCCACCCGGCTCCTCGGGGGCGACCTTCTCGCGCAGCTCGACGATGATCCGCTCGGCGGTGCGCTTGCCGATCCCGGGCACCGCCCGTAGCCTGTCGGCGTCGCCCGCGGCGAGCACCGCGACGAGCTCCTCGGGCGCCGTCACGGACAGCACCGCGAGGGCGACCTTCGGCCCCACCGCCTGGACGGTGAGCAGCATCTGGAACAGCTCGCGCTCGTGCTCGCTGTGGAACCCGTACAGCGTGAGCGTGTCCTCGCGGGAGATCAGGTGGGTGTGCAGCCTCACCGTCTCGCCGCGCGCCGGCAGCCGGCGCAGCGTCTGCGCGGACACGGCGGCGCGGTAGCCGACGCCGGAGCACAGCACGACCACGTGGTCGGCGCCCCCCGAGGCGAGCTCGCCGTGGAGCAGGTCGATCATCGCGCCGCCCCGGCCTCCACGCCCGCCCCCGCCAGCGCGAGTGCCAGCGGCGCCCGGTTGACGTGGCAGACTGCCACGGCGAGGGCGTCGGCGGCGTGGTCGGGGCGCGGGTCCTCGGTCAGCCCCAGCAGCGCGGCCACCATCCGCCCGACCTGCTCCTTGGGAGCCCGGCCGTGGCCGCACACGGCCCCCTTCACCTGCTGGGGGGTGTAGCTGAAGCACTCCACGCCGCGCTGGCCGGCCGCCAGCATCACCGCCCCGCGGGCCTGCCCGACGGCGAAGGCGGTGCGGACGTTCTGGCCGAAATACAGCTGCTCGAGCGCCACCGCCTGCGGGCGGTGCTCTTCGAGCAGGCCCTCGACAGAGGCGTGGATCTCGGCCAGCCTGCGCTCCTGCGCGAGCCCCGCGTCCGTCTCGATCACGCCCCCGTCGCGCGCCAGCAGCCGGCCCCGGCGGCGCTCCACCACGCCATAGCCGGTGCTCGCGAGGCCTGGGTCGACGCCGATCACGATCATGCGCAGTGATTCTGCGCGGCTGCCCGGACGCCTGCCTGTCATAGGCTTGGCCGGCGCGATGGCTGACCAGGAGATCGACTTCGCGGCGGCGGGGCTGCTCGACGGGCTCGAGGGCGCCGAGCGCGAGGAGCG
>DATJBO010000164.1:0-4070 GCA_035515315.1 Solirubrobacteraceae bacterium
CAGCAGCCTGAAGCGGACGTTCTCGTAGACGTCCTTCGCCAGGCGCGAGCGGGAGATCATGCCCGTCTCGTAGGCCGCCCGGGCGAAGAAGATCCCGGAGGACCCGGCCATCAGCGTCTTGTCGAGGTCGAAGAAGGCGGCTCCCCGGGCCCCCTCCCTCGCAGCACCGCCCGGCTCGCCCGGCGGGTGCGGCACTAGACCCGCAGGATCAGCGCGTCGCCCTGTCCTCCGCCGGAGCAGATCGCCGCGCAGCCGAGCCCGCCGCCGCGGCGGCGCAGCTCCAGCAACAGACTGCCGAGGATGCGCGCGCCCGAGGCGCCGATCGGGTGTCCGAGCGCGACCGCCCCGCCGTTGACGTTGACCTTGTCCTCGTCGATGCCGAGCATCCTGATCGAGTTGAGGGTCACCGACGCGAACGCCTCGTTGATCTCCCACAGGTCGATGTCGCCGGGCTGCAGGCCCGCCTTCTCGAGCGCCTTGCGGGCCGCCGTGGCCGGGGTGGTCGCGAGATAGGCAAAGTCGTTGGCGCTCTGCGCGTGCGCGACGATCTCCCCGAGGGGCTGCTTGCCGTTGGCGCTCGCCCACTCGTCGGAGGCGAGCACCAGCGCGCCGGCCCCGTCGTTGACGCCGGGCGAGTTGCCGGCGGTGTGGGAGCCGTCCTTGCCGACCAGCCCGGGGAGCGCCGCCAGCCGCTCCAGCGAGGTGTCGCGCCGGGGGCCCTCGTCCACCTCGACGACCGTCGGGTTGTCCGGGCTCTTCTTGTTGGGGATCGTGACGGGGACGATCTCCTCGGACATGCGCCCGTCGTCGATCGCCTTCAGCGCCAGCTCGTGGGAGCGCAGCGCCCAGCGGTCGAGGTCGGCGCGGGTCATCTCCAGCTCGTCGGCCACTTCGGTGGCCTCGATGAACATCTGCTTGCCCGAGAACGGGTTGGTGAGGCCGTCGTTGACCATCGCGTCGAGGATCTTGGCGTCCCCCATGCGGTAGCCGAAGCGGCCCTGCGGCATCAGATAGGGGGCCTTCGACATCGACTCCATCCCGCCGCCCACGCCGACCTGCACCTCTCCGGTGCGGATCGCCTGGTCGAGCAGCACGCTCGCCCTCAGCCCCGACGCGCAGACCTTGTTGATCGTCTCCGAGGAAACCTCCTTGGGGATGCCGGCCTTGATCTGCGCCTGGCGCGAGGGGATCTGGCCCTGGCCCGCCTGCAGCACCTGGCCGACGACGACGTGGTCGACCTGCTCGGGGTCCACCTCGGAGCGCTCCAGCGCCGCCGAGATCGCCAGCCCGCCGAGCTCGGTGGCGGGCAGCGTCGAGAGCCCGCCGCCCATCTTCCCGATCGGGGTGCGGGCCGCGCCGAGGATCACGGTGTTGGGCATGAAAACTGGGGCCTCCTGGAGATCGTTGCCTGCGCCGGCTGCGGAGATGGTAGTGGACACCTGCTCCCGCTCCCGGCGACCGGGCCGCGCGGATATCGTCCCGCGCACCGATGCATGTGGGCACGAGCGCCACTTTGCCGCCTCCCGGCGAGGCCGACACGATCGCGGTCGGGTTCTTCGACGGCGGCCAGGCGCCGGAGGGCGTGCCGGCCGAGGTCGGCGAGCTGGTGGCCTCGCGCGAGGCGCGCAGCACGCTCGGCGCGCTGGCGCTCGCGCACGCCGCGGACCGGCGTTGGCTGATCGTCGGCCTCGGCCCCGAGGAGCGCTTCGATCCCGAGCGCGCACGCGTGGCGGCCGCAGCCGTCTGCAGGCGGGCGCGCGAGATCTCCGCGCGCGGGCTGTGCTGGATGCTGCCGGCGGTCGGCGACCCCGCGATCGCCGCCGGCCTGGTGGAGGGGACCGTGCTGGCCGACTACCGCTTCGACCAGGCCAAGGGCGCGGGCTCCGGTAAGGCCGACGCCGAGGCCGACGCTCAGCCGAAGCAGCTCGAGGCCCTGGTCGTGGCCGGACAGGACCCCGGGCTCGAGCCGGCCGTCGCGCAGGCGGCCGTCGTGGCCGAGGCCGCCAACCGCGCCCGCGACCTCCAGAACCGCCCTGCCAACGACCTCACGCCCTCGGCGCTCGCGGAGCACGCCACCGCGATGGCGGCTGAGCTCGAGCGCCTCAGCGTCGAGGTAGAGGGCCGCAGCGGGATCATCGCGCGGGGCATGGGCGCCTTCGCGGCCGTGGCCCAGGGCTCCTACGAGGAGCCAGCGCTGATCACGTTGCGCTACCGCGGCGAGGGGGCGAATGGCCCGGTGCTCGGCCTGGTGGGCAAGGGCGTGACCTTCGACAGCGGCGGGATCTCGATCAAGCCCTCGGCGAAGATGTCGGAGATGAAGTTCGACATGTCCGGCGCCGCCAGCGTGCTGGAGGCGATTGGGGCAATCGCCCGCCTGGAGCTGCCGCTCGACGTGGTCGCGGTGCTGGGCGCCACCGAGAACCTGCCCAGCGGCCGCTCGGTCAAGCCCGGTGACATCGTGACCGCCGCCAACGGGATCACGATCGAGGTCAACAACACCGACGCCGAGGGCCGCCTGGTGCTGGCCGACTGCCTGTGGCACGCGATCGAGCAGGGGGCCGAGCGCGTCGTGGACCTGGCGACCCTCACCGGCGCGGTGATCGTCGCGCTCGGCTCCACCTACTCGGGGTTGATGAGCAACGACGACGAGCTCGCCGGGCGGATCGTGGACGCCGGCGAGCGCAGCGGCGAGATCGTGTGGCGGCTGCCGCTGCACGAGGAGTACGACGAGCTCATCAAGGGCACCTACGGAGACCTCGACAACGCCCCAGAAGCGCGCAAGGCGGGCACGATCGTGGGCGGCTCATTCCTGCAGAAGTTCGTCGGCGAGACGCCGTGGGCGCACCTGGACATCGCCGGCTCGGCGTGGGAGCTCGGGCGCCCGTACGTGGGCAAGGGAGCGTCCGGCTACGGCGTGCGGCTGCTGGTCGAGCTGGCACGGTCCTACTGCGGCTGATTCGGCGATGGACTTCGACCTCTCCCCCGACCACGAGCTGATCAGGCGCACGGTGCGCGAGTTCGCCGAGGGCGAGGTCGCCCCGGTGGCCGAGGAGCTCGACCGCACGAAGTCGTTCCCATACGAGATCGTGCGCCAGCTGGGGGCGCTGAACCTGATGGGGATCCCGTTCCCGGCGGAGTACGGCGGCGGCGGCGGCGACACGCTCGCCTATGTGCTGACCGTCGAGGAGCTGACGCGGGTGGACTCCTCCGTGGCGATCACGCTGTGCGCCCACACCTCGCTAGGCACCCAGCCGGTGTACCTGTTCGGCAACGAGGCGCAGAAACAGGACTGGCTGCCGCGCCTGTGCTCGGGGGAGGTGCTCGGGGCGTTCGGGCTGACCGAGCCGGAGGCCGGCTCGGACGCCGGCAACACCCGCACGCGGGCGCGCCTGCAGGACGGCGAGTGGGTGATCGACGGAGCCAAGCAGTTCATCACCAACGCCGGCACCGACATCTCCGGGATGGTCTGCATCACCGCCGTGACCGGCGGGGACGGCGCCAGCAAGGAGATCTCGAACATCATCGTGCCCAACGGCACCCCCGGCTACGAGCAGGGCGAGCCGTACCGCAAGATGGGCTGGAACGCCTCCGACACGCGGCCGCTGACGTTCAGCGACTGCCGCGTTCCCGAGGAGAGCCTGCTGGGACAGCGCGGCGCCGGCTTCAAACAGTTCCTGCAGATCCTCGACATCGGCCGCATCGGGGTGGCCGCGATGGGCGTGGGCCTCGCGCAGGGGGCGCTCGACCAGGCACTCTCCTACGCCCGCGAGCGGCGCGCGTTCGGGCAGCCGATCTCGAAGTTCCAGGCGATCGGGGCCAAGCTCGCGGACATGTCAACCGAGATCGAGGCGGCTCGCCTGCTCGTGTACAAGGCCGCCCGCGAGAAGGACGCGGGGCGCAGCTTCAGCCTGACCGCCGCCCAGGCGAAGCTGAAGACCGGCCGCCTGGCCGTGCGCTGCAGCGAGGAGGCCGTGCAGATCCACGGCGGCTACGGCTACATCGAGGAGTACCCCGTGTGCCGCTTCTACCGCGACGCCAAGATCCTCACGATCGGCGAGGGCACCGACGAG